>CAXRJJ010000001.1:0-9529 GCA_964230945.1 Yoonia sp.
TCGCGTGTATCAATCCTGAACGGATTGCAGGAGCGAGGGTGCGACCGATACCCGCTGTAGACAAGGCTCCAGCCATGGTCAGCATCACCCTGCCACCGTTGGAAATGAATTCGGATAGCGATTCAGCACAACGTTGTAACTCACCAGCATTGAAGTGTTTGAAATTCTCATCGATGAAGTTCCTCATCTAGTCACTTCCTATGCAAGAAACGGTCTACTTCATGGTGGCTTATCTGTTCAACTTCAGGACAAATAGCGCGTATGGTAGCATCGATATGCGCAACGATTTCCGAAGGATTGTGTTCTCCACAAGTGAAGGCATCCAAGGCCAACAATCCTTCCTCTGAATAGCAATGAGCAGAGACATGGCTTTCGTCGATCAAAACAACAGATGCAAACCCTTCAGGGCTGTCAGTGCCATCGAATTTCTCAACGTGTGAATGTACGATACGGACACCTACATCTTGGCATGCTGCCAACATAGATTGTAGCATCCAGTCGCCCACATCTGCAACTATTGGATGGAAGTTGACGTAGTCCAACATGATGTGTTGGCCGCGGGCGAAAGGCACCGTCATCGTACGTTGCCAGAGAATCGTCTATTTCAACGGCACCCTGCAACTCAGAGCCTGAAAATAGTGCATGGCAATACGGCGATTGTTTGATGAATAGTGATTGGCCCCAGATAACCGATGAGAGTTCACATACTGCTCGGGTTGTTGCTGCTCTCAGTCCTTACTCCGATGGCAAAGGCACAACAGCCGGATATCGTACAGGAGCACTGGTACCATTCCTATGCAACATTGACCATCGACGTTAATGCATGGGCAGATGACCATCCTGACATTGTGAATTTGCTAGTTGTAGGCCAAACCGAACTTGGAAGAAATTTGTGGATGTTACAGATATCTGACTGGAGTCTGGAAACCAAGCCCGATGGTACGGAGAAAGATGTGGTCTACATTGATGGAGGCCATCATGGAAATGAACACCTTGGAACTGAATTAGCATTCTTGACTGCAGAGTATTACATCGAAGCATGGGCTGCTGGAGAGCAGGATGCAATCGATGTTCTTTCGACAACAGAACTGCACATTTTGATCATGCTCAATGCAGATGGCAACGATATCGACACCCGCTGGAACATCAACCAAGTAGATTTGAATCGAAACTACGATCACTACTGGAATACTTGTCCAACTACCCAACCTGGAAGTAGCGCATTCAGCGAATCAGAAACTCTTGCGAATTCGATTTACATGAACACGGTGGTTCCTCACGCTGACCTATATGTTACAATGCATACCGGAGTATGGATTATGCTCTATCCTTGGGGTAAGTGGCCTGAACAACCACCAGATTGGGAATTATTCCACGGCATCAGGGACGATGTCCATGCAGACATATCTGAGATACCTATCCAAAATGCCAATCAAGGCCTATACCCGAATTGCGGCACCAGTCGCGACTACGGTTACGGCATTATGGGCTTCCCGACCTTTACCTTTGAGACCGATGATGAGCAGTGGCTTCCCGGAACCGTAGAGGCTCTATCCGATCGTTTGGGTGAGGAAATGGATGTAATGAGATATCTGATTTCTAATGTCTGGCATTGGAGGGCTCGCTTACATGTGCAAGAATTGAGTGTCGAAGATGACCAATTAACCGCTACTGTGGTTAACGAGGCGCGAGCAAGTACATCGAACGCTACAATTTGGTGGGTTCCTGAAGGAGTCGATGCATCCAATCTGAGCGTTGCTAACGAATTGATTGATGAATTCAATCGAACATTCACCCTATCTTCTGAAGATGCCATCATGATCGGTGACTTCTTTGGTGTAAATGCGACCAATTCGACCAAAGTAACATTCAACCTTCCAGATGGAGTGTCCGAGAAAGGAACATTCGTTCTTGTGTATCAAAAAAGAGTAATCGATTCTTCAATGGCCGTGGTTGAAGCAGTTGAGGGACTCGATGTATCATTCACCAATTCAGAAGAAGAAAATTGGTTAGGAGGCTGGGGCATTTTCGACCCTAGTGCATTCTTGATTTCCCTACTTGCTGCGGCATGGTGGGCATCGCGTCGCTGAGTTGTATGCCGTAGGCTTGACAAAGTGCTCCATACTCGCACCCTTTGGTCAGAACAATGAATGTCGATGTAGATGGAATTGGAAACGTATCTGGTACCTTGGTAGTGCCAGTCATGGAGAATGCCTGCGAAGTTTCTTCATTGAACTTAACAGAAGTTGCAAATGGACTTGTAGAAACTATCTCACATGTCATAGAGAATGGTGATTTCAAGGGCAAAGCAGGTTCAAGTTTGACCATTCACAGTACCGCTGGCAAGGCGATTCTTGTTGGTCTTGGCAAGGAGAAGGACTTGGATACTGACGCTATCAGAAATGCTGGTGCAAGTCTAGTTTCGGGTCGAGGGAAACAGCACGGTAAGGAATTCACAGCACGTTTGGCAGGTTTGTCCAGTGAACATGCAGCGGCGTATATCGAGGGAGCGATTCTGCGTGACTATGATTACGACCAATACAAATCAAAGGATGATGATGACGACGATGATGGAGAACTTTCACTACATGCTCAGGTCGATGATGTAGCTGGCGTTGCTGCAGCAGCGGGCCTTTCTGCACAGGTAGCGACTGGAGTGCACCTAGCCAGAGATTTGGGCAATGCTCCTCCGAACGATCTGTATCCAATGGCCTATGCTGAGAAAGCCATCAAGTGGGCTGAGGGTAAGAACAACGCAACCGTCACTGTCATCGAATATGAAGAGGCATTGAAACTTGGAATGGGCGGACTCTGTGCAGTTGGTATGGGTAGCGATCGCAAACCTTGCATGGTCATCTTTGAACTGAACTCAGACGCTGGAGAACAACCCCCAGTAATCGTCGGTAAGGGAATTACATTCGATACCGGTGGAATTTCGATAAAACCGAGTGCTAGTATGGATGAGATGAAGTACGACATGCACGGTTCCGCTACTGTCTTTGGATTGATGCAGGCGCTATGGGCTAGTGGGCACGCAGGCCGAGTTGTAGGGATTTCATGCATGGCTGAGAATATGCCAGCGAGCAATGCTCAGCGCCCTGGAGATGTAATTACCACAATGTCAGGTAAGACCGTAGAAGTCCTGAACACCGATGCTGAAGGAAGATTGGTACTTTCAGATGGTTTGCACAAGGCCTCGCAATACAATCCTGAATTCATTATCGATTTGGCAACATTAACTGGGGCAGTAGTAATCGCTCTTGGACATGAGGCAACAGGAATGTGGTGCAATGACGACGACTTGGCAGAACGCCTGAAGAACTCTGGTAATGCCTGTGGAGAATTGATCTGGCCTATGCCTCTTCTACCGGCCTTTGAGAAGGACATGAAGGACAGTAAAATCGCCGACCTACGCAACCTCGGAGGAACTCGCTGGGGTGGCTCAAATACCGCCGCCGCATATCTCAAGCAATTCGTAGGAACCACAGGTGAGGGTGATGATGAGAAGCAGATTCCCTGGGCTCATCTCGATATCGCTGGAACCGCTTGGGGAGCCAAGACAAACAAAATGGTTGCACACGGAGCGACTGGTATTCATGTCAGGGCTTTGCATCATCTTCTAACGCAGAAGTGATTAGCTGATGTATGCATATCCCGAGTATAGTACTACTCCATCCATTTGATTAGTAATCCGTACTTCAACTTCGCAAGAATTGCTACAGTGATCAAATCCGCCACTTTCTTTGATCACTATTGTTTCACCGACACTCCAATCTTGTCCTGTAGATTCACCATAGGCTGAACAATAATAACTGCTGCTACTTTGACCAGGGTTTGCGCAAGTAAACATTGTATTTCCGTCAACAGAAATTCGTATTCCAATTAATGACCAAGAAATATCTTCACCACCTGACATTGTAATTTGAACCAAGTCGTCGTCGTCGGCATCGGAAACTGAGCCGTAGGCATCGTATAGATCAAACGAAAATCGTGCAGGTCCACTATCGCCTCCATCATAACCTTCTACTTCGCCGTCACACATGTCGGGTATTTCTACGGCATCAATAGCATCTTCCCATTCGTTTTTATCATCCAATTCTCCACGAACAAAAGCAGCACATTCCGCATTATTTTCCATGAATTCATCCATTACATCTTCACCATCAACTGTTATGCTAAGCATTTTTAGGAACATTACATCTTCAACAATTTCAAATTTCATTTTGTAAGTTATATCGAAATTAAGCATATCTTCATCATCATCGACATATACTGTTCGAGAGTCAATGAATGTTTGACTAGCCCCTTCATCTTCACCATTACTACAATCTTCCTCATTGTCATTGACCCAAGACATATCTATCCTTTCGCCATTGTCACATTCAAACATTTGAGTTTCTTGAGAATTTGAATCTTGACTCATAGTCCATGTCAATCTATCTCCATCGACCTCCCATTTAAACTCATAACCTGCAGGCATATCCTCTTCGCTGATGATAGTACCGTCTTCTTTGAATTCCAGGACATCACCATCGTTAGTTGTCCATTCACCTACTATGTCAGCATCAGACCAAATGACTCCCATGGCCCAGAGTGTGGTCAATGTTCCACCGCCTACTAGAATTAGACTGACGATAGAGATGGTAGCGATTTTGACGACATTGCTTCCCCCTCCATGTCCATGAGAACTGTACGAGAAACCTTGGTCCCAAGACGAAGCGGTGCCACCACCATATCCGCCACCTGCGGCTGGTGCTGCGGGCATTGCAGGTTGTTGTGGTTCCCATTGTTGCTGAGCAGGAGCCTGTTGTTGTGGTGCCCACTGTTGCTGAGCAGGCGCCGCGGGGGCTGCTTGCATTGCAGGTTGTTGCGGTGCCCACTGTTGCTGAGCAGGTGCCTGTTGTTGCGGTGCCCACTGCTGTTGAGGTTGAGCAATAGTCTGGGCCAAGGCACTACCACAATTGTAACAGGCCGGCATTCCAGGATTGTTCTGAGCGCCACACATCGGACAAGTCATGTTATTTCGAGAGAGGCCATCGTTCTTGAATCAAGCGCCACCCATTCCTTCGAGTTGTTCCATGACGCCTTCTGGTATCTGTGGGTCTTGTTTGGCCCAAAGTAGGTCATCTATTCGCAAAACGCTGACTGCAGAATCTGTTGCACCTTTGATGGCCTGCCGAGTGACTGCAATCGGTTCTCTGATTCCAGCTTCGTGCATATCGCTAATGCTCTCAGATTCAAGATCTAGGCCTAACCAGTCAGAATCCGCAGAAGTTTGTGCTGCGGTCAATTCCAGCAATCTGCCAAGAGCATCCTGTCCAGCATTTTCAGCCAATGCTCTAGGAATTACTTCAAGGGCTTCAGCATAGGCTTCGATAGCCAATTGCTCTCTACCAGGAATAGTTTCTGCAAACCTTCGCAGGCGTCGTGCCAAGGCAATTTGAGTAGCTCCCCCTCCCGCTAGACTGCGTGCTTCTTCGTGCATGTGGCAAGCCACTCCAATGGCGTCAGCAAAACATCGCTCGACTTCTTCCAGCATTTCTTCGCTACTACCGCGTGTAACCAATGTCAAGCCTTGCTTTTGACTTCCTTCGAGAATCCAATGTCCGACATCTCCCCAAATCTCTTGACGGCTGCTCTTGAAATGACCGAGGTCATCTTTGCTTGCGGTTGAAGTTGAATGCACAGGATGGCTGCCAACTGCTCTACTCAATGCTTCCATGTCGTTTCGGTGAACTCTCCTGTATGCAGTGATTCCCGCCGCTTCTAACAAAGACCTTGCTTGGTCATCGATGCCGTCCTTGCAGACTAGGATATCGACACCCAGAGCAATGATGTCGTCAACCTGTTTTGCCAACATTTCGCTCTCTTTGTTGCGGAAGGCTTCCAACATACCTGCTTCAGTTATCTTGATTTTAGCATCAATAACGGTATTTCTGCGTTCGATTCCTCCATCTACCAGCAATATCTTCCCTGCATCTCTAGATTGGGTCATCTCTGGATGGGCAGGTTTCTTTGCAATTACCACTCCATTCACTAGATGAGTTTCGTTTGCCTGTCCACCTTTGTTGGCGAGAATCTTGACCAAAGTAGGATCCGCCCGAATCTTACCGTTTTCTTGTGTTGCTAAAGAAGCGGCTGCTTGTACGGCTAATTCTGAAATCCTCTGTTGAATATCCGAGTGTCCTTTACCAGCCAATGAGGTATGAGTTGCCTGTAGTATCTCACTTTCGTCCGTGGATTCCTTAGAGATCAATTCGAGAATCTTCTGTGCCTCAACTTCTGCCATACGGTAGCCATTTGCGATGACAACAGGGTGTACGCCTTGTGCCACCAAGTCCCAAGCATTCTGCAACATTTCCGCAGCGATAAGTATGGTACTGGTTGTCCCATCTCTTGCTACTCTATCTTGTGTACTGCTGCTGGAAATCATCATGCGCGCTGTAGGGTGTTCAACTCGTGCTGCCTCCAAAACGGTGACTCCATCATTTGTGACTTGTACTCTACCTTCTTCATCCAACAATAATTTGTCCAAACCTTTGGGACCTAGTGTAGAACGAACTGTATTTGCCAAAGCGATTGCAGCCTGAACATTCTTGCGCAAGGCAGCCCTACCAGTAGTCCTCTCGGTCTCTTCGAGAATGGTGGTATCGTCGTTCGCGGCCATCTCAACGACCGTCCGAAACCGCAACCGCCCTTGAAACCCATCGATTGTAGATTTCAATCCTCATCGACGACTTCGAAGTCAGCATCTACCACATCATCGGATGAATCATCAGAATCACCGGCGGATGCTTCTTGAGCAGCCATTTCAGCCGCTGCCGCCTCGTACAACTTGGAAGAAATCGCATGCATTGCCTCTTCTACTTCCTTGACCTTTCCTTGAATTGCAGCCTCATCGATAGCCTCGAGTTCGAACGGCTTTCCTTCTTCATCCTGAACCAACTTCTCCAATTCCTCGAGTTTCTCCTTAACTGGTGCAGTATCCTCATCCTCTAGTTTGTCACCGGTTTCATCGAGAGTTCTACGAGTCTGGTAAACAACTTGATCAGCCATATTGCGCAATTCGATCTTTCCTTTTCGCCTCTTGTCTTCTTCGGCATTAGCCTCAGCTTCGGCGATTTTCTCTTGAATCTCGTCTTCGGTCAAACTGGTAGCGGATTCAATCTTGATCGATTGTTCCTTACCAGTGCCTTGGTCCTTGGCGCTTACGTTGACGATACCATTGGCATCGATGTCAAAGGTGACCTCAATCTGTGGGATTCCACGCGGTGCTGGAGGGATTCCAACGAGGTGAAATTGTCCCAATGTGATATTGTCCTTGGAGAACTCACGCTCTCCTTGCAATACGTGAATCTCTACCGCTGGTTGATTATCCGCTGCGGTGGAGAAGGTCTCGGACCTACGGCTTGGAATTGTTGTATTCCTCTCGATCATGGTGGTCATCACTCCGCCAAGGGTCTCGATACCTAGAGTCAGAGGGGTTACATCGAGCAGAAGAATGTCTGATACACCTTCATCTCCAACAATGATACCTGCTTGAAGAGCAGCACCAACTGCAACCGCTTCATCAGGGTTGATTCCCTTGAAAGGAGCCTTGCCAACTTCTTTCTCAATTGCTTCCTGGACTGCGGGTATACGTGTTGAACCTCCGACTAAGAGGACCTTGTCGACCTCTCCCTTGGAAACGCCAGCATCCTTCATTGCCTTCTTGGTTGGAGTCATGGTCTTCTTGACTAGAGATGCGGTTAACTCATCGAATTTGGCTCTGGTTAGAGCGATGTCCAGATGTTCTGGATTACCATCTTTCATAGTAATGAATGGCAGATTGATTTGGCTCTGCATGGTTCCGCTCAATTCGATCTTGGCTTTCTCAGCAGCCTCACGTAGCCGGCTTGCAGCCTGTGCATCCTTGCTCAAGTCGATACCTGTGCTCTTCTTGAATTCTTCAACCAGATAATCGATAATCATCTCATCGAAATCATCGCCACCCAACTTGTTGTTACCATTGGTCGCTTTTACCTCAATCTGAGGTTGTCCATCGACCTCGTAAATTTCCAGTACTGAGACGTCAAAGGTTCCTCCTCCTAGGTCGTATACCAGAATTGTCTGATCATCTCCTTTGTCCACCCCGTATGCCAAAGCAGCAGCGGTTGGTTCGTTGATGATTCTCAATACTTCCAAACCAGCGATTCTGCCAGCATCCTTGGTAGCTTTTCGCTGTGCATCCGTGAAGTAAGCAGGGCAAGTTACTACAGCTTGTGTTACCTCTTCTCCAAGATATGCTTCTGCATCGGCCTTGAGTTTCTGCAGTACCATGGCACTGATCTCTTGCGGCGTGTATTCAGCATCGTCCACACCTTCTTTCCAATCGGTACCCATGTGTCGCTTGACCGACATGAAAGTACGTTCAGAGTTAGTGACGGCTTGGCGCTTGGCCACCACTCCTACCATTCTCTCACTGCCATCCTTTGCGAATGCTACCACACTAGGGGTGGTACGCGCACCCTCCGCGTTGGCGATGACTACGGGCTCACCGCCTTCGAGAGTCGCTACGCAGCTGTTCGTTGTTCCTAGATCTATTCCAATCACTTTTGCCATTTCTTTCACCTTTCTTTTTTTCACAGAATCGGTATCCCACCGTCATCCTCGTCGTCATCGTCGCTTAGATCGATACTGACATCAGGAATTTCCATCTCTTCATCCGAGTCATCTCCAGACTCGTCATCCGAATTCTCCTCATCGATTGCAGAACCCTGGGGAGTCAATTTGAGAGTGACATCTAGGATGCCATTATTGAACGACCAATCAACTAATTCGTCGCATTGATTTGGTAATTCGATACGGGCAACAGGCGCTACCTGAGTACTACGCATGACTTCCAGCAAGGACCCCTTCTCAATGAGTTCTAGTTCAATCAGGTTCTCATCTAATTCAACTTCAGTGGTGCAATCGACGGTAATCGCCATCTCCCAGCCATCGAGATAGACATCGGCGGCGGGCAATTGTTTGACCTGCTCGATATCATCATCCTCTTCGGGGATGGGAATTTCAGTAGGCTTAGCGTCTACCTTCACGTCAAAACCTAAGTTTGACAGCATGTCATTCAGGTTACCACCTTTGGATAGCATATCATTGAGGTTAGAGAGATCGAAATTGAGATTCACCCCACCTTTTGCAATTTTTTCGGCGTCAAATCCCATTTCTTCGAACTTATTCTGGAATTGTTCCATCATGTTCTTGAGAGTATCAAGATTGACATCCATGCCCATCTGCTTGAACATCTCTGTCAACTTGTTCAGCATCTTATCTTCCCAATCTTCGGGCATATCATCACCTGATTTGGACATCTGAACCACTACTGAACCATCGGTTGTATAGTTGCGGGAACAGTCTCCATATAAGAACTCTTGCAACTCTACCGAAATCTGTCATGTGGCAATGATGAAGAAAGGGCAAGTACAGCAGGGGGTATGGCGGGACTGCCAAACACCATGATGGCTTGGACCAAGTCCCGCCCAGAAGTGGA
>CAXRJJ010000002.1:0-25855 GCA_964230945.1 Yoonia sp.
GAACCAGATTGGAATTGATGGATTGGCTTCTCTAGTCGGCGGGCCAATTGCTTCTCAGTGGTGATATAGATGGAGAAAAGATGGCTGAGGCTGCAGATGTTGGCTCGGTTTTGGATTCATTGAAACAAAGGATTAGACATGGGTGCAAGGAGGAGTTACTTCCCTTGGTCAGAATCTCCAATATTGGTCGTTCAAGAGCCCGCGACATGAAGGAACTCAATATCTCCAACCCGAGTGATTTGCTCAATCTTTCTTCGGTGCAAAGAAACCAGCTTCTAGCAAAGCGTGGTTGGGGCCCCAAGGTCCTCGATAGAGCGATTCGGGATGTCAAGCGATTGAAGTGAGAGTCAAGCGTTGGATTGATGAGCAGAACATGCGAGGCGAGGATATGGAGGAGTTGCACCCGTCTCCTTGGTTCCCCTGTTGGAGGTTGAAATTTGATGCACCTTTGGAGTCTCCCAAGGATTCTGCAATTCATCTCAGTGAGGTGCAAGAAGTAGGCCTATGGTGTCTATTGGGTGCTGGTTCTTTGGGTTCAGAGCGACAATTGTGGGCCACTTGGTCAGGGGTTGTCGATAATCAGCAGAATGATAGAATGAAAGCGCGCTCTTTGGAGGTTGAATTCATACGTCTTTTGGCGGGAACGCACAATATCGATCAAGCCTTCAGGCGCGTTGGTTTGAATGAAGGAGATGAAGAGGGGTGGCTAGCATACATACCGGATGCAGAGGTTGGCGAAGGAGAGGATGTCCATCTGCCGTATCTGAATTGGCGAGACCTGAATCATGAAGCCGAGCGTCTTGCTTTTTCAGTTAATGCAGTAATCCAAAGTATGCGCCCAAGCATGGCACTGCTGGATGCTGAGAAACTAGGTCTTGAAGTCAATATTTCAAAAGTTGATGAGGCAAGTTTGTTGGCTCATGTAGCCAATGCTGATTCACAGTCTTAGGGTAGGGTTCAAGCACCACTAGCCTATCGAGGTAGCATGTCGGCAGCCAGCAGTCCGAATACAGACTCATGGAAGACTGGAAGATTCCTTGATGAAGACCTTGCTGAAAGGATAATCGATAGCGCAAAGAAATGCGGTGCAACATACGCTGAAATCAGGACTGTAAGCAATCGTAACACCTCTATTTCGATGCGTGATGGCAAGGTAAGAAATGCTGTTCCTGGACATGATGTGGGCGCAACACTCCGCTGTCTTGTAGACGGTTCTTGGGGCGTACATTCCACCTCTGATCTCAAGGCTATTCATTCTCAGGTTGAATCTACGATATCTATGGCTAGACAGGTTGCTGCACGAAGGTCCAGTGGAGAGAAACCGGTGTCTTTGGCCGAAGTTCCAATTAGCACCAAAGACGTACATTGGCGCCCGTTAAAGGACATTAGGGATATCGATATAGAAGACAAGGTTGCAGTTCTAAGCGAATTTGATTCGATGATTAGAACCGATGAGAGAATAGTATCGGTCAATACCGGATTTAGCGATGAACATGTGCAGACAGAATTAGTCACATCGGAGGGAATGAACAGGGTCTGGTCATTCCAGAGAACCTGCACCAATGCGGTGGTTACTGGGCGCGATGATTCACAGGTAGCATCCTATAGAACAAGAGTTGGAGGAGTCGGCGGCTACGAAGCAATCGAGCGAGTAGATCTTGACGAAGTAGCTCGTTCAGCGACTGAATCAACATTGCGAATCCTTTCTGCAGAGCGTTCTCCATCTGGTCGAATGAACCTCGTGGCAGACCCCGATTTGACCGGTGTATACATCCATGAAGCATTGGGACATCCTTGTGAAGCGGATTTGGTTGCAGCAGGTGATTCTTGCCTTGATGGAAAATTAGGCGAGATGATTGGCGACCCTTTGGTCACCGTGTTGGATGACCCTACATGGGAGGGGGGCCACGGAAGTTTCCCTGTCGATGATGAAGGTCTAGATACCGCTTCTAGGACCCTGATTGAAAATGGCAGATTGGTCACCTATCTGAACCATCGCGAGACTGCGGCGCATTTCGACATACCAACTAACGGTGCAGCGCGTGCACAGGACGGACTTCACCATCCTTTGGTCAGAATGTCCAACACCATGATTATGGGTGGAAAACACGAAGATCTCGATGAATTGTTAGAGGACGTTCAGGACGGCGTTTACGCTTGTGGAACTCGCGGAGGTCAAGTCGATACAGGGCGCGGCAGTTTCCAGTTTGCAGCCCAAGAAGCGTGGCGTATCAGAGATGGAGAATTGGCAGAACCGCTCAAGGACGTAAGCGTCAGTGGAATGACATTATCCATTCTAAAGAATGTAGATGGGCTGACCAAGAATGCAGTATTAGCAAGCCCTGGCTTTTGTGGTAAAGGCCAGATGGTTCCGGTTGGAGATGGTGGCCCTGCAATGCGAATCAGAGATGCTCTAGTTGGCTGAAGAGGTGGCTTGAATGACTTTGGTTCCCGAAGGTTCTCAGGATAGATTGCTCGAAGGTTGCGAAATCATCGGTAAGGCTGCACAAGATGTATCCGCTCCAATGTGGGAAGTATTTGCCATCCAGTCTTATGGCCAAGATGTCGAGATTGAACGAGGTAGAGTGAGTCTTGCAGGAGGAGGTGGAGAAGGTGGATATTGTATTCGAGTTGTCGATTCAGGAAGAACTGGTTTTGCATATTCAACCACACCTGATAATGCTGCTGAGATGGTGCGTAAAGCGATGCGTACATGCGCCCTTACTCCTGCTATAGAAGGGCTAGAACTGCCCGAAGACGCTGGTAGTACGCCGGTTGAAGGAATGTGGGATTCTAAGGTTGATCAGATAACTCCGGAAGAGTTGATGCAACAGGCAGATCAGGTTATTGAAAAGGTCTCGGAATTGGATTCCAGAGCGGTTGTGACTGGTGGAGGCATGGCATTGAGTTGTCATGTTGGAGCCTTGTTGACCAGCCAAGGAATCTCCAGCGCAGGCAGGATATCAAGCCATTCTGCGGGTATTCAAGTTTCGATAGATGAAGATGACCGAATAACCAGTGGTTGGAGTAGCATGGGCTCTAGATCACTCGTCAGCGACTTTGATGGCATGTGCGAAGAAGGCGTTGAATGGGCGATTTCAACTCGGAACCTAATCGATGTTGAAAAGAATGTTGAAGATGCCCAAGTTTTGTTCACTCATCGAGGAATAAGTGGTCTATTCAGCAACATCTTCTGTTCAGCTCTACGCGGCGAGAAATTGTCGAGAGGTGAATCTGTTTGGTCCGGCAAATTTGGACAATCCATTTTGGCTCCACACCTTTCGTTGGTTGATGATGGTCGGTTGCCTGGCGGGGCTGGTTCTGGTACAAGAGATGGTGAAGGCCTCCCCACCCGAGTGACTTCATTGATTGATTCTGGGCGTCTCGTCTCCGGAATATGGGCAACTCGCGATGCTGCTGAGCAAGTTGAGGCTGGAAATGTTGAGAGTGCTGATAGTACTGGTAATGCGGGGCGTGGTGGTCATCATTCCCCTCCAGTCACCTCCTTCAACAATCTGATTTTATCATCTTCCGATAGGCAGATTGAGAGAGAATCCATGATTGAAGAGATGGAACATGGTTACTTGGTTCAGTCAGTAATGGGGGCTCATACCGCTAATCCTTCAAGCGGCGATTTCTCGGTAACCACTTCCTCAATTCTACGCGTTAAAGATGGAGAAGTTGTTGGGGCAGTCAAACAGGCTGGGCTTTCAGGTAATCTTCCTGCGGCCTTTTCGAAGGAGGTTTCTTTGGCTCAAATGAACAAAGCAACTCCTTTGTGGTCTGGTGGTTCAATCATCGTGCCGGACGTTCTTTTGCGACAAGGAATACGCGTCAATTCCTCGTGATTCAGTTTCATTTCGGGATGTGGTCTTTCCACATTGTTCAAAGACCCTCGACGACAGTAGTCTTGCTCCAAGGGGGAGTAGGAGTGCGAGTACTACCACATCCAGCACAAGAGCCTGCCACCTGCATCTGCGGGTTGGTCGATCAAGAAGAAAGAACCAGTTCGCAGAGGTCGTTACATGTCGGATGATGCCAGTTTAGAAGCAGCAGTGGCCCAGGTCATGTCTGCAGTGCCGAATGCTGATGAAGATGAAATTAGAGCAGAATTCGAGAAGTATCAGAGCGAATTCTTGATTCCTCCATCCGATGCTATGCGTTCTGTCATGCGCAGGTTTCAGACTGAGAATGCTCCTGCGACAACTTCGACGAATCAAGGTGCATTCAGAAGCGGAACTGCACCGATGAAGAAGGTCAATAGATTGACAGAATTGGGGGCCGAGGACAAGAATGTCGAGGTAGTTGCAGAAATTATCTCACATAATACCAGAATGCAGACCGTTCGCGGACAAGAGCGAGAGATCGCCTTTGGTCTACTAGAGGATAACCCGGACGGAGAGGGGGATGGTGCAAGAACCCGATGGTCGTACAAGGATTGGGGTGGAAACAAGAACATCATTCCTGGCGTAGTTGTCCGTATAGAAGGCGGTTCTGTAAACGAATACAATAGTGAATTGAGTCTGAATATCAACCAATCTAGCAGAGTCGTAGTGCTCAAGGAAAGTAGTACTCCTAGAGTTAATGCTGACGAACCTGTCTCATTGCAGAAAGCAGGGCAGGTAGAAGGTACAGTAACCGTCATCGGCAGAGTCATGTCAGTTCGAAACGATGTGATTACGCGTAAGGATGGTAGTGGAACAATGGATATCGTAAAGGGACGGCTGGCAGACGACAGCGGCTCACTTTCCTTTGTCAGTTGGGAGCCTTTTACTCACGAGCCTGGCACTCTTGTCAAAGTGGAACGCGCTCAGGTGCGTAGATTCCGAGATAATCCCGAAATGAACATTGGTCGATACACCAAGGTCGAAGTTTTCCATGATGCGGGGTTTGCTGAGATGGACAGTCTGAAAGACAGCACTAGAGTAGATATTTCCAGTCTTCGCGATGGGGCAAGAGAGATCGATATCATAGTGGAAATGGTTGATTGGACCGAACGCGTAGCTAAGGTCAATGGGGAAGACCGTACATTATGGTCTGGTGAATTGGTTGATCCAACCGGCCGCTGTAGAATGACATCGTGGAATGAGTTACCTATCGATGCATCTGCATTGCCTCTTTGCCTATCGCTCAGTAGGGTCAGGGTAAGAACCTGGCAAGGGATTCCCGATATTACCGTGGATGATGCTTCGCAGGTTGAGATTCTTGCTGAGACTCCTTGGGAGTCGATAGATCCGAGCGATCATATCGTTGAAGTTTCCTTCTCAGAATTAGTGAGTGGAACCTCTAGAGTAGGCGTTAAGACCGAGGCTACGGTTGTTGCAGTCAGGGAGGATAGCGGTGTAATCATTCGTTGCTCTGAATGCCGTAGATTGATGCGAGACGGTTCTTGTATCGAGCATGGAAATATTGAGGGGAGTAATGATTTCAGAATCAGAATGGTCATCGATGATGGAGTATCAACCGCCTCCCTATCATTAGATTCCGGAGCATCGGAGAATTTGATTGGAGAACGTTTCAAGGAACTGGAGAATGATCAATCTGAGGATGGCAAATCTTCCTTTGTCGCCGATTTAAGAAACTCATTTCTCGGTCGGCGTTTATCTGTAGAGGGGCGTTCGTTTATCGATGAGCAGGGAATTATGTTCGTTGCCAACAAGGTAGAGGTTGTAGAAATCGATGCAGCATTGGCGGCTACCGAAGTGAGAGCGAGATGGGGGGTGGTTTGATGCAGGCCCGTAACTCTCGACTCAGCCGGCGCCAACCCGCGGTACGAATATTAGCGCAAGAATTTGGAGAATCAACTCTGTCTGAAAAGGGCCCAGGGGAGTTTGACCCAGCCTTTGTCATAACCAAATTAGGAGCTAAGGTCAATCGTCTTCTAGTCGCTGGTTTGCTAGAGCGCATGGAACCAAGGGATACTACTTCTGGAACTATGTGGCAAGGACAGTTGCGAGATGCTTCGGGTGTGCATTACTTCAATATCGGTCATTTCGACAATGATGTAGTGCAGGCGCAGGCCGAGGAACTTGCTAAATTGCATGAAACTGGTGACCCATTGCTTCTATTGATGACCACAAAAGGCCGTTGTTACACAACTGAAGAGGGTAGCGTATACACGAATATGAGGCCTGAAGAGATTGCGATTATCGATCGTTCTCGATATGCTGATTGGTTGGTAGAGGCTTGTGAAAGTACCATGAAACGCGTAGCGGATCATGATGCGGCGGCGGCATTGGCGCCATCTAGAGAGGCATATGCAGAAGCAGGTATTGCAGAACACATGATCGAAGGCTTGTTGACGGCGAGAGAATTCTACGGAGAAGTAGACACTGAGGTCCATCGATTGATGGTCAGGAGGGCTCTAGATATTGCAGAAGGCAAGAGGGACGTAGGAGAATCCAGTTGGGGTTCTCCCACCACTACTGCTACTCTTGATGTGGGTGAGACGTCTTCATCAACAGGGGCTCAGGGCAACGAACAAGACCTTGATGAAGTGGTGTTATCGATTATTGAACAACTCGATGAAGGAAAGGGCGTTGACCTCGAGACTATGTTAGCAGCATGTGCAACTCGAGGCTTCGATCAACGTACGACTGAATCCGCTCTTGATGGCTTGGTTAGTCAAGGAACTTTGGTCGAACCAAGATTCGCCTGGTTCAAGATGGCATGAACCTTTCAGGCCCCTATGGGGCCTATTGATTCGTCAATACCTTCAAGGGCGAGTTGAGGGGTGTAGGGTCCGCAGGTGGCACAGGTATGGCAGCGCAGGACTTTTTCATTCGACCAGCAACAGGTATGACTAGCGACGATTGGATACGCTTAGAAGGGTGTGATATCAGCATCACAATCGCTCGCAGAATGACTCGAACCGTGACTCACGGTGGGGAGGGTGATGACTTGATCGATGAAGGTGCTGAGAGCGCTGTATACAAAGTACGCGGAGAGATGGACATTGAGGTATACCGCAAAGTCGTCGAGATGTTCCGTGCAGGGCAGCCATACATTCACGACCCCTTTGAGGAAAGAGATGTAAAGGTAGTCTTCAGTAAGCTGAATTACGACGGTTCAAATGAGGAATTTGAGTTTGAATTGATTGAGGATATCCGCTGAGAGTGATGATGGATGGCAGCCCAGGACGAAGACCGCGAACTTCTCTACGTCATCAGGACCATGGAGGTCATGATGGGTTCTGGTATCGGTCTTGAGGGTGCTATAACTTCGATTTCCCGTGGTGGATATGGATGCATATCGGCAGACTTCCAGAAAATCATGACAAATACTCGCAAAGGTAAGTCTCTGGTTGACGAATTGCGACGAACTCAGAAGAAGGTCAAATCTGATGCCTACAAACGCTTGCTCAATACGATGATTGAGAATATTGTGTCGAATACTGATATTGTCAAGACTTTGAAGAATCAAGGCGGTAGAGAAGAGGAGAAGCGTACCGAGAAGGTCGAGAAATACATCGAAGAGTTGAGTGGCCTTCCTGAGACATTGTTGTCGATTGGAATGATTTCACCAATCATCTTGGCGATTCTTGCAATTACTCCTCAGATGATGGCAGGCGCAGGTGATCTAATGCCATTGCCAGACCCAGATTCGGTTGGCGCCATCGTCAACGGCGGGCTATTCTTTACTGTCATTGTAATGGCTATGATCGGCATGAAGGCCCACACGAAGGATCCGGGGTTGTGAAATTATGCTGTTCTACTTGTTCGAGGTTCTGAACGACCATCCCTTGATGCTGTTTTTGCTCAATATTGGTCTTGCTGGCCTTGGAGGTGCACTTCCCCCAATCATTGAGAGGGCACGTAGAAGAGGTTTGGAGAATGCTTTGCCAGAAGTGCTTGAGGGCCTATCCGACAGTATTGGAGCAGGTCAAGGTCTGCAACAGGCGATAATGAAGGTCAGCGAGAGCCGTTCAGATCTATTCGGTAAGTTACTCAGAGAGACACTCGATGTCAGCGCGGTGGCATCCTTCGATGCGGCTCTTGCTGATTTCGCTATGAAGACCCGTTCCAAACAGATTCAGAGAGTCATCAACCTGCTTTCCACCGCTGAAGAGAACGATGCCCCAATACAGGAGATTCTGTTCCGCAGCAGTATCGAGTATGAGAAACTCAACGATTTGGTAAACAAGAGAGAGAATGACCTCATCGGTCAGGCTATTCTAATCATCATGTTCATCTCGGTAGGCCTGCCAGGACTTATCGCATTCATCGTCGGTCTATTCGCCCCTGAGTCCTCCGGTTATGCGGTGGACGAGGTCAACAGCGCCATGGTCCATTTCTTTGGAGCAGCGTCGGGAGTGGCAGTTTTGGTGGCTGGTAGAATGCTCGGTAGGGCCAGAGATTACCTTTGGTTAGTGCCGTTGTGGATGTTTGCATCGATGGCGGTATACAAATTCGGATACATCATGATAGTATGAGGAAGTGATTGAATGGCAGAACAAATTTTAGCGCAGTACGGAAATGTGACCATATATTCAGAATCGAACCACCCCAGCCCGGTATACCACGTCGAGGGCGAAGTGCCGCCCAACCCATATGGTAAGTTGCAGGCTCTCTTCGAAGATGATAACCTTGAGGAAGTGATGTACAACGGTGGAACTCAATGTGTCAAAGTAGCACATCGCGACTTCGATATGTGCAGGACCAACATCTGGATTGAGGATGAGGAAGGATTAGCAATATGCAAAAACATCGCATCTTTCACCAACGTTCCATTGGGTGATGGTCCGGGAATGGTTCCAATCTTCGACGGCAGACTACCAGATGGTAGCCGTGTCAATGGAACCATCCCCCCAATCAGTCCTGATGGCCCAACTCTAACCATCAGAAAGTTCCTCGAGGATCCATTCACCATGGTCAACCTCATCAAGTTCGGTACGGTGAATCTACGATTAGCCGCAATGATGTGGGTTTGGATCGAAGGTCTTGATTCACGTCCAGCCAATTTCGTCATCGCTGGTGGAACCGGTTCAGGAAAAACCACTACGCTCAATTGTTTGGGAATGTACATACCTTGGCATAAGCGCCTTTTGACTGTAGAGGACACCGCTGAATTGCAGGTATACCACGACCATTGGCTGCGCATGGAGACCCGTCAAGAAAGGCCAGATGGAACCCCTGAGGTCAACATGATCGACTGTCTGAAATCAAGTCTGAGAATGCGTCCTGACCGAATCATTGTCGGAGAAGTGCGTGGACCCGAGGCTGCAACCTTGCTTACTGCGATGAACACCGGTCACGATGGTTCATTCGGAAGCCTGCACGCTAATACCGGTTCTGAAACGGTCACACGTCTGATCAACCCACCGATGGACGTTCCTCCAATCATGTTGACAGGATTAGATTTGATTATCATTCAGGCCAGATTGCACGTCAAGGGAAAGACCGCTAGAAAGATAGTGGAGGTCTCTGAAGTAGCTGGTATGGAGGGTGATAAACCACGTTTGAACCCGATATGGAAGTATAACGCTGAGACAGATCAAATCGAGGAGACCGGAATCCCATCCAAACTCAAGGAGACCATTTGCAAGGCCGCAGGAGTAACTCCAGCGACATTTGAGCAGCACGTTCAGCAGAGGATGGGTATTCTCAATGATCTGTTGGAAAGAGACATTACCGATATCGGCACCGTCACCCAGGTCATTCAAGGATTCTACTCCTCGCGATGATTGGGTGTCATTATGAGAGAAGAGAAAATACTGCATCTTCGTTCGCTTGTTCTGGTCTTGTTGATGGTGACCAGTTACGCTTTGCCGATGTTATCACCTTTTGAGCCTGAAGAAGAACTTCTCGTTGAAGATAATCCGCGTATGCAGACCAATACAGGTCCTCAGTTGGTGGTTAATGTTGAGAACAAGATGGGCTTTGGCAGTTCTAACATCGATCGGAACCACGGATTCGTAAATGGTCCAAATGGTAGCGCATACATCATTGGAGAGTTTCAGGGAACTCTGACTTTCGGGACTTATTCTCTCACCAGTTCAGGTTCATACTTCGATGGTTACGTTGCCAAGTTGAACAACCAAGGAAATTGGGAATGGGCAGTGAAACTTGGAGGGACCAGTACTGATAGAACGTATGGTTTAGCAGTTGATTCCAGTGGAGATGCATTCGTCACTGGTAATTTCTACGGTACATGCCATTTCTATGACAAGGCGGGACAATCATCTGGTAGCCTTGTTTCTGCAGGTAGTGCAGATCTCTACGTTGCTAAACTCAAGCATGATGCTAGTGATTGGCATTGGATGGCCAAGATTGGCTCAAGCGGAACCAGCGAGGGCGGAAATGACATCGTCTTGGATAATTGGGGAGATGCATATATCTCTGGATACATAGGTGATAATTCTTCGATATGGGACAAAGGAAACACCTATTGGAATTCATCATACACAAATGGTGGACAAGATGCATTTGTTGGGAAAATCAGTTCTAGTGGAAACTGGCAATGGGTGCAAACCGGTGGTAGTAGCGCTAACGATGCCGCAATTCGTCTAGATTATGCAGGAAATGGGTCTGTAGTAACAGGTGGATCATATCGCGGGCAGGCAACTTTTGGAAATATCAATCTCAGCCATTGGCAAGACAAAGAAGCATTTGTCGCTAAGGTAGATTCTAATGGCTGGATATTCGCTAAGGGAGGAACTGGAAACGGCGACAACCAAGTTTCTTCAGTAAAGGTTGATTCATCAGGCGATATTTACTACATAACAAAGTTCAGCGGCAACCTTACGATGAGTGCAGGATTCACATCGGGATTTTCTAATACTGCCGTTGTAGGAAAGATTAGTGGCTCAAGTTTCCAGTATCTATGGCATAATACAACTTCCTCATTAGGGGCTGTGAATCCAATCAATATTGCTATCTCAGCAAATGGTGATTTGACCGTGGTTGGAGATTTTGATGGAACGGTGTATTTTGGCAATGGACAACAATTCACTCGAAGCGGTACTGGTCAGAATGGTTATGTTCAAGGTTTCAATGCTTCTAATGGCCATACCAAATATGCGTTCACCATAGGTAATGGAGGAACTGGAGATGACATTGTTGTCAATGATCTAGCATTTGATCCAGGTGCAGGAGGGGCTACCGGTGGCAGCTCTGCTTACAATACTCTGATTCTAGCGGGTTACTTCAAGGGAACCGCAACATTTGGCCCCGGAGATTCTTTGACTTCCGCAGGAAATGAAGATGGTTTCCTAGCAAAGGTGAAGTTCACTGAGGAAGGATGTTACATCAATGGTTCTAACAATAACAACATACCTTCTCATTGGGAATTTTGTTCCGGATCTTCAGATTCAGTCAGTGCTCAAGATGTGGTGGTTGACAGTTCAGGTAATTCATATTATACAGGATATTTTTCTGGAACAGCAGTAATTGGTTCAAGTATACTTACTAGCAGCGGGGATAAAGATATCTTCGTCGCCAAATTGAACAGTAGCGGTTCTTGGCAATGGGTAATCGGTGCTGGTGGTTCAGGTCCTGATGTCGGGAACGCAATATCTCTTCATTCGGCTAGTAACCAAATCTATGTTACTGGGGCTTTCCGAGGAGTGGCTACCTTCGGCACTTCCACCTTGAATAGTGGTGGAACCAATATTCAGGATATTTTCGTCGCTAAATTGAGTAGCAGTGGGTCATGGCAATGGGTTGAATCCGCAGGCGGTTCATATAGTGATGAAGGACGAGACATTGTAGTTGACTCAACAGGCTGGGCTTATGTGACCGGTCATTTCCAATCACCTTCTACATCCTCTGCTACCTTTGGCACCCATAGTATCACGAGTGCAGGTGCTAATGACATCTTTGTTGCTAAGATTAGTCCTACGGGTTCTTGGGGATGCGCTGTTAGAGCAGGTGGCTCTAGTTGGGATGCAGGTAGAGGAATAGCCTTGGGTAACAGTGGCAATGTCTATGTTACCGGTGGATTCGAAGGAACAGCTACCTTCGGTAGTAGCACCAGCCTTACCAGTAGCGGACAGAGTGATATTTTCATTGCCAAGTTGAGTAGTAGTTGTACTTGGCAATCGGCCTTCAAAGAGGGGGGTTCTGGAGGCGATGGTGGTAATGACATAACTTTAGATTCTAGCAACAAAATCTATGTCACTGGATACTTTGGAAGTACAGTTAATTTTGGCAACTCAGTCAGCCTTACGAGTAGTGGAGTAGAAGATATCTTTGTATGGAAATTAGATCAATCAAACAATCCACCGTCCACTTCATGGGCAGTCAAGGCCGGCTCCTCATCTAGCGATTATGGGCGTTCATTAGCCGTAGATTCGAGTGGTCACGTCTACTTGGTCGGACATTTCCAGGGAACTCCAACTTTCGGTAATCTTTCCACCATTTCGAGTACTGGGTCATATGACATTTTCTTTGCACAGATTAGTAATTCAGGCATTTGGACAACTCGTTACTATTGGGGAAGCTCAGGCAGCGATTCTGGAAATGGTTTCGCCCTAGATTCTAGTGGTAGTAACGTATATTTTGCAGGAAAAGTTTCATCTGGAACAGCATATGGTGATAATGAATTCATCTGTGGGGTGAATAGTTGCGGAATATTCGTAAAGTTTGTAACTCCTTCTGTACCTTTGGCAATAGAAACTACTTCACTGCCCAATGCAGAAGTTGGCACTGGTTACTCATACATCGTTAATGCTTCAGGTGGAACTGGAAATTACACTTGGACTGTTACTTCAGGTTCAGTTCCAGGAATCAATCTAATTTCATGGGGCTTGTTTACTGGAACGCCAACTGCTGCAGGAACTTATCAGGTAACAATTCAAGTTTCAGATGGAACTTCAACGGTGTCAAAGAATCTGTCTTTACTCGTCAACGCTGCATCTAGTCCTGCAATATTCAATTCGAGTGCAGATTGGAACAGTATTGAGTCAGAAAATTCTCATTCTGTCGCTTTAGGAGATGTCGATGGGGATGGTGATCTTGACCTTGCGGTGGCGAATGCTCTACAGAATAATCGTCTCTATCTCAATGATGGTAACAATTTCTCAACATCTCCAGTTTGGACTAGCAGTAATAGTCTGAATTCCAGAGATATGGCTTGGGGTGATGTCGATGGAGATGGTGACCTTGACCTTGCTGTTGCGAATCATAACGGGAAGAATGAAATTTACTTCAATTCCGGTACTGGCCTTACAACAACTCCTGGTTGGCAAAGTAGTAATTCATGGTCTTCAGTGTCAGTATCTTGGGGAGATATTGATGGCGATGGCGATCTAGACCTCGCAGTAAGTAATCAAGCACATCAAAACGAGGTCTATCTTAACGATGGGAGTACTTTGGGAACAAATTCATACTGGACTTCTAGTAATTCTCTGAATACCAATTCAGCAATTTGGGGTGATGTAGATGGCGATGGTGATTTAGATCTTGCAGTTGGTAGTTACGATACAAATAATGAGGTATACCTTAACGATGGATCAACCCTTGAAAATACCCCCTCTTGGACAAGCAGCAACTCCCAATACACTATGATGCTAGCTTGGGGGGATATTGATGGGGATGGAGATCTTGATCTTGCAGTTGGCAATAGACATCAGAGTAACGAAATTTATCTCAACACTGGCACCAGTCTCTCTACTACACCTTCATTTGTCACAACTGAGACTACATCCACTAATTGGATTTCACTTGGAGACTTGGATGGGGATGGAGATCTTGACATGATTGCGGGTAATAGAGAACATGCAAGTACAAATTCTAGTTCAAGCAACCAAGTCTACTTCAATTCAGGTTCAACATTAGAAAGTTCTGCGACTTGGACAGGTAATGCTAGGGAGACTTACGGAACCGCACTTGGTGATGTAGATGGTGATGGTGATCTAGATTTAGTAGTAGCCAATAAAAATTCTGAAAGTAATGAATTATTTTTCAATCAACTCAACGACGGTGGCGCTGGTGCTGACGGTCTTCCAGATATCGACATAGGAGGGCCAAGCGATTCAGATTCTGGTGGAAAGAATCTCGCAACAGGATACAGCCATAATTGCGCTATTCAAAAGAATCAGACGATTAGTTGTTGGGGAAGCAATCAGTATGGACAATTAGGAAGTAATCAGTACGGCGTCTATGATTATAGTTCGCCATTGTATGATGTTGATTTGCCACAAGGTACAGTCCCAATTTCAGTTACTGCCGGATGGGAATTTACTTGTGCAATTCTTAGCGGTTCATCGACCGATGCATATTGTTGGGGTCGAGGGCAGAATGGTAGATTAGGTAATGGTGATGATTCGGATAGCAGCATCCCCGCAGATAAGGTAGGGATACCTGGAGATGCGTACCCAGTAGATATTTCCTCAGGTTATGAGCACAGTTGTCTAGTTTCTCAGGATGGAGATGTATATTGCTGGGGAAGCAACAGTCATGGCCAATTGGGTAATGGCACTTCGGGAGGATATTCATCAACTGCAGGTATCGTTAATGGACCGAATGTTGATTATACATCTGTAGCGGTTGGTGAACACCATTCGTGTGCACTCACCACCGAAGATGATCTATACTGTTGGGGTCATAATGGGCAGGGCCAATTAGGGGATGGCACTTGGTCTTCCAGTGCTACTCCAGTTCTGGTATCTGGTTCCATTACTTGGAAATCTGTAGTACCAAACGGTATGGCTGGTCATTCATGTGCAATCTCCAGTTCTGATGAGTTATACTGTTGGGGTAGTAATGGAGAAGGCCAACTTGGAGATGGCAGTTACTCGCCTGCAAATACTCCTCAACTAGTTCAATTACAATCTTCTGCAACCTCTAAGGTAGTGGATGCTTCAGTAGGTAGTTTTGGAACTTCTTGCGCATTTCTTGAAGACTCTTCGACATATTGTTGGGGATTCAATGCAAGAGGTAACTTGGGTGATGGGACTTGGCAGCATTCAACAACACCAGTCAGCGTTTCTTTACCAGAGGGAAGCGAAGTGTTGGAGATAAGCAGCGGTAGAGAGCATAGTTGCGCATTACTCGCAAGCGACCAAATCATGTGTTGGGGAATCGGCAATTGGGGAGTAATTGGAAATGGTAAATATGATGATGCTGGCCATCCGAATTATGTTTCTGGTGAGCGCGAATGGAATGGCTTAGGCAAGGATTTCTATCATTTGCCCACCAGCGTTAGTATTGGAACCGATAATTCAGTACCAAAACTTGAGTCCTCAGTTTCTTTCACTTCTCTTCCCACAAGTTTGAATGTTGATATCTCTTCAAGAGTATATTTCTCCCACGGCCAACAAATCCTTTTCTTTTCTCCTACGGAAGTTGAACAAAATCAACCTGTTAACGGATTATCCTGGTCAAATGAATATTCATTCCATGATGAACTCCCTTCGATTACTGGAGGTAACGATTATTGTGTAGAGATTCATCTAAATTCAAATTTGACTGGAGATTCGATTGGTTACGGCCTTGATTGTGTATGGTACAACCCTCCAAGTTCGCAAGATGATTTTGCACCTGATGACTTTGAGGATGTGTGGGGTACTTCTACCACTACTCAGGATTCAGACGGTGATGGTTACGAAGATTGGTTTGAATATTGGTTTGGAGGAGATCCTTTGGATTCCGAGGTGAAACCTAGTGATGCCGATATGGATGGTTTACCTGATGCACTTGAATTGGCAATAAATTCAGATGAAAATAGTGTAGATACGGACGGAGATGGACATGAAGATATTGATGAGTTGATTTATGGTGGTCATCCATTGAAACCATGGACTGTACCCCCTAACTATGATTATGATGATTGTTATGATTATTGGGAAAATTGGAACGGATTAAACTCCTCCAATTCAGATACGGATGGCGACGGGGTCATCGATTGTATGGATACTGATAGTCTAGATCCAGACAATACTCCGGTAGATAGCGATGGGGACGGAATGCCCGACGACATGGAGGAAGAATTTGGCTCCGACCCCGAAAATTGGGATAGTGACGGGGATGGAATGCCAGATTCTTTTGAGTACATCATGGATACTGATCCTAACTCTGACCAGTCTTGGTCTCCCGATTGGGCAATGGATTGGAATACTGTATTGTCATTTGGTCAAGATGTCTCAATTACAGCATCTTCTTCACATTCTGAACATCCAGCATCTTTGGCAATTGATTCATATTCCGGTACAAATGGCAATCAAGAAACTTATTGGCAAACAAACGGGTATTGCCCTGCAACTCTAGAAGTAGATTTAGGTAGAGCCCAGTATTTCTCAACGATTGATTTCCTTGTGAAGGATATTGGAGACCAAAACTTCCCGCGTAATATTTCGATAGAGTATAGAGAAACAACAGAAGACACTTGGAATTTGCATGCTTATTGGGAACGTAATGTACCTGGAGCAAATGGAGACTATTGGGATGGGATGTATGCTGAAATGCCTTTTTCCAAGGCAAGATATGTGAGATTAAATTGTACTGACTCGACAGATTCAGAATCTAATTCATGGGAGATTGCAATAGCTTCATTCCGAGTATATGGTATCAAGAATACGCAGTACATCAATCCTGATGGCGGCTCTGGCGGCGGAGCAGGACAACCTTCAGTCGAAGCGTTCCTGAATATTGATCCGGCCAATCAAACACTAACAGCGGGCTATTCGGCTCAGTTAAATGAAGGTCTAGATTATGACATTGAATGGAGATTGATAGAGGCTAATGAGGGTAGTTGCTCAGATGTACCATTGAGTATAGATCAAGGAACTGTGAATCTCATGAGTTGGGATACAGCATCCAATGGAACCTTCCAGCAGATACCTGTAGACTATTCCACTATCAGCGACTGGTACGATGAATTCTGTTTTGAGTTGGATCTCATGCAAGGTGGAACCTCGCTCGATGTAGATTCGTTGTTTATCGATGCCACTGCAGGTGGAAATAACGAGAATTTCATTACAATTAGATATTATGCAAATTACAAAGGGTGGGCTCACGAATCTGGTTCTCACTATGATGTAATTGTAGTAGAGCAGGCGTTCTCTAATTGCCTGCTTGATGATGGGGATATTACTGATACCGAAGATACTGCACATGCTGTTGCATGCCATTATCTATTTGGCCATCCAAACTCCAATTGGGGATCGACTTATTCCCCAAGTGCAAATGATCCGTGGGTGGGCTCATATCTTCGTTCTGATGGTGAAATCCGTCCATTCTTGTTGTCAGAAATGTCAGGATTACCGCAATATGAATCTGGATGGGGCCTGTTTATTCCTGAAGATCAAATTAATCAAATATCAGAAAGTTCAACTGGCTTAGATTTACCAATTCTTGATTTCCTTACAAATACAAGTAATTATGTCACATTTACTTTTGAATATTCAAACTCTGATGGTTCAAACAATGGAGGCAATGGCTCCAACCAGACTCAGACAGATACGGATGGTGATGGGGTTGACGACCTCATTGACCTCTGCGCGGGAACTGCTCCTGGCGTTCAGGTGGACTCTACTGGCTGCCCAATAGGTGATCCTACAACCCACAACACGACAATCAGCGTTGAATTCATCGAACAGAAGGTGGATGGAGTTTGGAATCAGAAGATAGAACTGCTCATAGAAGACCCGTGGGGAGGATACAATCATTCTTTATCATTCAAACTTGAAGATTCAAATGGTAACACGCTATACTCGTATTTCTCGCCAATCGATGAAGAAGAATACGGTGGTTGGGCGTTTTTGTTCCTTGAAACTGATGGTGATGAGATGGAGTGGAAACTAGATTTGAACTGGGAAGGCGTGCTTGAGGGGGGCTACTGGCAATCCTCTAGTCGTTTCTTTGAGGATGTTGAGTATCCATATTTTGAGGCTGGAGAATATTGTGTAGAAGTTTCACTGGGGTACCAAATCAATGCTTCGGATACCGCCATGTCAGCAGTCAAAAATCTGTTTGACAAGGAAGTCTTCTGTGGGACCTTCGAACATGATTCCATGGAAGGAGTATCATGGGATGGAGTGGTTGAACCAGAACAGGGATTGATCGACAAGGTTGCATCTAACGCCGTCGTTAGTGCAGTAATGGATTTCATGAATTCAACAACGGGACAAATCATATCCATTCTCCTTGGTGTACTGGCATTCGCTGGTAGAATGGTCCTTGCTCGTGGTCAGCGAGCCAAGAACAAGAGAGTGCGTAAATTATCTCAGCGTATTCGTAGGGCGGAGACTATTGGTCGTTTGAAAATCATCGAGCAAGATGTTGAGAAGGCCAACGACAAGAACAAGTTACCGCGCGGTGGATATGGTGACTTGATGGAGCAGATTGAAGCACAGATGGAGAAACTAGGTTTCGATGGAAATCCACAGGATGGCGGTACTTCTGGAGATTGGAGTTCAGATGAAGGTGCAAACGAATGGCAGGATGATTTCCAGCAGGCTGCCGATATGATGTGGGATGCACAGGACATGATGGCTGAGGCAAAGGAAGAGGCGGCGATGGCACGTAATGCCATAGAGGATATGCAGCAGCAGATGGGCCTGGAAAGTCGCTATGACAGCGCTCCAGTAGTGGAAAAGAAGCGATATGAGAGGACGGGACTCAAGTTATCAGATAGTGCCCAATCAGCAGGCCCTTCACTTCCTTCATCCAAATTTGGGCAAGGCGGAAGCGGTTCTGATGATAATCTGATTTCTTCGATTCTGTCGAAGAATATTGCTCCTAAAGACCCATGTCATTGTGGTAGCAAGAAACTGTACAAGGACTGCCATATGAAGCGGGATAGAGCAAGGAGAGAAAGGAAACGCTGATGCTGCCTCTCAATAAGTGGAGCTGAATCAAACTGGGTCTTCGTCGTCATCGAAGGAGATTCGTAGTTTTTCTAGAAGTGTGTCAGCGTGTCCAAGTTTGGAGCGGGCCCTGATCAGGTCTTCATTCGCATCTGCTACCGACTCACCGATCTGCAGTTCCTCTTTCGCTTCCTCAGTCTCATCAAAAGCATCCACTTGCTTGAATTGCCGAACTACGGTTCGTAATTCTGCAACCACTGCATCGATTTCAGTCTCGGACAAGGAAACGCCAGAAGGTAGAGGAGGAACGTCTTTTGGTGAAAGGAACCCTAACTCTACTCCAACAATCCCTCCGCAAGCAACAACTCGTGGACGTAGTTCAGGTGTGTTGACAACATATCCTCTACTTTCCAAGAAACGCACCAATAATGCTTGAGAACTTGGGCCATAGTCTCCCTCATGCTTGCGCAGAATAGATTCAACGACCTGTTCGAATGCTGCGATATTTCTCTCTAACCTATCGAGAGTCTTCTGCGATGAATTGGAGAAATGTACCGCTCCGTGCTGTAGTACGCGAATCAATCTTTCACGACGTGCTGCTTTTGGATCTACTGAAGCCGCCTGTGCAGCCAGACTCACATGTAAGTCAAACAACCCATGCAACCTGCCACTGATGGAAGCCATACGCAGGTCCAGATCATGTTCTCTTGCTAGCCTTTCAAAAGCCATTCGAGCCTGAACTTGGTCTTCTCCCGCAGCCTCAAGAATGGTTTCCAAGCCCTCAACCAGTTTTGCTCTGACCTTCTCAAAATTACGAAGCGCTTCTCTTTCTCTCCAAGAACCAGGACCAACATGGAATGCCGCCCGCTCTTCTTCTACCTGGCGAGTGATTTCAGCCAATCTTGCAATCACTCTCGCCCTGACAGGCGCAAGTGAAACTTGCAGTCCCGATGCTGCTAGGCTATCGAGGAATGACTCAACATCTTCAGTATCGCTTGAATCACTGATCAAAAGGAAATCTCGAAGAGAAGAATCTAGTTCAGGCATTCTCTGTTCAAGTTCGAGTATTGCTTGTTCACTACCCATGTCCTCAGCAGTAGAGATTTCGCTGGTCAGGTCAACATCGGAGATGTGCCACCTGTCCCTAGCAGTTGCCAACCATTCAGCGATGGTTTGTGAAAGGCGAGAATCATTGATTGGCATTCCACTGGCGCTCAATTGTGCCCTGAAAGAAGCCTCTTCCTCGAAACTCCAATTCCCTTCATGCCTTGATACGAAGCGTTCAATCTCGGTTCTCAGAGCCAGTTGACGCTCGGGAGACATTTCATCTCGCAAAACCGCTGGTAATGGAGTAGTAGGAAGCGACATCGGAGCAGTGAATTCAGGTTCAGGTTCAGGAATTGGCTCCAAGGGGGGTAATTCTATTGTGGGCTCGATTTCAAGCACTGTCTCGATAAGCAATTCATCAGGACCTGCAGTTTCCTCTTCCAATTCCACAGGTTCAGAAATCGTTTCAGCACTTACAGTTGGAGGAGATGGAGGTACGGGAACAGAGGGTGAAGATGAGCGCGGCCGTCTAAGGCTCTTCTTCACTTTCCCCCAGCCTTTTTCTTGCGAAGCAAGGACTCCAGCCACTCGGCCAAGAAGTTGCGACTTACTACCCGAACGCGGTAGATTGAGGTGGACACACAAATCATGCAGGTCTTCCCTAGTCAAGGAATCCAACATATCAGCATTCAACTGCTTCGGGTCCTTGTTCAAATGCAGCCAAAGTCTCTGTTTCTTGTCCTTGATGGAACCCGAACGCTTGATTCCAAAGGTTGCGAGGATTGGACCAAGGTCATCATTCGACAATTTCTGGATGCCTTCCCATGAAAGATCCCATCCTGAAAGACATTGATGTTTTATCAGCGAAGCACGCAACTGTTCAACGTTCCCAGTCTTGGGGATTCCCAATTCAGAAGCGATTTCGCGCAGGTCTTCTAACCTTGCCCGATAGAGCTCAGTGAGCAAATCCTCCTGTGCTTTCACTCATTCACCATCCGCATTCCCTACTTGATGTACTCAAGTATGTTCCCATTGTTCTCCGGCCCTACGGGCCGATTAATGCACCCCTTCAACAATCCCAAGAATGTCTAATTGGAACCACCGTCAAACCGTTGCGACACTTTGAAGCCCATGTGCATCAGGGTACTGAACAAGGGGGGCTAGTATGGGACGCAATGAGAAGGATGCAAAAGCCAATCTTCGCAATATCACCAGCAAAGAAGAGCAACTATATCAGAAGATGTCACAAGATGTCAAGAACCTTGATTCTCAATTGCATGTCTCTATTGAAGAGAGATCCGAGAATATGAAGCAGACCCTCAGGGATTTGGCCAAAGCCAAGGATGCAATAAATGCCGGTCTCAGCAATGCGCGAAAGGACCTCGAAAAGTTGAATCGCAGATTGGGAAAAAGCAAGGCTGATGAAAAGGCACCTAAGGCGATAAGAGATGTTGCAAGGAAGCTTGGCGAGGTGCGAAATACCTACTTGCAATTCAGAAGACGTGCAGAAGAAGCATTGAACAAACCTCCTACATCCGTGGATATGGTAGAAGAATTTGTTCAGAATGTCATACGGATTGCCTCAGCATGGGAAGATGAGGCGCGTAGTATTGAAGGTGGTTTTGCGAGTTCGGTGGATTTCAGCATGCCAGCGGAATTTGCTGCTCTTGAGTCGCAGATCAAGGGCGGAGGATATGAGGTGTTGTTGGCAGGAAGTGATCGAGACCCTGCCTCGGTCAAGGAATTCAATGATGAACTGGAAATCTTGATGAATCCAGAAGAGAAAGATGATTGAAATTACAATCCGAAATTCACGATTTCAAGCCAATTTGAAGAATTGAGAGTTAGTTTCTGGGTTATTTGGGTCAACGTATTTTTCAGCAACCACTTCCATCAGGCTCTTCCATTCGACAATCATCCTGATACTTTCTTCATATGCAAAATCCAGAGGGGCAGTTCTTTCCAGTCCAACGGTTCGCCAACCATTGGCTGAAACGGTTTCCATCCTGATTTCAATTCTAGTGCCACCAGTCATTACACGGCCTTCAATATCAAGCAATGATTCTTGAAGTTGTAAATCTTCATTTTGTTCTGCTTCTCTTAGTATAGCACCGACCCCTCTTTGTTCAGCATGGATGGCTATCAGGTCTCGGTTGTCTGGAGAGATTCCATTCCACAGGTTATACTCAGTTTTTAGAGCAGATTCTGAAACCCAGTCATGTAGAGTGGAGAATTGCCCGCTTGGAAATCCAGACCTGCTGACCAGCAATGTGAATCCTGAGAACGTAGGGGGTATGAAATGGGCTCTATCTCTTTGATTACGCTGCAACCCAAGAGTATGTCTTCGGTTTCTGATACCCGCCAAACCCCAGCGTCCACGGTCAATGATGAAAGCATCAATTTCTCCCTTTCCAAGAAGTTCTGATAACCAGGGAACCAATCCACTCCAATCTTCATCTTCAGGAGCACCGAACTTCTCTATTGCATCCTCCACAGACATGGTATGTGCATCTCTACGTGCTCTTCTCATTTGTCGTCGAACCAACTTGTGTGGACAGATGATGATAGCATTGCGAGGAAGGTATTCCGGCTTGTCATCGCTGATCATTACCCAAGTTGGCTCACGGCGAGGAAATACTGCAACAATATCAAGACCAGTCCTGTCATCTATATTCGCCCACTCTTCACCAGACATCAGAATGATATCTGCTTCAGCATTGCTCAATGCTGACATTGCAGCATCCATATCTTGGACTTCAAATTCTTCTAAGGACAGTTCACTATCCTTGTCCTTCAATGAGTTTTTCCGGCGAAGAAATTGGTCCACAGTTCCCGAACCATCTTCTGGTCGAAGTGCAACGCGAAAGACTCCTTCTTGCATACCATCAACCTCGGCAGGCCGAGGCCCGCGATGTGATGGCGCCAGCCACCCGTTGATATATCCGACCCTTTAGTCAGACACGAGGCAGATGACCGACGCTTTGTTTGTGGAAGGCAGGATGCAGGCCTGCAAAGCCCTCATCGAAGCAGAACTTGTGGCTTTTCTTGAGAAAGCGGTCGCACGCGATGGTGAAGTTGCAGAACTTGCCTCTTCAGTGGTGCTGGCAGGTGGAAAAAGGATCAGGCCGACTCTGACATTATTGGCATATGAATTATCAGGAGGGATTGATTTCAATGAAGTGATTGCGGCTGCACTTGCATTCGAATTGATACATACTGCTACCTTGATTCATGATGATATCCATGATGCTGCGAAGTATCGTCGTGGTATTCAGACCATACACGACAAACATGGTTTGGAGAAAGCGATAATCGCAGGCGACTGGTTATTCGTTCAGGGCTTCGCTCTTGGAGGGCGTTATGACAAGAAATTGATTGAACTCATCGCAGATTGTTGCTCTGATATTGCCTCTGCAGAATTGAAACAATTGTCGCATATCTCTGACCTTGCAACAACCCCTGAGGATTACGAAGCAGTTGTCAAGGGAAAGACCGCTGGTCCCTTCTCTGCAGGTTGCGAAACTGCGGCCCTGATTGCTGGATGTGATGCGGATGATGCAGCTGCCCTAGGTCGATTTGGTTTACAACTAGGAATCGCCTTCCAGTTGGTCGATGACCTACTCGATCTGCTCGGTGATACAAGATTGGGTAAGCCAAGAGGTGCAGATGTTCTAGAGGGCAAGATGACACTTCCATTGATTCATGGATTGACAATGTTGCATGGAGATGCTAGACTACGTCTAGCCGAGGTGATAGACGGATTCAATGAAGGATTGTGGGAGGAATTGATTGAACTGCTTGAACAAGCAGGAAGTATAGAATATTCCAAGGCATTGGTAAGAACCCATATGGAAAGAGGTCTAGAGGAGTTAGATAGGTTTCCTGATAGTCAGGCCAAGAGAACAGTCATCACTTTGGCGCAAGAGTTGATGGAACGAGAGATTTGATTTGAGGAGAGTAAATGCCTTCCAAAGAGATTGAACACCATCAGGCATTGGTGGTCGGCGCGGGTCCAGGTGGTAGTGCAGCAGCACAACGCCTTGCCGAAGAGGGCATTGATGCTGTGGTACTTGAGAAGAGGCAGGTCGTTGGAAATCCAGCACAATGTGGCGAATGTGTTCCCGAATGGACAGAGGTGGTTGGAACCTTTCCCAAGGTGAAACAGGACCCTTGGTTAGAGGAATATTTTGAATTTCCAGAGCGGGTCAAACTACACAGCCTTGATTGGATGAGAATCTTTGCTCCAAGTGGTAAATCATGGGGATTTGAACTAGATGCTTTCTCCGCTCATAGATTACAGTTTGATGGAATGCTGGCAGATAGAGCAGTTGATGCTGGTGCAGATATTCGAACCGATACAGCACTGACCAATATCGTGACTGGAAGAAAGGATGGCAGAGACCTATACGTGACGAATGGTGGCAGATACACGGCTGATGTTGTCATAGATGCGAGCGGGTCATTGGCTCATGTCGCCCGATTGAGAGGAGGTTTCCAGGGTGGTGATCAGGTGCCAACAATATTCGCTCAGGCTTCAGGCGATATGCCAGATTCTTTCGATATCTTCCTTGGAGCGATTGCTCCAAAGGGATATGCTTGGATAATTCCCAAGGGAAAGAAGTTTGCAAACATAGGACTTGGTGTCAAGGCAGGAGCGCTCGATGGAAGTATGAAAGGACATCTCCAGAGATTCTGTGATGAATTGGATTTCACCATTCATTCATGGGGAGGAGGTTGGATTCCAATGGGTGGACCGGTCAAACGTCTGGTCAACGATAATGTTCTGGCAGTCGGCGATGCTGGGAGTTTGGTGATGGCTTCGAATGGTGGAGGAATAGCACAAGCGATGATGTCGGGATACTATGCTGCTGAAGCAACCATATCTCATCTAAAGGAAGGCCGGCCATTGCAATCTTATCATCAAAGGGTAATGGATGTGATGCGTAAGCCACTCAAGATAAGTCTCAGAACCAAACGCCTTGCTTACTTATTCTTGAAACGAAACTGGACCACTGAGTTGGCAATGCGTTCGCTTGGGCCGATAGGTGGGATCAAAAGAGCCGTTGAATGCCATCGTCCTGCTTGGGTGATTTAACATTGGCTTGGATGAAATGTTCATACAAATGTTGAATCTTTTGCGTAGGGCAACTTTGACTTGCTAGTCCGCAATCCCAAAACATGGCACGAGCAGCTCTCAACCGTGAAAACAAGCCCCAAAGACTGAATGTAAGTGGAAACCAACAAATCGCACTTGGTGCGATTTCAGTAATGATACTGATGTTGTTGGCAAGCCTTGTTCCGATGTTAGGAATCAACACGACCGGGCCTCCTACGGAGGCCCTTGAAGAAATTGATGAGATTCAATCTTCTTCAGGTTCAGGCTCCGAGGTTGACCAGTCGATTGGAGGCAAGCACATGGGTACAGGAGAATATTGGCAGAGGAATACCCATGACATCACTGCGAATGATTGGGATGGTGATGGATTGGCTAACAATGTCGACAGATTCCCAACAGATTTCTCAAGGCCTGCTCAGGCTATGGCTGATAGGATTCAATGTTCTGATGATAGCAAATTACCATGTTTCGATAATGTCGGATATTCGATGTCGAGTGACCCAATCGTCGAATTCAGCGATCAAACCTTCCCCTTCGGCTCAATGTGGGCTGATATCGATGGCGATGGAGACCATGACATGAGCATCAGTTCTGGAAGTAAATTGAACCTGTTTTTCAATGAGAACGGACAGATTCCGGATGAGTCCACCTCCAATTTCAATGCTGGAGATTTCGTGTTTGCTTTTGATTGGGCAGACATGGATTCAGACGGGGACCTTGACCTATTGGTAGGTAATTTTCCTGAGGTCAATCTCAACACCCTTGAGGTTGATGATACTGGCGGACATAACCGAGTCTACATCAATAATGGAAATGGCCTAGATACGGTGCCAGTCTGGGCTAACAATGCAAGTGGGATGTTGACCTCTACAGTTGCTTGGGCGGACATGAATGGAGATGGTTTGCTCGACGCATTCTTTGGAAACCGTAACTGGTTCGATGAAGAG
>CAXRJJ010000003.1:0-29232 GCA_964230945.1 Yoonia sp.
TATGTCCTCGAAGCGATGAAGGGACAGTGGGCTTCAATGCTGGGAATGGCGGCCATGTTCGTGGTCACCATAGGCCTAGGAATGCTGCTGCAACCTTTCTACAATCAATCCGATGAATTGCGGGCTTTCGGCAAAGAAGGCGCCAGTCAAGGCCGTTGGATTTTACTAGAGTTAGCGATGATTTTCGTTTTCACCGCCATCATTATTTGGTTGGCTAAGAAAAAGAAAGAATGGATCATCAAAGGTGGAATCTTGGTCATCCTTTGGTTGGCCCTAATCTATGCAACAGTTCCTCTTGCTCATTTGGTTCTAGCCCCTGACATGAGCCCCGATCCATTTGTGGTCGAAGATGTGCTTGAGAATTCTGATGACGAATTCTTGTTCCATCTCGGAACCTCTGGACATATGATGTATGGCATTGAACCTGCCATCAATGCTAGTGGTGAACAAGCCAAAAACGATGACAACGGCACCCTGTACAACCATACCCTGAAAGCCACAGAAGATGGAAATAATTGGTCGTGGTCAACTCAACACACCGACACAACATCCAACCTCCGCGTTACTCAACAAGATGAAATCTACGTTATTTCTGATGGTTCCACATTGTGGGTTCTCGATCATCATGGCCAAGAATTGGATTCTGACAACTGCATACGAGCCACTAACCCTGCTGCTTGTACTCTAAGTTTCAACCATATTGTGGATGAAGAGAATCGCACCTATTCGATAACACATGAACCGAGAATGGTCAGATTCCACACCAACAAAGCTCTCGGTAATGCTACGGGGGAAGGGCCTGCCGTAAACGATGGCCAATGGGCTGTAGGTGAAGACATGAACATAGCAGATGGCCAGTTGATGGCAGTAATGGTTTCTCCAGGCAAATTATTGACAGTTGATTATGGATATGCTGCATTGATGGTAGTTCCTGAAGAAAATACTGGAACACTCGGGGATGGCGGTAGAGGGCCGGCTCAAATGGTAGAAGAAATCTGGAACTATTCGGTAGTAGGAAATACCAACTTCACGGCTGTGGAATGGGGAATTTCGCCTTGGGCTGAAAACAACCTCTCCGACCACGATGGTCCGATGATGTTGCTTCTAGGTACCGAAAATGGAGAAGTCATGGCCTGGAATTTCGACCTTGAAAATGACGTCGTTGAAGCAGAAGATAGGTTGTTGCTCTCGGACTCCAACGCCTTTGCTGGATCTATTGATGCAATTCGATTAGGAGATTACGGCGACGGTGGTTGGAATGATTTGTTCATCGCCGAAGGGGGTGTCATTCACATGCTACACGGTAGCAATCTTGTTGATTATATCCAGATTGAATACGAGGGCGCCGTGGAAGCAATTATGGTTGAAGGAAACGATGAGGGCGCACTAGTTTCATGGTACCAAGATGGCAATTGGAGTTCAGGCCAGATAACCAACGATATGTTGACTCAAACCGGCATTCAGTTAGATTCTCTCTCTTCTTGGGTCGGACTCATCGTCTCTACAGTCCTGATGGTTTGGTTGATTTGGAGACCTGAATGGTATGTAGTCAACACAACTGGAATATTGGTTGGTTCGGGCGTAGTAGTAATGCTAGGAGTTGCCTTTGTTCCATGGTTAGTCATCATCTTCATGATTCTTGCAGCGATTTACGACCACTGGGCAGTTCACAAATCCAAACACATGTTGGATCTAGCCGATACCATGATTGGACTGAATTTACCGATATTATTGGTCGCACCACAAGAGAAAGGTTTCTCGATGCTCGATGATAAAGAAGAAGAAAAGCCGCAAGATGACGAATCCGAAGATGAGGTTGAGGCAAAAGGTGAAGGAGAAGCGAAAGAGGACTCTGAAAAGATGGATTCGAGTTTCAAGGCCAAAGCTGTCGCTGCTGAACAAGCTCGCGTCGAAAAGAAAGCACCGCCAAAGAATACAGGTGCTGAAGCCATGTTCATGGGTCTTGGAGACATCATCTTCCCAGGGATGCTGGTCATTTCAGCGATGACATATCTTGCTCCAATAGGAGGTCAAGCCGCTGCAACTTGGGTGGCTATAGGAATCATCGTCGGTGGATTGGTTGGATACATGATATTGATGACCAGAGTAGCACTCGGTATTCCCCAAGCAGGCTTACCCTTACTCAATGGCTGTAGTATTCTGGCTTACTTCATATTCGCTGTTGTATTCGTTGGATGGAAGGCTTTGGAATTCAATGTCACGTTATGAGGTGGAATCATGCTCGATATGAACACATTCAGGGAAAATGCGGACCTGATTCGAGCCGACCATGACAAGCGCGGCTTAGCGCATGATTCCATAGACGAAGTGCTGAGGCTCGATGGAGAATGGAAGGATGCTCTGCATGAACAAAGTGAGGCGAGGCGCCAGCGAAATGTTGCCGCCAAGGCTATCGCTGAAGCCAAGAAGAGTGGAGATCAGCAAGAAGTGGATCGCATCATGTCGCAAGTAAAGGACCTTGGAACCTTGGTTGATTCATTGGATGAAAAGGCGAATGCCCTTTTGCAGCAGCGCGATGAACTGCGAATGCGAATCCCCAACATCCTGCACTCGGATGTGCCTGTCGGAGAGGATGAAGGAGGAAATACACAACATTCCCTACACGGGAACAAACCCGAATTCGATTTTGATCCACGCACACATAACGAGTTGATCGAGATGAACAAGTGGGTTGAACTTGAGCGAGCAGCTAAAATTGCTGGCAGCCGCTTCTATTTCCTCAAAGGAGATCTTGCTCGTCTAGAATTGGCTATGCAGAATTATGCAGTAGATTTCCTTTGCAAACGCGGCTTCACCTTCGTACAACCACCTGTAATGATGAATCGAACAGCATACGAAGGAGTCACTGATTTGGGCGATTTCGAGACCGTCATGTACGGCGTAGAACCAGACAAATTGTACATGATTGCCACCAGTGAACATCCTTTGACTGCGATGTACATGGATGAAGTCATCGAACCATCTTTGCTCCCAATCAAGATGGTCGGCCTATCTCCATGTTTCCGACGAGAAGTAGGGGCACATGGATTGTCAGATAGAGGAATCTGGAGAGTCCACCAATTCACCAAGGTCGAACAGATAATCATCTCTCACCCAGATGATTCGTGGCAATTGCACGAAGAACTATTGCAGAACTGTATCGATATGTGGAACGAACTTGGATTACACCATGAAGTGGTTAACATCTGTACCGGAGATATGGGTACAGTCGCTGCTCGCAAATATGACATCGAGGCTTGGTTGCCAGGTGCTGAAGCATTCAAGGAAGTTGTATCCTGTTCGAATTGTACCGATTATCAAGCCAACCGCTTGCGAATGCGCTATCGGACCGCTGATGGTAATGCTGCAGTACACACCCTCAATTCAACAGCAGTTGCAACTTCAAGGGCATTAGTAGCCATCATGGAGCAGAATCAACTAGATGATGGAAGAGTGCGAGTTCCTGATGTCTTAGTTCCATATATGGGCAAGGATGTATTATCTCCTTCGCCCTTTTAGGAAGACAATTCCGTCCAAATGATTACAACACTGGTTGTATCCAACGAGGCATGTGCCCCTAGGGGCATCCGGTGTTGATTTGTCTTCCAATCAAGATAACAAGGTTCTGCGTACCTTTGACGTGTTCATGTCGATGAACGGACTAAGGTATGATACTGGTAAGTGGCTGATACCTTGGATTCCTTTGCTCGCCCTTTCACTATGGATAAGCACTTCAGCACTGAAACATGGTTTTCTGATGGAGTTTGCAATCATCTCATGGGTAGTCTATTACTTCGGCCAGACCATTATGCTCGGCACCCCAATCAAGAAGTGGATGATCGACAAGATGGGCGAAGATAATGCATGGGGATTCTTCCAGATGTATGCTGGTTGCAATTACTTCAACATAGGTTCAGGAATTACCGCAGCTGCAATCTATCAACAAGATGCATTTGCCCTCTCGACAAATCTGGCTTGGGGCATTGCAGGTATCCTGTTTCTAATCGGATTTGGATGCAAATTCTGGGCCACATGGTTGGTGGGTCCAGATGTCTACTACTACAAGGACCTGTTTTACGAAAAATCCCATGGCGAATGGTGTGAGAGAGGCATCTACAAGTGGTTCAACAACCCGATGTATGGTATTGGCTACCTACATAGTTACAGTCTGGCATTAATTTTCGGAAGTTACTGGGGATTGGCTTACGCTGCATCTTGTCACGTTGGTATCTACATATTCCACATGATTGTGGAAGTTCCCTTCATCAAGCGAACATACTTGACTTCAGATGCTTAAATCAAAGAGACTGAGCACCAGACTTGATCGCTTCAACCACACTTGGGTCAGCCAAGGTCGAGATATCGCCCAGAGCATCTGGTTCTCCTTCTGCAACCTTACGCAGAATCCTTCTCATGACCTTGCCACTTCGAGTCTTGGGTAAGCCTGGTACATGCTGGAAGAGGTCAATCTTAGCATGTGCTCCGATTTGTTTGCGGCACAATTGATTCAATTCTGTAGCAAAATCAAGGCTCCACTCCTTTCCCGGTTGAAGTACGATATAGGAGTAGACTCCTGAACCTTTGATTGGATGTGGGAAGCCAACCACTCCCGCCTCAGCAACGGAATCGTGACTGACAAGAACTGATTCAAATTCTGCAGTCCCCATCCTATGACCTGATACGTTGATGACATCATCAACCCTGCCGGTTATCCAATGATATCCGCGGCCATCTCTTCTGCAACCATCTCCAGTGAAATATAATCCAGGGAAGTGTTCGAAATAAGTCGAAACAAAACGTGGGTGGTCTCCCCATACAGTTCTCGCTTGACCAGGCCATGGGCGTTCGATACACAACAATCCCTCTCCTTCTCCCTCGATTCTGTTCCCATCTGCATCGTTCAACAATGGGAGAATTCCCGGCATTGGCAGAGTTGCAGAACCACCGATTGTTGGAGTCGCAGGAGCGATGGGGGTTATGCAGATTCCACCAGTTTCGGTCTGCCACCAAGTATCGACAATGTTGCATCTTCCACTGCCTACCACGTCGTAATACCAATCCCAAGCATCGGGGTTAATCGGCTCACCTACAGTTCCAAGAACTCGCAGAGAGGATCTATTGTGAGCATTCACAAAATCATCGCCTTGAGCTGCGAGTGCACGAATAGCGGTTGGTGCGGTATAGAAGATAGTGATTCCATGCCTAGCCACCATGTCCCAATAACGCCCAGCATCCGGATAAGTTGGAATCGATTCAAACATCAAGGAAGTTGCGCCATTAGCAAGTGGCCCGTAAACGATGTATGAATGTCCGGTAATCCAACCAACATCTGCAACGCATGCATAGACGTCATCTTCTCTAAGATCGAAGACTGTTTGATGAGTATAACTCGTGTAGGTTATGTAGCCACCACAAGTATGTACCAAGCCCTTGGGTTTACCAGTTGAACCAGAGGTGTAGAGAATGAACAATGGGTCCTCAGCAGCGCATTCTGTCGCTTCGCAATCCGCAGATTGACTCGGCACGATATCTTGCCACCAAACGTCCCTATCCGTATGCCATCCGACATCTCCCCCAGTTCGTCGATAAACCAATACTTTCTGCACGGGTGTTTCACCCTGCAAGGCTTCGTCGCAAACATCCTTGAGAGGTATCTTTCGACCACCTCTCAATCCTTCATCTTGAGTAATGATGACTTTGGAATCGCAGTCCAGAACTCTATCTCTGAGTGATTCCGCCGAGAACCCGCCGAATACCACCGAATGAATAGCCCCTATTCTCGCACAAGCAAGCATTGCCATCGCCGCTTCCGGCACCATTCCCATGTAGATGATTACACGGTCACCTTTCTCAACTCCCAGTTCCTTCAGAGCATTGGCAGCCCTACATACCTCTGCATGCAATTCGGAGTAAGTTATGCGCCTGCAATCGTTCGGTTCATCTCCTTCCCACAATATCGCAACCTTGTCACCTCTTTGCTCAAGGTTACTATCGAGGCATGATTCAGTGACATTCAATCTTCCATCGCTGAACCATGAGAGGGGGCCATCAGGTATCTCTGCGAATGAACCTTGCAAACCGATGCTCGGCTCCTTTCTCCAAGCGATTCTGTTTCGAGTCACATCGAGCCAAAAAGCATCAGTATCGCTAGCCGCTTTGTCATACATCCGGCGATATGCCGACATATCTGAGATGGGATTTGGACATCCTTCCGAAACTCTGTCCGGTACTTCACGTAGTGGTTCCATGATTACGGATAACGGCTGATGATGAAGAAGGTTATTCTATGGCTTCCACAACTATCAATACCGCACCTTGGTCAACTCTATCCCCTATATTGCATAGTAGATTCTCAATCGTTCCATCGCTTGGAGAGACGATTTTGTGTTCCATCTTCATGGCTTCCATCAACAATAGAGGCTGTCCAGATGAAACCGATTCTCCAGGGGTGACCATGATGTCGAGAATAGTGCCTGGCATAGGTGCTACAAGACTACCATCACTGATTTGTGAATCATCAGTGCCAGCTTCCAAAATCGTCACTCTATGAGTACGACCCTGATGGTGTACCCACCAATCATCACCCACCTTGCACAATTTCGCCCGACTTCCGTCTGACAAGGTGACTTGTTGGGCCCCAACCTTTGCTGAAAGGTGTGATACGATATTTTCGTCACCTCTTGACAACGAATCTATCGCTAGGCCTGCTTCACTAGAGGATAGCGCTACCTGCCACCTCTGCCCATTCAGGTCCTGGAATTCGTATCGCATCATCTCACCTCAGGGCAAATGCCTCCCAATACTGATGAAGGGATTCAACGGGTCATGCCTCAATGGCTCACCATCCTCGCCACTGGATGTAGCTGAGCTCAACCTTTGCATTCCACTTGCTTCAGCGCTGGCCGCTGCTAACACCACTTCCGTCCCAGTCGCTGTGTTGCTCCACCCATCTGGCCAATTCAATTCGATGAAATCGGTACTAGTCTTAGCCGACAGATATTCTGGGTGGCTGATCAAATCTTGTAAGAAATCAATGTTGGTGGTACAACCCAGAATTACATATTCAGACAACGCTCTAGCTAATCTCCTGATTGCTGCCTTACGATCTGCAGCATGAACCACCAATTTGGCCAACATTGGATCATATGCTGGAGTTACCTGATCGCCCTGTCTAATCCCAGAATCGATTCGGATACCCGGTCCGGTCGGAGCCTGATACAAAACCAAAGGTCCAATTGCAGGTAGAAATCCAGAGGCTGGATCTTCTGCGTAGATTCTGACTTCGATAGCGTGACCATTGATTCTGATGTCACTCTGTGAACGGTCCAATGGCAAGCCAGCAGCGATTCGGAGTTGTTCGAAGACAAGATCGACTCCTGTTACTGCTTCGGTTATCGGATGCTCCACCTGAATACGGGTATTCATCTCAAGAAAATGGAATGTACCATGCGAAGTTACCAAGAATTCTACTGTTCCTGCCCCTTCGTAAGAGACTGCTTTAGCAGCGTTTACCGCAGCAGCCCCCATCTGTGAACGTAAAGCCGCTGAGACCACAGGGCTTGGGGCTTCCTCGAGTACCTTCTGATGACGCCTTTGTACACTGCATTCCCTCTCAGCCAAATGAATGACATTACCAAGAGAATCTGCAAGAATCTGAATCTCGATATGCCGTGATGATGTTAGCATCTTCTCGATGTATACCCGTCCATCGCCGAAAGCCGACTCCGCTTCTCGTCGTGCAGCCTGAGCAGCACTTCTAACCTCAGAGAAATCTGAAACCATTCGCATACCCTTTCCGCCACCACCTGCGCTGGCTTTGATCATCAATGGTAATCCAACTCTTTGCGATGCTTCATGAATGGCAGACAATGCGGATTCAGCATCCAATTCATCGATTTCCTCTCCCGGTATAACTGGGACGCCTGCTTGTCGCATTAGCCGTCTCGCAGTCATCTTGTCACCCATCGACTCAATCGCTTGAGCAGGAGGGCCTATCCAAATCAGTCCGGCTTCTTGTACTGCTCTAGCGAAATCTGCGCGCTCTGAAAGGAAACCGAAACCAGGATGGATTGCGTGCGCTCCTTTTTCCAAAGCCACTTTGATGATTAGTTCAACATTCAGATAGGTGGAGGCGAGGTCTGCGCCAGGTAACAACACCGATTCATCAGACATTTCAACAAACAAGGATTCTGCATCGTCCTCAGCATAGATAGCTAAACTGCTCAGGCCTGCTTCCTTGCATGCTCTGATGATACGACAAGCAATTTCTCCTCTGTTGGCGATAAGAACCTTGGAGAATGGGCGACTAGCACCATTCATCCATCGTCGATCCATCTCAATACCTCAATCAGGTTAACTCTTCCAGTTGGCATCTCTACCTTCCAAGAATGAGCTCAGGCCTTCTTGCCCTTCATCTCCCCCACGCATTCTACTGGTGAAATCAAGGGTCCATTGGCGTAATTCCTCGTCGCTACCTGTCCAACGATCAAATCCTAGAGCCAATTCCTTGGCGCTACTAACGGCTATGGGGCCTGTAGTCATGACTTCTGCAATCATTTCATCCACCTTGCTTGCAGCATCTTCTGCAGATTCTACAACCTGCTCAATCATTCCAACCCTCAAGGCTTCATCGGCTTCAATCCTACTAGCCTGCATGGCTAACCTGCGAAAACATGCACTTCCAACGCGACGGTACACGTAAGGCCCGATTACCGCAGGAAGAATCCCAAGTTTACCTTCAGACAATGCGATTCGAGTTCCTTGTAGAGCGATGACATGATCCATACAGGCAATCAATCCTGCTCCACCACCGAGAGCAACGCCTTGAATCGAGCCGATAGTGAAGCAAGGGTGCGACCACAAGCCGTTGAACAAGGCATCCAACCTACGAGAGTCTTCGCGGTTTTGTTCAGGAGTCTTTGCACCAGCATCGCGCATCATGTTGATGTCTGCACCTGCACAGAAATGCTTACCATCGCCACTAATTGTCAAGATTCTGAAGTATGGGGTGCCATCCTCATCTCTCAGTACTCCCTTTCTGGCAACCGAGTTTTCTGCACTCCAATTGAATACCTCAATCAACTCAGATATCATCTGTTCGTTCATCGCATTGTACTTGTCTTCTCTAGAGAGTCTGATGCGGCAACACGCACCATCGATATCCACGCTAATCAGGGTGGTCTTAGGGGCTTCATTCATTTCCGTCACCTTCTAATTGAAAAAATCAAATCTGCAATTGTAATTCACATCCTAAATACGCCGTAATCCGTATCGGGCATCGGAGCGTTAAGACTCGCCGCTATACACAACCCTAGAACATCCCTCGTATCCCTAGGATCAATGATGCCATCATCCCACAATCTAGCCGTTGAATGGTAAGGAGAGCCTTCTCTATCGTACTTATCTCGACTCGGTGCTCTGAACTCATCTAATTCCTGTCCAAACATGGGATCTTTGCCTTCTCTGGACCTTTGATCCTGTTTCACTGTGGTCAATACATCTGCTGCTTGAGGACCTCCCATGACAGAAATACGAGAATTTGGCCACATGAAAAGGAATCTTGGGTCATACGCTCTTCCACACATGCCATAGTTGCCCGCTCCATGACTACCTCCAATGATAACGGTGAATTTTGGAACAGGTACGCAAGATACTGCGGTCACCAACTTCGCACCGTCCTTGGCGATACCTCCGGCCTCATATCTGCGTCCGACCATGAAACCAGTGATATTCTGTAAAAACACCAGTGGAATCCCTCTTTGTCCACAGAGTTCTACGAAGTGAGCTCCTTTGAGACTGGATTCACTGAAGAGAATTCCATTATTGGCAACGATTCCGACAGGGTGCCCGTGAATTCTAGCAAATCCACATACCAATGTAGTCCCATATCTAGCCTTGAATTCATGGAAACGTGATGCATCAACGATTCGAGCGATAACCTCTCTGACGTCGTATGGGGTGCGGTTGTCCTCGGGAACGATACCCAGTAATTCTTCAGGATTAAATGCAGGTTCTTCAGGAGCACTACGGTCAATTCTGGTCTTTTGTTTTGGATTCAGGTTCTCGATAACATTCCTTACCAAGTGAAGTGCTTGATTCTCATCTTCTGCATAATGATCTGCCACTCCAGATTCTACAGTGTGGACCTCTGCCCCACCTAGATCTTCAGCACTCACTTCTTCTCCTGTAGCAGCTTTGACTAGAGGAGGTCCTGCTAGAAAGATGGTACCGTTTCCTTTGACGATAATTGACTCATCCGACATGGCTGGAACATAAGCGCCACCTGCGGTACAGGAACCTAGTACCGCTGCCACCTGTGGTATCCCCTTACCACTCAACAATGCTTGATTACGGAAGATGCGACCAAAATGACCCTTGTCTGGGAAAACCTCATCCTGTAATGGCAAGAATGCACCACCTGAATCAACCAGATAGACGCATGGAAGGTGATTTTCCTCAGCGATTTCCTGTGCCCTAATGTGTTTCTTGACCGTGATTGGATAGTATGAGCCGCCCTTGACGGTTGCATCATTGGCTACGAACATACATTCTCTTCCATGCACCATCCCAATACCGGTCACAATTCCGGCACTGTGCGCTTTGCCATCGTACAAACCATTGGCTGCTAAAGTTGACAACTCGAGAAAAGCGGTTCCTGCATCGATGATTCTGTCGATTCGCTCGCGCGGCAGTAATTTACCGCGACTGCGATGCCTAGCCTCATATTTTCCACCGCCACCCATACGTGCAGTCTTCAAGTTCCCATCCAATTCCTCAAGCAAAGCCAGATTGTGGCGCTTTCTTGCTTCAAAATCGGGAGACGAAGTATCAACTCGAGTCGATAGTCGGTCCATATCTTCCCCTCTTGTGGCTAGGGACTTCGCGTCTGGCCTTGAAGCATATGGTCGCAAGGCCCGCAATTCTAGACGCCGAGCATCAATCGCCCGAGGTCGCGAAGACCTGGCGCTAACCCAACGATCAACAAAGCTAGAACCACCAATAAGCGGAGATGCCTATGGCGATATTCAATGCGAATTTGTGTGAATAACCAAACCAAAGCACCTGTTAGGAGAAGTTTGGTGACAAAGAACAACCAAGCCCCAGCACCACCGGTTAGCGCAGCACCCCATTCAATGACTTCTGCACTCACTACATGCTTCTCACTGTAGCCGAAGAAATCTATACCCATCCAAGTTGCTAAGCCATCGCATAACTGCCCAAAAGCGAATGTCAAAACCAAGGGGCTAGCCAATAACGCCATTCTTGCATCCAATTCGTACTCTTCCTTCTCCTCAGGATTCCCTTTCTCCCATTCTTCAAGACTGATATGAGATGGAATTACTCCACTATCGTATCCTTTAGCAATCATTCTTGCATTGGCTTCACTACCCATCCTATACAACTGCCAACACAGAAGAGTAGGCACACCTAGAATCACAAAAGCAGGCCACCATGTAGGGTCATGCCCTGCATGCCATGGAGTGAATTGGAATTGTAGCCACAGGCTGATACTCAAGACTACGGCGCCACTTCCCACTGCAAGAAGGCTGCATTCCATCCCACTACCACCTTCTTCTTTGGCTAGCCAACTTGCGACTAATATGGCGGAAATCAGTCCAATGACGGGCCAAAACATACCGATTGACTCATCGGCAGCCAAGGCTGGAGAAAAGAGAAGCAGCCACATAAAGAGAAGGAGGATTATTGCAACGAGGCGTTGTCTTCCACCAACAGCAATTGTTTCTCCTTTATCGGAAGGTAATTTCTCAGCCCAATGCCCTAAAGCTGCAGTGACAATAACCCAGAAGGCAAGATGAAGATGAATCAATGGAGAGATGAATAGAATCTGATAAGACTCTGGAAATAATTCAGAATCCTCTAACACCCTCAAGACACTGGCCAATACTACCCATGGAACGAAGGCAATGATGACATTAGCATCTGCGGGAAATCGGGCCTTTCTAAAATAAGCAGAAAGAACTACTGCAAACAGCAACAATAGGCTGGTGAAGAGCAGGGTATTGAACGAGTTGTAGCCTGCATCGCCCTCTACAGCATCCTGAGTTATCGGATCCCAAACAGTTGGCTTGAGTAGGCCTTCCCAAAACACCGAAGGAATGAGAATTGATCCCAACAACAGCAATGAAATGACTCCAACCAAGATATATGTCGAATAGGTCTCAAATCGACTGAATTTATCATCGGGTAACGGAGCAGTAAACTGATTCTGTACAATCTCTTCCGACTCTTCATCAGTACTTTCTTCTTCAACAATAGGTGAATCCGAAACCGTTTCCTCGACGGTTCCCTCTTCTAGAGAATCATCCTCTTCCTCGGAAGGTGCATCCTCTTCGGACATCGCTCTCATGCCTCGCTGAGAAGAGGTGCATCATCACCTTTTGTCTTCAAAGAAGTAGGTTTCACTCTTCTTCGCCGTGAGAATGGGATTCGTGTCCACAGTCAGGGTCGTCGCAATCATGTTCTTCAGCATCAGCAACTGTTCGCGGTTCATGAACTTCCACAAAAGAGACCTTGCCTACTTCCAAAGCATCTCTGAGTACGGTTACTACACGGAATTTCATCATCGCTGCATTGGTATCGAATAGCATAGTTTGCGGAACAGTAATCGCTACATCATCGCCATCGAATTCTACTCCGAAATCTTCGTGTCCAGAGTTTGATTTCAACAATGCCATCACCTTCTCTACTCGGTCTTCTACTACCTTGACGATAGTATACTTGTAGCGAAGTGTACGTCCTGCCAATGGATGGTTGAAATCGATACGTGCTCTACCTGCTGCAAATAGAGTGAGGATTCCTGTTCGGCCTCCAATTTCAACTGGAGAGCCAATGGCTAGACTTTGTGGATCATTGACTGCGCGCATCAACTTGTCCTGATTGATCGTCTCAATCATGGTGGTGTCCTTGTCTCCATATGCCTTGGATGGCTCAATCTCGATATCGTACTCAGTATCTGCTTCAGCCTCTAACAGGCTGTCCTCGAAACCTTCGATTAACTGGCCTGCACCAACTACGGTGACCAAAGGACTGTAGCCTCTTCCTTCCTGATGCACCTCGTGCTCCTTGGCAACCTCTTCAATCGTTGTCTCCAACAGGTCGCCGGTATCAGCATTGTACAATTCATAATCTACATGGACGATGGTTCCGTTCTCCATTCAAACGCATCCTACCCCTCAAGGGCGACCCGCCGACCCACTCCCCCTTTATCATTGGAACGGAGGTAGGAGAGAACTCAAATCGGCATACCGAGTTGCTGGTCACTCTTCTTCTGTCTTTGAAGAAACGCCAGATTGCCAAGTCGCTGAGCCCAATATCAATCCCGCTAGAATCAATGTCCAACCCAACCACACCAGATGACTACCTTTGAGGTCGTGAATAGTCACTCGTATCGAATCAACATCATCCAATCCACCCATCAATGAAGAGGTCATCAATCCCCCCGCTTGGCTTGAGTCGAAGATCATAATCAGGTCTCCATGCAATCTTGCCTTGCTGTCTATCTCACTTCGCGCGCTGACACGACCATTGGGTGAGTCGAACCTCAATACTCCTGGTTCCAAAGTAGCCAGAAGTTCGCCCACCTCTCCATCATCCAAAGTGTGGACATCTACCCTAGCGCCAATGTATCCATCCCCCACGATAAAGCGCTCAGTGAATTCTTGATCATCATCAGAGATAATTACCACTTCACGGAATATGTAAGCATAATCACCCACCACCTTTGCCTCGTCTTTTTCCAAACTATGTCGATGGTCAGCATCACCTCTATCTATCAGCGTGGTAGTGAAAACATGGCCTAGGAGCAATAACAGAATGCCGAGGTGTACGACATGTGCTCCAAGAGTCCGCCAACGATTACTAGACCCCTTGCTTCCTCTTCTTTGCAACCTTTTGCGTAGTGAAGCTATGGCGGTGGATACCTCGACAATCATTGCAGGAATTGCCACCATCAATGGTAGAATCAGCAGCCAAGCAACATGTCCCCTAACAAAGGCCCCCGACAAGGCCTCGTTGGGATCCCCGGGTAGAGAATTGTGCGCCATTGCTGCCAATAACAAGGCCAGTAACAACACTCCAGCAGCCAGCAATAATTGCTGCTGTTTCTCTACTTTCTTGCGCCAGCCAAATATCGTCAAGGCAAGAACAACTAATGAAATCAATATCGATCCTAACAATTCCTGTGCCTCAAATCTGGGTGAATCGATACTGGCAAACAATAGCATCCAGGTCAAGAGAATGAATGTAGAACCTAGAGTCGAAGGAGCCATCAAGGCCAATCTTTGAGGGTTGGGAGCTTCCCTAGGCTCATCTACTTCCTCGGAAAATATCAGCCAAGGTAGCAACACAGCACCCATGCCCACGGCAGCGGATGAGATTTCAACCACCTGCGCCCATGCGGTGAAAATCCAGAAGAGAATAGGAATAGCAAGCAAAGATCCAGCCTTGTAGCCATCTTTCTGCGCAATTATTGGCAAGATGATGAGAATTGACAGACTTGCAAGAATAACATCTCCGCAAAGGAATGCGGCCGAAATGGTACCGAATAGAACTAGAAGATTAGGGACTTCTTTCAAACGTTCAAGCAATTCATGACGATACATCAACAGAGAAAATAGAGGCGAAAAGGCAACTATTGAAACAAACAATCCTGAAACGCTTCCCCACAAAATCTCAGCGACTTGTTCCTCGCCCAAAGGTTGCATCAATAGCATCAGAATCGCCGATAATGGAACAACCATCCATGGTATTGACCAATTAGATGGAAGCGCATGAGAATCTTCAGCAGAACGTAGTTGCTGGCGCATTGTCCAAGCCACCCAAGTAGACAAAGGCAAGATAACTAACAAGAGGTAGCCTACAACTTCGACTCCAACTCCAATATCACCACGAATAAGCATCATTCTACCCCATACATCCTCTGGGACAGAACCGCTACCATCGCCAACGAAAGCGTGCCTGCTGACCCATACTCCATTGGCTCTGGTAACCAAAGTAGAAAGAATCGCCAAAGCGCCAGGCATCAATCCTGCCAATGCCCACCACTTAGCATCAGTTCTCTGTGGACGTTGTGGCAAGTGCAGCAGTACCACTACTGCTAACCAAGGAAGGAGGCTCGCAGTTTCAACGGGATCCCAGGCCCAATAACCACCCCAATCCAGAACAGTATATGCCCACAACCCTCCCAATCCAATACCTAGTGTACCTACGAACATGGTCGGACGAGCCAAGGGTATCAGGCGTTCTGAAAGAGTGTCGATTTCGCTCTCAGCATCGAATAAAGCGGCGAGAACAACACTACTCAGAGCGATGCAAAGAGAGTAGTAAAGGAAAATGATAGGTGGATGAATAACCATCAAATCGGTCTGAAGCAATTCATTCAATTGCGACCTAGGCGCATTGGGATCTTGGGCCGCATCGAAAGCACCCATCCCCCAAGCCAAGAACAACATGAATGTGGTAAAACCGTGAAACCAAGCCATGCGCAACCTTCTGCTGGATTCGGATTCACCACTAGTGCCATTCAGGGTAAACATTCCAATCAATGACATACAAGCAGCCCACATCAAAATTGGACCTTCTCGACCTTCCCACAAGGCTGCTAAACGGTATCTAAGGGGGAGGTCTGCACCTCCGTGTTCCCATACCAGTCGATATGTATGGACATCTGCCAAGAAGAGGAAGGCCATGACAACAAATGGCAACAATACGAGAATGTGTAAGACATGCTGCAGCCACCTTTTCTGAAGCCTACTCGGTAGGTCAACAGCTAGAGACAATGCTGCTATACAGGCGATTGGAAGGCTTGCTCCCCACATGTTGTTCCATCCATCCGTATTGGCTCGGCTTGATAACCTGCTCTACCAGCCGTAGTACTTGGCACGGCTATATCCAAATGACAGCAGTACGGAGATTACATTTCGCGTCAATAACAAAGGTCTCAGGAAGAGGATCTTCAACCCAACGAACAATTTGGTCAATGGACTCATACCTGCCATTTCCTTTGGTAAACAACGCCCCATGAATGAAAGATCTGATTGGCTTAAGCGATACAATGCATTTTTCCCCTTGAGAATCTTGTCATATGGAGGGAATTCCTTCTTCCACAATTCTTCATATCGCTTCAATCTCGCATCTGAAAAATCGTTGTCTGAGAGTGCGGAACCTGCAACTTGGGCGGCAAAAAGGCCGGATTTCATCGCTAAATGAGATCCTCCTTCAAACAATGGTGAAGTGAAACCCGCTGCATCTCCAACTAGAATCAAGCCATCGGCAGTAGTTTTGTTTCTAGGTCCACTAATTGGGATAGTTCCGCCAAATGGACGAACCTTACGTCCATCTTGGCGCCAAGGAGGATTGGCCTTTTCCATGTCCTTCAGATATGTATCTTCAATGAATGAATCCAAGTACTTCACTGCGCCTTTCTTCTCAGTGGTTACCAAACCTACGTTCGCTCTGCCTGAGTCTTTTGGAATCATCCAGACATATCCATGCGGCGAATAGTCTGGCCACAGATAGAAATCGAGGTAACCGTCATTTTCGATTCCTTCCATCTCATATTGGAACCCCGCTATGACTTCTATGCCATCATCCATCTGCAACAACTTGGCTGCAACGCCAGAAACTCCCGAGGCATCGATGACAATTTTTGCACTAATTGGAAACGCCTCTCCTTTACCCTCGATAATCCAATTGGTAAATTGATTTTCTGAATTGTATTCTCGCTGCATCTTCTCCACTTTGTGAGACAGTCTCATTCTCGCTCCTGCAGAAACGGCTTCTTCAGACAACCAGCGCTCAAAGAGGTGTTTTTCCAGAACATAGCCCTCTTCAGAAAGAAGTCGTGCAGTGCCATCAGGAAAAATTACCCTGATACCTTTACACTCTAGGGCAACCACTTCTTCTGGTATTTCTAGGCCAAGATTCTCGACCGCCAGAGACGAGAGACATTCCCCACAGTGTACGGGAGTACCGATTTCTGCGTGATCCTCTACTAGGATGACATCCAATCCCAATCTGGCCGCATGTAGAGCCGCTGAGCCACCGCCAGGACCTGCACCGATAACCAGAACTTCGCACTCACTCGGCATGGTTCCACATAGGGGCAGAAGAGGCTGGCTCATCAATCCAACTACTATGTGCGACTTGAGATGGTGCCTAGACATGGTTTCATATCCTGAAGTCCCGAGGCCTTGTTGTGGCGTGGAGGACACTGTCCCGTTGGCTTGCAGACCTCGAAAGAAGAGGCGAACTGCTGCGCATCAACCGGCCAATCAAAGTTGAACTGGAAGCAGGGCTTATCGCTGACCGATTGGTAAAGCATGGTGGGCCTGCAGTATTATTTGAGAAACCTGAGCTTCCGGACGGTAGCATTTCAGAGATCCCCTTGGCAATGAACCTCTTTGGTACAACAGAACGCACCATACGCGCCCTCGGGGTGGAGGAACCAGATGCCATTGGCAAGAGAATGGTTGCATTGATGAAACCGGATATTGGAGCCATCATGAAGCGTCCATGGAAAGGGCTACCATTGCTCAAATCTGCACTATCCATGGCGCCTCGAAGAATCAGAAGAGCAGCATGTCAACGTATTGTACACAAAGATCTCGATGTCACCAAATTACCAATTCCTAAGACTTGGCCCCAAGATGGTGGGAGATTCATCACCTTACCGTTGGTTGTAACCAAAGATTCTGATTCTGGTGAACACAATCTAGGCATGTACAGAGGGCAGATATTTGGCCCAACTGAAATCGGTTTGCATTGGCAAATTCACAAACATGGCGCAGATCACGCAGCTGCACAAGAAGGAAGAATGCCTGTGGCAATCTGTATCGGTGGCCCGCCAGAGTTGATCTTCTCAGCCATCGCACCACTACCCGACAATCTTGAGGAGTACATGTTTGCAGGTTTGCTAGCAAACAGGCGTTTGCGATTAGTTCGAGCCAAGACTCAAGATCTCTTGGTTCCAGCAGAGGCAGACATTGTCATTGAAGGCTATGCAATTCCTGGTGAAACAAGAACTGAAGGGCCGTTTGGAGACCATTTCGGCTATTATTCTCTTGAAGGTGAATTCCCTGTAATGCACGTAACTGCAATCACAACGCGCAAGAATGCAGTATTACCCGCAACTATTGTCGGCCTACCCCCAATGGAAGACGGCTATCTTGGTGAAGCCGTAGGCGACGCATTCCTACCGGTTTTACGCTTCCAACATAGAGATGTCATCAACATGTTCCTGCCTTTGGAAACTGGATTTCACAACCTGTTGGTTCTAGCCTCTAAACAACGATACCCCCGACAAGCGCGAAAAACCGCTCTAGGGTTGTTAGGAGCAGGCCAACTAATGTTCCTCAAAGTCGTAGTCGCTGTCGACCCAGGTCATCAAGTCAAAGATCTTGAGGCTTTACTGGATGCTTTGGATTCAAAGGTCGATCCCCAACATGATCTGATTACACTCCCTGGAATGGTGGCGGATCAATTGGCACAAGCATCGCCATGGGAAAATATTCACAATAAATTGCTTATCGATGCAACAACCCCCGTTTCAAAAGACCCGCTGCATGGTTCTACTACGCCCACAGGACCTGATGAGAAGATTATTCCATCCGTACTACAACTACCAGCAGTAGAGCAGGCGAGGATGTTACGTCCAGCGATATTGTTGGTCACCACCAAGATTGAGGGGGGGCCGCCACCGGATTCTAACACGGAAAATCCTAATGATGAGGCAGCGAGGCTTCAACGTGAGCAAATATCTCAATTGATTAAATCGATTTGGCAATTAGAAAATACTGAACATTTGAGATGGATATTTATTACTGACGATGAATTTGACATCCATGCCGATGGCTCTCGCAGACGCCTACTTTGGCAACTATTCTGTAGGTTTGAAGTTAGCAGAGATCTGCACTTCGATTCAGAGAACAAACGCGTGGCATGGGATGCAACAGCACCAATTCCCAGTGAAACAGGCCCCCTACCAGTACGGCGTTGGCCTGCTATGACTTTACATGATTCTGAAGCTGAAGAGAGGATTGACAATATGGCAAAGGAGGAGGGGTGGCCTTGGGTCTGAAAGAGATCCTCGGATTCATCAAGATTGAACATACGCTATTCAGTCTGCCTTTCGTATTCATCGGCGCCCTACTGGCTGGTGGAGCAACTTGGCAACAACTCGCGTGGATTCTAGTTGCTGCTATCGGTGCAAGGGGACTGGCAATGTCCTTGAACAGAATAATCGACAAGGAAATCGATGCTGCAAACCCCAGAACTGCGTCAAGACACTTGCCTAGTGGAATTATGACAATGGGTACTGCTTGGTCATTATCTGCTATCTTTCTGAGCATGCTCCTGATCGGTGCTTGGATGTTAAATGAAGTTGCATTAATGATGGCATGGTTACCCGTTGCCTGTTTCTTCATTTATCCATACATGAAACGAAAGACTTGGGCTTGTCATATCTGGCTGGGCCTTTGCTTGGGGCTTGCCCCTGCCGGTGCTTGGCTTGGCATAGTTGGAGGCGAACTAGGCTGGGAGGCTATCACTAAAGGGCACTGGTGGCCAGAAATATTCCTCGTCTCAATCGCTGTTGGAATCTGGATTGCTGCATGTGATATCGGATATGCTCTGATGGATATCGATAGTGACAGAGCCAATAATATCCACTCATTTCCCGCTGCATTCGGCCCAGATGCTACAATCAGAACGGCGTTATTCTTGACTATGGTGTGGGGAATATTGCTTATTTTCGTTAATCAAGAGATTTGGTGGCTTGTAGGAACAGGAGCAAGTGTGGCATTGAATCTCCTAGTTTTGAGCAAAGATGGCAGCAATATGGGTGCTTTCCAAAACAACCTATTTCGTGCCAGCGTTTCAACTGGCTGGTTATTATTGGGCGGATTAGCGTTGGACCTATTCCTTTCGTGAAATTGAAAGGCCGTCTTGGCGACGCAGGAGCATGAACCCCATCGTCAAGTCATTGCTTGAATTCAATGATGCCTTTGAGATACCTGCACTGGATAAACCCGGACTCGGACCGGATGAATTAATCGAGTTGAGAATCAAACTACTTACTGAGGAAGTAGAGGAATATGCAGAGGCCGCCCGCTCAGGCGATCTAGTCGAGGTGCTCGATGCTTTGGCTGATATCGGCTATATCTTGGCTGGTACAATCATCAATCACGGAATGCAGCACATTTACGATGCTGCCTTTGACGAGGTACATCGTTCCAACATGGCAAAACTGGTTGACGGCAAAGTTCTGAGAAGAGAAGATGGTAAGGTCATGAAGCCCGAAGGTTGGACCCCTCCGCACCTTGCTCAGTTCCTTGAATAGACAGAAACCAAGGTGGACGGTTTCAAGTCCTCCTGCTCAATCGCTCGGCTATGGCAGCCCCTCTTGCTCTAGTCACCGGCGGTGGACGAGGTATCGGTGCAGCTGTTTGCGAACGATTGGCTGCTGATGGCTACAGAGTTCTGCTGACCTACCATACATCTTCACGTCCAGCAGAGGAAGTTGTTGGCAGGATTCTCGCTTCTGGTTCGGATGCAGTTGCGGTGAAAGTCGACTGCAGCGACATGGGAGAAGTTGCATTGTTAGCAGACCATCCATGGTTCGCCTCTGGTCTTGATGTTCTGGTTCTCAATCATGGCAGATACGACCGAATGGCCGCAGACGAACTTAATCACGAAAGATTGCGACAGACTATGTCCACCAATTTTGAAGGGGCATTCATGGTTTGGCGATCTGTCCAAGAATTCCTTTCCAATGATGCAAGAATTGTGGTCATTGGTAGCCAATTGGGGGTCCGAGGTTCTCCACATGGTGCTGATTACTCGGCTAGTAAAGCAGCGTTACATGCTTGGGCACGTAGTCTTGCTCAGGCGGTAGGCCCTAAGGGGCAGAGAGTGAACATCATCGCCCCAGGATACGTAGATACTGATATTCTGGCAGGAGATAGTGCCGAGAAGCGAAGCCAAAGAGAAGCCGAAGTTCCACTAAAACGAATCGGTCAACCCGAAGACATTGCCAGTGTCGTCAGTTTCCTCTATTCTACAGATTCTGCCTATGTTAACGGAGCTGTGATTCACGTCAACGGTGGTTTGTTCCTACCCTGATGGTGATGAGATGGTTGAACAACCCAGTGATGATCCCTTTGACATAACAAAGGCCCTAGAAGGGGCTGTCAAAGAACACTTGGACCCAAATGTATCTAGGTTTGTACTGGATACTGACCTCATACCTGCTGGTGACCAAGAAAGTGCAATTGAATCTTTACAATTTCAATTGGAAAATAATCAGGATAGATGCATCCTGTTAGGAGTTACTGGTTCAGGTAAGACATTTGCCATGGCGCATTTGATTGAAAGGCTGAATATTCCCACCTTAGTAATGAGCCACAACAAGACCTTAGCTAGACAACTGTATCACGAACTAAGTTCACTATTTCCATCAAATGCGGTTGAATATTATGTCAGCCATTATGACTACTATCAGCCAGAGGCTTACCTACCAAAGAGAGACTTGTATATCGACAAGGAACTTTCTATCAATGAACGCGTGGAACAGGAGAGATTTGCCACAGTTGCCAGTTTAGTGACACGTCCAGATGTGGTCGTGGTATCCAGTGTATCCTGTATCTATGGTCTAAATTCACCAGAGATATTTCTCAAACGCCATTGCAGAATACATGTTGATCAGAAGATAGAACCTATCGATTTAGTCAAGGAATTAGTAGATCTGCAATACGTGCGCTCAACCACAGATGTGGCCCGCGGAAATCTACGCTTACGTGGAGAAGTGTTGGATGTTTGGATGCCGAGTCGCGATGATCCACTTCGAATACGATTCGGATTTGATGGCATTGAGAAAATACAGGTATGCGATCCCGTCTCTTGGGAAATAATCGATGAATTAGACGAAGCATGGATTCATCCCAAAGAATTCTACATGACTGGAAGTGAGAGATTCGGCACAGCCCTAGAAGGTATCGAGAGTGAACTAGAGGCCAGAGTTCACGAATTGAAATCACAGGACAAAGAACTCGAAGCGCATCGTTTAGATCAGCGTACACGATACGATTTGGAGTTGCTACGAGAAATTGGACACTGCCCCGCTGTTGAGAATTACAGCATGCATTTCGATGGACGCAAGCCTGGTGAGCGACCATTTTGCTTACTCGATTTTATGGCCGCCTGTGCAAAACAATTTCATTCAGACCCCGAAAAGTACCTTATCATCATGGATGAAAGCCATGTCACTCTACCACAGACTTCGGGAATGTACGGCGGAGATAGTTCGCGCAAAAAGAATCTGATTGAACATGGTTTCAGACTACCAAGCGCTGCGGATAATAGGCCGCTGAGAGTCAAGGAGTTTCAGTCACTTTCTCCGCGTATCGTCTACGTTTCTGCAACCCCAGGTGAGAGAGAGTTACGGCATCTTTGCGAATCTACTGGGCAAGAAGTGCCCAAGGGGCTGCTTCACATAGAAGGTGGAGGGGGGGCGAATTCAGCAGATTTACCGAAAAAACATCCAGAAGCAGAGAGTATGCACAGAATGCTGTCAATGATCGACGGCATAGTTCGCATGGAGATTCGCCCTACCGGATTATTGGATCCAGAACTTGAGGTGCGCCCTACTGAAGGACAGGTACAGGACCTATTGTCTGAAATCAGAATACGCATGGAAAAAGACGAGAGAGTGCTAGTGACTGTTCTAACAATCAAGTTCGCCGAAGAAGTCTCAGAATACCTTCAGAAAATGGGAATTAAATCACAATACCTACACAGTGAGATAGACACTATCGAGAGAACCGAGATTATCAAGGCCCTGAGATTGGGTAAAATCGACGTTATTGTCGGTATCAACCTGCTTAGAGAGGGGCTAGATATTCCCGAGGTTAGTCTAGTAGCAATCTTCGATGCCGATAGACAAGGGTTCCTGCGTAATGAGCGCAGTCTACTGCAGACTATTGGCAGGGCAGCAAGAAATTCCGAAGGCAAAGTCATTCTCTACGCAGATAGCATCAGTATTGCTATGCGTGCTGCAATCGAACAGACCATTGAAAGAAGAGAGAAACAGATCGAGCACAACCTACAGAATTCCATAATTCCTCAAACTATCAGCAAGCCTCTTCCTACGATGGGTGATGAATATGAAGACCTGATTATGGGGGCTGCTGGCAAGGGGCACAAAGGGGGTAAGAGATTAGTTTCACCCAAGGGCGGTAGAAGCGAAGCTCAGAATCTAGGACTTGGGGCGGGTAATTGGGCCGCATCCAACGACGTATTGAGTCGAATTTCACAACCCGAAGATGATGAAGATTTCCTAATTGAAGATTCAGATTTCCAATTAGATAATGAAAGCACATTATTGCTCTTGAAAAAACTACGCGACTCTATGGAGGAGGCTGCAAGGATGTTGGATTTCGAAAAGGCAGCTGCCTTGCGAGACCGAATCTTCCAAATCGAGTCTCAATTGTGACCAGCGGTCCGGAAGCATTCATGCCGGATGGCAGATTGGGGGCTGCATGGCGGTTAATCCAGAATCCTTTGATGACCCAGTTCTGGATTTTGATTTTAGTAAGTCGGGCGATACTGGGGCGCTGATCGATCAGATGTCCAAGGCAGGAGGTTTCACTGCAACCAAATTGTCCAAAGCCCGCGATATTCTAAGCAATATGCGCCAACAACTCAATGATGTTGAGTACGATTCTTCTAAGGTATTGAATTGGCTATCTTTCCCCGCTTGCCTATGCGCAACAGGTACTCGAGGATTCTTCGTCGAGGCCATCAAGCAAAAAATGTTCAATGTGGTATCCACTACATGTGGGACACTAGATCATGACATTGCTAGATCATTTGAGAAGTACTACCATGGAGAGTTCGAATTGGACGACAAAGAGTTAGCAGAACACGGATTGATGCGCCTTGGGAATGTGGTAGTTCCAGATGCCTCGTACGGTCAAATCATTGAAGCCGTAGTCATGCCGGTGCTAGAAAAAATCAGGGAAGACAGGATGGCTGAAACCGGAAAGACTGGCGCTGACTTGTGGCATGGATTTGGTAGTGCACACCTTGTTTGGGAACTTGGCAAGAGAATTGGAACTCCAGATTCACTTATTCACTGGGCTGCCGAGCATAAGATTCCAGTCGTTATTCCTGGAATTACAGATGGCAGCATTGGAGCGCAATTATTCATGTTCAGACAGAAATACCGCGATTTCCACATCGATACATTAGCAGATGAACAAATCCTTTCTGATTTGACCTGGGACGTTGAAACTTCCAATGCATTGATGGTCGGTGGTGGAATCTCCAAACATCATGTCATTTGGTGGAACCAGTATAGAGAAGGTCTGGATTCCGCAGTTTACTTGACTACAGCGCCAGAACACGATGGAAGCCTTTCAGGAGCAAGGCCCCGCGAAGCCATTTCTTGGGGGAAACTTCGTCAAGATGCCCCCAATGTCTGCGTAGAAGGTGATGCAAGCGTATTGCTACCGATATTAGGAGCCGATTTGTTTTCCTAATCAATTCTCAGAATCGTCTGGAAATACTTCAGCCTCCATCAGTTTCACCATTTCAGTAAAATTCTCGTGAAATTTAGTGGCTTGTATCGTGTGATTATCTATCCAATGGTAATTACCACCTCTAGGCTTGCCAAAGAGGATTCCATGATACTTGAAACCATTATTCTTCAGCCATAGCTCAGTTACTTCTCTGTGGCTTTCAGTCCGGCTGGTGAAGAATGTGATAATGTGCCCCTCTTCGTACCATCTGTTTATCGCTTCAACCGCTCCCTCGTACACTCTCGCATCGATCATTCGCTCAGGTTCCTCATTTGGGATATCTTCACAAATTGTACCGTCGATATCTATCATGAAATTCTTGCAGTCCTTTGGTAATTTAGGACTAATTGTATTTCCAAACTCATCGGTTGAGTCCAATAGGTCCGCCATCGAATGATGGTGTTGATGGAAGTTATTCAAAGAGTCCCTTACTCACTTTGGAAATTGAATGCCAACCACTCCAGCATCGAAACTTCAACACCCATCAATGGCTGCCATCCTTCTTTGCCTGCAGCAGACAATGCATCATGCAGTGGTTTGAGATCGGGGCGGTGCTTACGTCCAGTATTGCTCTGTTCATCCTCTGTTTCGCTGGTCAAATGTTCAACACCCAGAGTGGAAGATAGGGCGGACTTACTTCTATTCAACAAGCGCATGAATTCTTTTTTACTTGCATTCAATGAAATTGACCTACGTCCGCAAATATCGATAAATCGGGGCAACTCAATTCGAGTACCTGCAAGAATACACAATGCTTCAACGACATCCCGCCATGACACCCAATAGCATATTCTATCATCGAGAATTTCCTCTTCATCAGCCATCCAAGCAGAGAATGGTGCGGGGCTCCAATTTGCATCAATTCTCTGATGAATCATGTCGTGAACTACGATTTCACTGATTCCTTCGGGTATTTCCTGAACGTAGAGTTCTGCATGCGCTGGAGATACCAGCATTTTCGTTCCTGCATTTGAATCAATCAAGTATTCGAGAGAGGATGGGGTCATAAAAAATGAAATCGCCACAGTTGGTGAAAACTCCGGATTAATGTTGAGTAACTTTCCTGTACAGTGCGTCAATACGTCATTCAAGGCGTCTTGAAGAGCAACTGATTCTTCTTCAACTACTCCAACAACATGTCCTTGTTGTATCAATCTACTTACAGTATCACTCCCTAAAGGAGTACTTGCCCCATAGATTGCTACCTGCAATGTTCTCATCTTTTCGCCTCAAGCAACCGTTGAGGATTGCATCCGCTTAGCGGCCGTCTCAAAGATATTCAATGCCTCATCCACTTCGTCGCTACTAATTGTTAGACTCGGACGCAATCTGATACTGTCGAAACCACTGTTCAATACGTGTGCTCCTCCTTCATAGATGGCATGGCGCAAATCATTTCTCATCTTTCCATCAGGTAGTGAGAATGCAGCCATCAGACCTTGTCCTCTGACATTAGAAATCATCTCGAAACCATTCTGCAATTCCATCAGGCCCTTGTTTAATTCCTCTCCTCTACGGGCTGCGTTACCTACCAATCCCTCTTTCTCGATAATCTCAAGTTGCATTGCGCAACGAACCATATCGATCAAATTTCCACCCCAGGTTGAATTTATCCTGCTACTGGTGTCAAAGGGGTTATCTTCGAATTGTTTGACACTATCTTTTGCCATAACGCCACATACCTGCATCTTCTTACCAAAGGCGAGCATATCCGGCTCTGCTTCTGTGTGTTGATAGGCCCACATCTTTCCAGTTGCACCAACTCCCGTCTGCACTTCATCTACAATGAACAAAGCACCGATTTCCTTGCAAGTGTCAGAGAGTCGCTTCATGAATTCTGGACGGAAGTGGTTGTCGCCACCCTCTCCCTGAATTGGTTCAATGACAATGCTGGCTATCGAATCTGGATCCTGTGCTGCGGCTTCTTTGATACTCTCAATACTGTGATTCTCCGCTTCGTCCAAACGAGAACTCTCAGCCGAATCTAATGGGAACCTTATGGCAGGATTGGGGAATCTTGGCCAATCGAATTTGCTGAATCCCTTGGTCTTAGTTGGGTCGGTATTGGTCAAAGACATCGTGTAACCACTTCTACCATGGAATGCTTCCCTGAAGTGGCCTATCTTGACCTGATTAGATTCCCTAAGTTCAGTCTGCCAACAAAAACCGTCTCTATCACATGTTGAAGAATCGTCAACCAATCCCTTTGCTCGCCGGTCATTCATCTTCCAATCCATCGATATCTTCAATGAATTCTCTATGGCCAAAGCCCCACCTGCTACCATAAACAGATTGTTCATTTCATCAGGCATGGCAATCGAGGTAATACTGTTCACCGCTTCAGCCATTTCCACCGTGTACAAGTCTGAATTAGCGACATTGTTCACAGCAATTCTTCCTAACTCAGCTTCTGCAGCCTTCATTTCAGGATGATTCCATCCAACTGCGAGACTTGCGAAGCAAGTGAAGAAATCCATAATGTCACGGCCGCTTCTAGAATCATGGAAACGATTGCCCTGAGATTTGTCTAAATCAATGACGAAATCGAAGCCATCCACAAGCATGTGCCGGGACAAGGAAGAATGTACGTCGCTAGGATTGATTGCCATGATGCGAATGCTATCAATGGGGGTTCAATAGAATGACGGTGAACAGATTCTCTTCTCAAGGTGCCCTTGGTTCGACTTCAGGCAGATTTGCAAGGTGCTTCAAGACAATATTTTCCACCTCATCAATATCGCTTGAAAAGGTCATCAGTTCCAGATCTCCTTCACTGATCATCCCATGTTCTACAAGTTTCTGCCAATCGACCAAATCGCGCCAATATTCCTCATTCCACAGAATTATTGGCAGTTCTTTGGATATCTTTCCAGTCTGAATCAATGTCAAAACCTCGAACAATTCGTCAAGAGTACCAAACCCTCCAGGGAATACAAGTATCGCCTTGGCAGGGTAAACAAACCAGAATTTTCTCATTGCGAAATACTTGAACTGAATCGCCAACTCTTCAGTTATCCATTCATTCAATGATGGTTCAAACGGTAATTCAATTCCTAAACCGATATTGTCAGCACCGGCCTGATATGCACCAAGATTGGCTGCAGCCATGATTCCCGGACCACCACCTGTGCAGACGTGGAATCTTTGTGTTCCATCGGCTCTTGCACCACCTCCCTCTTCAGCAGGAGTTGTTGCCCAAGTGCTCAGACGTTTGGCTAATTCAATCGCCGCTTTCGAATCTTCATCTTCGAGGTCGGTTCTCGCTGAACCGAAGAAAACAATCGTATCTTTGATTCCCCTATCTATCAGAATATTTTGGGGAGCAAGGAATTCGGAGAGAATTCTGATCGCCCTCGCATCTCTACTCCCCATCCAATCGGCATCTTTCCATGGTGGTTCTGGGTCATCTCGGCGGCCGTGCATAACAGATTTGACGATGTCCATGTATCTTCAAGTTGCGCACAACATGGAAAGGCGGATAATCCGAATAGAATAATATTATAATTTTTTAATTGTAATTTGATTTTTTCAATTGAAAAAAATAGGGGATAGCAGGTGCGGATAATCTAGTAAGTTAACACTATGAAAATAGCATCTAACAATTGCAGAAGGCGGTATTTCATCAATGATCGATAATCAGTCCCATGAAAATTTACTTGTTTTCAATTGTATTTAGTAAAGTTAGAAAGATGATAGATTCAGTTGAAAGATAGATTATGCGCCAATGCAAAATTGATTCTATTTTCTTGAATTCCTATTGAAATCCGGCCATTTGAAACATATACTTCAATTGGATAGTGAATGAATTGATTTGGACATAGTTTATATCCCGGTTCAATACAGGCTTCTCTCAGGCCAAGCAGGCCGAGGAAAAAAGGATGGGAAAAATATGACAAAAGGAGAGTACTCGATTCAGGACCTCCTCCAGAGGGAGGTATTTGTGAATCAGACGAAAGTCGGAGTGATCGTTGGTGAAAGGCACCACCCGAATGAAGCACGTGTACAGTCGATGCGCATTCAGGTAATTCCAGAGATTGCTGAAGAATACATGCGCAAGCCTGCCGAACTTGCTCCACTACCCAAGGAACTGGTACACAGTATCAGAGCCGATGGCGCAGTGAAGTTGAGTAAGTCGATGCGCGAGTTGCAAAGAAGGTGGAGAAACACCGTACGCATAGACGAGAAATTGTACGCACCGGATGAAATGATTGACAGAGCACTACTGGACAACCAGGGAATGGAAATTGGAGTGGTGACAGACTTAGTCAAGGTAAAGCGAACATACCGAGGGGTCTGTGTGAAGGTTCGATCAGGAATCCAGAGGCAATATGGCGTAGAGCCTGTGCTCAGAATACCAATAACTGCAATTTCACGTACACGTGAGAGGCTGGACGAAGTCGTTCTGTCAAGAACATTCGAGAAGACATTGCAACTTCCGTCTTTCTTGCAGATCAACGATCCGGATTACGGTCTTGAGTGAAACCTGGAACTGGCTACGATTCTATTGCTTCAGGCTTGACCGTCACGGTTATGTCTGTAAGTAGGGTCGCCGCAACGCCCTTGGGCGGGTAGCTTAGATTGGTTGGAGCACCCGGCTGATAACCGGGAGGTCGCAGGTTCAAATCCTGCCTCGCCCACC
>CAXRJJ010000004.1:0-42565 GCA_964230945.1 Yoonia sp.
GGAGTCCCAACAAGACTCAAATCCATCATACCGCCTGCTGGTAAAGCATTGGAAGTGATAGATAACTCACCATCTACATCGAAAGAAATTGTTCCTGTTTCTTCCAAACTGATTGTGCTGTTGCTGGCTATATGTTCGACACTTATTGCAGAAATTATTGCCGGCAAATCAACAGACGAGGTAGTACTGATGCTCGCAGAGACTGTGAATTCGCCTTGATCGTTTACTCTAGTATTGAGCTCATCAGCAGAAAAGCTCGCATCAACTACCGAGAACAATTCCGCTGAAGCCAGTCCGCCAGAAATAGGTTGATTCGCATCATCACCTGCAAAACCAACATAGGTTGCAACTACGGTGATTGCTCCGGAGATATGAGTCGAACCAATGACATCGGAATAATCAGATTCGTCCACAGCAAGCCATTCTCCCGCTCCATCCGTTTGACCAGAGAAACTCTTGTTCCACGCGTGATCTGTAGATGTCAACTCCAAATCCAGTTGGGAATTTGCTAAAGGACTGCCTCCCGCTGAGAGAGAAACCACGATTTGTAGAGCGCCCCCTCTAGCAATAGTCATTGCAGAAGTTCCATCTGATTGTGTAATTCCATCACTTAATGACAAACTCACTTGTGGCGCTAATTGGCTATCATTTCTTGCCATTGTCGGTCCTGCAGCAACTACTGTAGTTACGCTTCTGTCGTAGATATCTACTGGTACTACTGCTGCCCAATACGGTATTCCATCGACTACTTCTCCTTCGGATGATTGATTCATTTCAGTACTCAAAACTGAGGTATTGAAAATTGCGACTGGCGTCATATTGGAAACATTCGTGAACTCGTTTGATGAGAGGTACAATTCGTAATGATCTAATGTCTCTCCAGAAACAATTCCCCACGAAATATCGAACCAGCCCCCATCATCAGCCGGTCTATCCTCAATAACGGTAGTAGAAGGTGAAAGTAGACCCGGATACGGGATCGCTACTGTAAGTACTGGGGACATATTGCTGGCAACACCGTAGTCATGTATTGAACGCACATAATAATCATACACATTACCTGGAACTACAGTTACATCCATCGTCATATTCAGGAAAGTCGTCTCTAACTCGTGCACCGCTGTGTCCAAGATGGTTCCATTATCAACTCTAAATACTTGGAAATGGACAAAGTTGTTCAGAATTAATCCATCATGCCATTCGAAATGTACCATATCTGAATCATAAGATACCAAAGTCAGTTCAGGGGTTGGAGGTAACTGTAATTGTGGGGCGCCATCGGTATAGATCGCTGCTAGATTCTTGAGTGTAAGAACCCCAGTTGATGTAGAGGCAAATGGTAGAGGAATGCTGAATGTTCCAGTACCGGCTTCCATCAATTGGTTGAGGACGTTTGATAAGTTTCCAGAAGCATATGGATTCAAATCTACGGAAAAGGTTGCATCATAAGTTAGTTTTAGTGAATGAAGTAAGACTTCTCCCTGTCCTTGCGCGCTAGCATTGATGACGACAGTGAAATAATCATTCGACCAAAGATCCTGCATTGATGGTGCAGAGTTCTGTAAAGCATCGATCGCAGTTTTCACCCTGTTCATGTCGTCTGACCAATTCAGTGGTGCTTGTCCCGAGGTTCCATCACCAGCATATCCGGTGACGTTGATGTCCCCGATGCCATCTTGATCTATATCCAACGAATATTCGTGCCAACCAGCAATGAATACTCCGGGGTTGGCTTCACCTCCTGCGACAATATGTTCCACCCTTCCATCACCATCAAGATCTGCAATTCGAATATGAGTCGGGGCTGTGACCGGTGCGAAGGAAGTATTGACAATTACACTCCCAATTCCGCTAGAGGTTATCGGGTGCACATCAAGTTGTCCTGTAAAGGTAAAATCGCTGCCATCTATGGCCCCCGTATTTGGAAACACAATATCCAAGACTCCATCGTGATCTGCATCTGCAATTGTTGAGTTGACCAGTAACATGGATGTTCCTGATGTTGTATTCCAATGGGTTCCGTTAAACAATGAAACAATGTGCCCCATATCATCAGTGCCTACCACATCGAGATATCCGTCTGAATTCACATCTACAAGTTCGAGAACTCCCTTTGCTCCATCTAAACTATTCGGATACTGCATCCACGAAGTGGTTGAAACATTCCACGCCCATACAGAAACATGGCTTTGGGAATCTGCAGCAAATAATTGCCATCCATTTCCAGGACCCCAAATTTCCCCAACTGCTAAATTTTCCAACATTGCAGGCATCGGCGTACCATTTGCCATAACAACTTCAGTGGCATTTTCAGCAAAAGTCGCAGTTGCGCTTTGGAAGAAACGTACTGAAACCTCTCCAGTTGCGTGCACTGAAACCACATCCATGTACCCATCATCATTCATATCTGCAAAATCAATAGCACTGAGGGCTTGTCCTACAGTCACATTGACAAAACTCGAATTGTACCCCACTGTGCTATTGCTCAAATGAAGACATAGCCCTGAACTATCACTATCAACTACACCAATATCAGCAATGCTGTCATTATTGACGTCTCCAACTTGCAAAGTTACGCCCAAGGGACAGGTCTCAGCCCAAGAGACATTTGTCATTGAAGATGTGCTGGCATCCCAGTCCATCCAACCAATCGATTTGTTGTTGCTGGAATTACCATCTGGCTCGTCCGAGAGGAATATCAATTCCATCTTACCATCATTATCGATGTCTCCTATTTCTAGATCCAACAACTGCCCAATCGAATGCATCCCCCCACCAAAGGTCGGTATGAATGAAGATGACAACTGAGAAGAAAACAACTGAGAACTTGTTGGCAGATTAATTCCCTTTGAAGAATTACTGCCACCGGAAACTGCAATCGAGTCATTAGATGAGCCATCGGAAAAAGTGGTCTGTTCTCCAACAGAACCCATACCTGTCCCATTCCATGCCCACTCCTCGATTCCATCCATGTTTACATCTAACCAAACCTTGCCCGGTGATGGGTCGTCAGAACTGTAATCCAATTCTAGACTAGCAGTCTGATAAGTCACATTTCTAGGAGAATCTAGCACAGCCGTACTGTTGAATGAAGGCGATATTTCCATCTCGATAATCGAATCCCCATTGGAGAACGATGTTAATGATCCACCTCCCTCAGCTGAAGCAGCAGGTATCAAGGCCAAAAGGCTCGGAATTACAAGCAGTATTGTAATGCCTAAGGCACTACTTCTGGAATTATTTTGACTGGCTCGGTCGACGGTCACATGTCTCACCCGTAACTCGCGAGAAACTGACTTCCTCAAGTGGCTTGCGACGCGGCGGCATTTGGACATAAGTCAAAAAATAGGCATATTGTTATTTTTTAAGATTAAATACTATATCCAATTAGGCGCCTAATTTTCCAATGAAATGATTTTTGTAAAATCTTAGTAGCAAATATTCAATAGGGTTACTGAAGAGTATTTTTTCCAATTAAAGCGCGCATTTCAATGCAATCAATCAAGTAGTATGGATAATCAATAGTTACTGAAGGGAAACGAAAGATACCCTCAGCAATGGTTAAAGAAAAACCAAAAGTCGCCGCAACGTCATTGAGGGATGCAAATGAGTAAAGAAACTGAAGGACAAAGTCGTATTCACATCAGAGTTGGGGATATCGATATTGACGTAACAGGTGCACAACAAGAAGTCGATGCAGAGATTCTCAAATTGAGAGAGGAAGAAGATTGGTCAGCCGCATTGGCCAAAGTTAGGAGTGCGCGTGAAGAGGCCATCGCTGCTGCTGTTGATGCAGCAAAGCGTAGTGGACTGCCCGAACGAGGCACTGCATTCCGAGCATTGCTCGACAATTGTAATTTGAATAAACGCCCCGATCAGGTATTAGCAGCACTGCATTATCTCAGAGATGTGGAAGGGGTGAATGATTCACCTCCACGAGTATTGATGGATTTGTTTGCCGATGCAGGGATAGGTGCCCCTGGGAATCTTTCATTGTACCTTAACAGATTGCGAGAGCGTGGCTTCTTGGCAATTCCACCAAGTGCCGATGACAAAAACAGATACGCGGTACTCACACCCGAAGGAAGAGCTCATCTGGACAAGAGATCTAGAAAGTGAGGTGATGAATTGGACGAGGCCCTCCCAGAAGATGGGGAGCCATTGGATTGGTCATTCCAAGGCAGAACGGAAGCTGTACTAAGGGGTAGAAAACATCCAAACAGCGACTTTCAGCGTGCTATTCTCATCAGAGCAGATTTGACAGAGGGTAATTTTTCAGGTTCAAATTTCAATAGAGCTAGTATGAGAGAAGCGGATTTGATGAAATCTGCTTTTGATGACTGTGATTTTAGAGGAGCAGATTTACGAAAGGCACGTTTGAATATCTCAAACTTCAGAAATTGCCAATTTGAAGGTGCTGACCTTAGAGGTATTCGCGGCAGGTATGCCATTTGGGATGGAAGTGATTGGTGGAATGCTAAAATGGATGATGACCTATTCAAAGCACTCTCAAAGAAATGGGGAGAGCCTCCAGAAGAAGAGTGATGCTCATTCTTCAGAAGTACTCGAAATCCATTGCGTCTCTACCATTCCATGAGCAATCTCTGCAGGCTTTGTCAAATGTGAATCCAAAGCAGCCTTACCAGAAGCATGCAACAGGGGGAAGGCGGCAAAGATTCCACAACACAGAGAACAGATTCCATAGACAAAGGCAAGTCCCGTATATGTCACTGCCACGATGGAGCCCAATTCATTAGCCGGCCCACTCGAAATCCCATAAGAGATGAATGCTGAAATAATTACTAGGCCATTACCCACCATTCCAAGTTTAGCGCCTATGCTACGCTTTCTGAGTAACTGGATCCCTCCCACTAACACCAATGCTCCTCCAAATAGAAAACCACATCCAAGATACCAGTAATACTTAGCATGTCGAAGTTCATCGTGTAAATCTTGAATATCCTCTCCAGTGACGTTACTGGATTGAGAAAATCCTTGTTCCAATTGCCGTTCCTCGGATTTAGGAAGGTTAGGCTCTCCTTGTCTACTGATTTCAGCATAACCCATGAACATGACCAAAATGCCACCTAGAACCAACAATAGTCCCATCAATACTGGAATAGTAGTATTGGGTCTAACTGGGATAATTGGAGCTATCAATTCTTGTGAATTGTCATTCTCTATTCTGATGCCTTGCCCCCCTAGCGCGCTCATGGCCATCACTCCGGTTCAACACACGCCAGCAGGTCTGCCTTCAACCCGTCGGGAATCGGTTCAGGTTCTATGGTGTCCATATTCACACAAACAGTTACCACAGTAGCCCTCCACACATCATCTCCATTCTGGTTCTGAAACAAATATTCCCATGTACAACTGGAATTACCAACTTCGGATATCCATAAGGTGCAATTTACTGTATCCCCATACCTCAATGGCGAAATATACCTAGCTTCATTTGTCACCGTAGGAAAACCCAATTTCCACTCCTTGAGAATGATATGATATTCCGTGCCACAGATCTGTTGCCATGATTCTTCGAAAAACCTGTGAGCAAGATCCCAAAATCTAGGGTAGTATGCTATTCCCGCCAAATCAATCATTGGGAAATCCACTCTACGCTGCAACACCAATGCCATACCAAGGCGATGATAGGTAGACGAATGAAACCTGCGGAGAGGCCGTGTGAGTATGCGAAATCGCTACTCATCCCTATGGGCGGAGCCACCGCGACCTGAAGCCTGCAGCGAAGCGAAGGATGAAGGTAGGTGGGTCTGCGAAATCGCTACTCATTCTTATGAGCGGACCCACCGCGATTCGAACACGGGTTTGAGGCTCCGCAAGCCCCAGTGATATCCAGGCTACACCATGGGTCCAGTGAGCCGCCGACCAGCCCCTCTACTTTAATCGAAACGGTTCAGGACGGTGGCATCTTCCAAACCTGTTTTTGCCAACCCTCTCGTTCTGCTATCTTTGCTAATCTAGAGTCTGCATTAACGGCAACAGCATTTCCACATATTGCCATGAAATGAGAATCCGCGTGTGAATTACCATAGCCCCAACATTCGGAAAGATCGTGCCCATTCTCTTTTGCATCATGCTGAACTATTGCAATCTTACCTTTGTTTCGGGGTAATTTCCAACCCTTTTCCGAGCCGCTCAATCTTCCAGTTCTCTCTTCAGGACCGCAGGCATGCACCGCATCCACTTCCAAGAAACGTCCCATGGCCTCAGCCATCGGTGAAATAGTAGCAGAAACAATGACTATTCTATGCCCTTGTTGTTTGTGCCAATCTATTCTGTCGAACGATTCTTGTGGCACCTTCTTGCTAAGTGTTGATTCAACCAATTCTTCAGACAACTTCTCAATTTCATTCCACGATGATAATGTAAAATGTCCCCGATTTCTTGCTGAATCATACCACGTTCTACCGCGTATGAGGTTGCCGATACAGCGTAACGACCACATGGACAGAGTAATCGGTAATCTCCAAGGCCTTCGCTTGAGTAATGCGCCTGTCAAAGTCTTCTCACTGCTGGCATCCAATAAGGTGCCATCGAGGTCGAAGTAGGCTGCCACCTTACCTTGGGACACATACCTGCGAAAAGTCGGTAGCACATGGAACCTCGCCCTGTTAATCCTCGGCCATAACGTATACTCGGCGTCCTGCTGCATGATCTCTGTAGTACTCGATGGACTTGCAATGCCTGGGGATGAAGAATCCGACCTTGCGAGGGGTCAAACCATGGTTTCGCATCTTTCTATCAATAGTCAACCAAGCAACAATCTGTTGAGCTGTGCATGGCTCGTTACTTTGTACATATTCAACTATCTCTTTCTTCAATCGTTCATTCCTTGCTTTTTTCTGAATACCTTTTCCCTCCTTCTCTGGCATATGCTCAGAACAACATCCAACCCTTATGAATTGAACTTGGGAACTCCCATGGAAAGCCCATCGAAAATTAGCAGAGTGATTTGCGGCATGGCGCGCGGGAAAAGCCTTGAAGTGAGTCCTTCTGCCGAGTGTTGTCGGCATGGTATCCTCCATCACTATCAACAAGATTCAGAATCGCGACGGTTTAGTCATTGACACCGACGCAATGATGGATGGTCCAAATGATTTTGACTTTGTTCCAAGACTGAGCCTTGACTCAGGAACATTATCGATTAGAAGTGGAAATGATGGTGCTGAATTAGCATCTATGGAACTCGATGAAGAGATGTTGCTATTGGCAGAAAGGGACAGGGTCGCTGAATTACGCGTTAAATTCATCGTTGAAGGCATGCATGGAAGATTGAATCATATCCATCCAATTATCGCTGACGGTAAAGCAAAGAAATTAGCCGAGTCGAGATGGAAGACTACTTTGCCAATAGAGTTCAAGTGACTATTGGGCAATTTCAGTTATTGTTGGCACCAATATGACATAAGTAACTGTCAACGTCCATTCATTCCCCGTATCTGGATCTGGAAGATTCTCAATCAAAGGATCTGGATCTGCTTGGTCTGCAGTTATCGACCACACCCATTCATCCTGTCCAAATTGAATAGCACTAGAATTTAGGAGCAAGGAAATTAATTCTTCTTCAGTGTCCGAACTGATCTCACTACTGTTTCGTGAAGGGTTCAATTCATCTCTTTCCAATATCGCCTTGGCGCTTTCATTGTCAGTTATGTTCCCCGAAGAAGTGGTTTGAGCTGATTCGCTCCACATTGCTTGAGCAACATCAACCATCAAGGTGAAATTGTCTTGGGGTTCAATCAAGTCTCTATCCAATTCTAGAATCGCGTATACTGAAAGGAGGAGGCCTTCTTCACCCGGAACAAGGCTCTCTGACCACATGGCTCCTTCTTCGAGGTAGTCTTGCCACTGATATTCGACACTACGCTCGGTCCATTCAATCAAAAATATCCTAGTCAATATCTCTAGATTCCATGAAGTGCTTGACTCTCCACCTTTGGTATCGGACAACGTCAGGCCTCCAGTTAGTTCTCCACTACTTGTGGTCTGTAGCTCAACTCTGGCAGCAGTTGAATCTACATCATTACGAGGGTCCCCGTCCCCATCACTATCTTCAGACCAGTCTAAATCCCATTCAAATGAGGGGCGTTCTCCTTCCGGATCATAGGAGGTGCTGGCATCAAGCACTGCAATGTCACCAGCCTTGACCTGTTCTGGAATTACTAAACTTAATTCAGGGGCTCCATTGACTTCAATCTCAACTGAAATAGTATCCGTTCCACCTCTATCATTACTAACTGTAACTTTGGCCTCGAAAACACCCCATGTGTCATACTTATGCGATGTCAATCCCACAATCGTTTCAGTAGTCGAGCCATCTCCAAAATCCCATTCATAAGAGACTATGACGCCTTCAACGGTACTGGATGAACGCGCATCAAAAGTAACCAATTCACCTTGCTGTATCTCAGTTGGCCAAGCCTCAATGTCTGCGTTTGGTTTAGGTAATTCCTCTCCAACCAAGTCAGAAAGGCAGCCGCTCAAACTGCCAATTACAAGAACAAAAATGAGCATGATTGGCCGTGATTTGTTTGCACCTTCAGCCAACATACACCGCTGCGTCAAGTCAAGGTTTTTCAGGCTGACGCGCGAAAGTGCGCTGGAAATCTCTTTGCAACATCATTCCTCTTCAACCGAAGTAGAAATATCGCCTTCAATTTGTGCAGTAGCAAAGTGTGAGTCGGCCTGATCGACATCAATTTCATCAGCAACATCAACATCATAGTGGGAAACCAATTCCTCGTCACTCAATAGATCGTCTGCAATAGCATCGCCTATGTCAATCTGCGGAGATACATCTACTGCTTCTTCTTCCTCAAGAATCGTTTCTTGTTCATCGTCCAAGTCCTCGAGTGCTGCAGCCAAATCTTCAGCCATCGATTCTGAATATCTGTCCTCCAATTCCTTCTCAGTTTCAGCCTCGATATCCTCGAATGTTGGCTCTTCTTCCTCAATCTCTGGACTCCAAAGTCCCTTCAGCCAATCCTTCACTCCCATGTCGCCACCGTATCGCCGAGGCATGGTCCCTTCCAAAGGCGTTGTCCCTACACGCAGCATAATGCTGCAACATTATTGAGCCACGACCTGCACCAACGACTATGGCTCACGATTGCTTTGAGGGGTTTCCTGTGCTCTCACTTGATCTTGAGACAACGGGAATCGATTCGCGTAGGGATAAAATTGTGCAATACGCATTCATTGGTTCACTAAGTGACGGAACCGAAGTCAATGTCGAAGAACTTGTGAATCCGCAAAGAGCCATCCCCCATGAAACAACAGCAATTCATGGAATTCACAACTCTGATGTCGCTGGTTTGCCGGGCTTTGATTCACACGCGAAACTCGTCCATGAAATGATTGAAGATACAGTAATTGTAGGCCATAATGTAAGGCGTTTTGACCTTGGTTTCATCGATAATGAATTCCTCCGATTGGGACTTAGTCCACCTAAACCAGCAGCAGTGGTTGATACCTTAGAAGTGGTTAGAAGATTGAAACTTCCAAAACCCCACAATCTGGGTGCGCTATGCGAAAGATATGGTATTGAATTGGTCAATGCCCATACTGCAGGTGCTGATGCAGCGGCCTCATTGTTACTGCTGTGGAGGTTAATGAATGACCACCCCTCTAACTTTCGCAAAGGTCCAGTAGATATCGAAAGATGGTTGGTAGGAGGGAGAGCGGTTGAGAGTACGTCTAGCGAACTTGGGCCGGGATTGGCTGATCTAGAAGCATTGGATAGACAGGGCAGGCTCAGAAAAGATGAGGGGCGCTTGATTCTAGCCTTTGGTAGACATCGTGCTAAGAGTATGCAAGAAATTGAGAAAATTGACCCTGGCTATCTTGACTGGTTAGCATCCCCTGGATCGATTCTTGAAGAAGAATATAGAAACGTGGTTAAAGCGCACCTTGCGAAAATTCGTTCAGGCTGAATCAGCAATTGGGCTCCAAGGCAAAACATCACACCAAGAACCGACTCGCCATGCTTGAGTATTAGTCAATACGCTGCCCAAAAACACCGGCCCTTGGTGGCCTTCTGACCTCAATAATTCAAGCATCAGTGCTCCTCTCCCCTTGAAATTCGCTGGGATTGTTTTTCCGGTTGGCATCGGCCTTCCGCTCGCATCTGCGGGTTGACACAACTCTATGGAAGCAGCCCCGCTATTGGAATCAAATGCATGTACTAGTACAACTGCATCAATAAAATCGCCAACATGTAAGGTTCCTGATTCCTGACGCCATGTCCACCAATGGGGGCACCACGCCTTCCAGTCACAAAAGCCTCCACATGAGGACTTACCCGGTGTGGCTGGCAAAGGTGTATCGTCAATCTGCGTTGCCTCCCATGCTTCGTAGGCCTTGTCGATTACAGGTGGCCCTTCCGCAGAATAAGCCGTGGCGTTGTCAGTATACCATCCTTCAGTTCGAATGGGTGGTGGATTGGGATTGTTATCCATCAAAATATCGCGGTATAACAGCAACTGTCTCTGCACCTCGGGTTTGAGTTCCGGTGAGGGTGGGCGGCCAGTCTTCAAGTCGGCAACAACCCAACCATTGACTACTCCATTCTCATCTATATCTGCAAGCAATAGATCTAATCTACCCATCAATTTGCCATCTCTTGTTCTCAACTCACCTTCTGCTGCTAATACTAATGACATAACTCTCTTCCATAATGCTACGGTGACTTTGGCTGGTGAAAGGCCTGGTACGCCGGCATGTGCAAGAAGCATTTCTATGCCCCCTGCTTGTTGTTTTCTTGCCTTTGAGTAGTCCTTCTCTTTCCAATCACTGTGCCTTGGAGTGTTTTCAAACAATTGTCGTTCCTCATCCCAGCGCGCTCGCAAACGTTGCTCTGCACTATTGGGTAACCACCCAACTTCAGAATCTGACATGTCATCTAATTGCAATTGTACCAAATCCTCAATCGATGCATGGACTGCTGTTCCCAAACTGGCCGCCATTCCAGCCTTACGCGGCAAACGTTGCCTCGAAAGCCAATATTGGCGCGGACAATTCTCCCATCGATTCCAAGCAGATGGCGAAAGGCTGTGCTGTCTCTTCTCCTCGCTCAACGCAACCCCTCTGCTAGGCTGGAGAACGTCAAGAGTGATGAACCCCTACCATAACCCACCATCATGCCCCCCCGCCCAATCGTCAAGGTGAGCTCGACTGTCGATACTAAAGATGCACTAGTTGTGAGTTGTTTTCCAAGCGTTGGAATGGTCAGCAGCATAGTTGCACATTTTCTGATTGAGAAACTAGACTTGAAGTTCGTCGGAGGCGTCAGAGATGCTAGACTTCCAGCACTATGTTTGGTTCAAGATGGTGCGCCAATGCCTCCAATTCGCATCTATGCTGGAGCGCCGCAATGCAATATGGTAGGAGACTGCGACAAGTTGATTCTGTTGATGAGCGAATTGCAAGTTCCGGAAAGGTTGACCTTTGAATTGGTCGAAGCGATGTTTGAATGGTCAAAGAATGCCAATATTTCTGCTGGAGTGCTGATCGATGCCTTCGCACGAAAGGGCTTGAGCGGAGGGCCAAACAACGAAATGGAGAACGTAGTGGAATACGAAGATACAGCTGAAATCGATGTTGTTGGAATCGGAGCGACACAGCACATGCGAGAAGTATTGGAGAAGATGGAAATTCCATTACTCGAGAGCGGAGTCATGCGCGGGATGACTGGAGCATTGCTTGGCGAAGGGAGGAGGCGAGGACTTGACTTACTCTCCATTCTTGTTGAAGCGGACCCAAGATTCCCTGACGCTAGAGCGGCTGCAAAATTGATTGAACATCTCAACGTCCTATTACCATCGATTGAACTCGATAATGAGCCACTTCTGGAAGAGGCTGAGCGCTTGGAAAGCCAGCTAAAATCAATGATGGAGCGACAATTGGTTCCTGCTGATGGGGATGACGCTTCGCCAGCAAACTCAATGCTCTATGGATGATTATTCTGCCTTCTTTGGTTTAGGCATCATCCAGATTACACTGGCTAAAGCAGCAGCACTTGCAAGCAAAGCCAAGATAGCGCCACCATTTCCAATGGCGATTGAATACTCCAACGGTTTTGACAGAGGGCCCAGTAAGGATTCGCCTCTGGTGTACTTACCACCCAAACTAGCAACTGTCAGCACACAGCCGCAAGCAGCCATACCAAGAAGGCCCTGGAACAAGGCCATGTTTCGATTATTCCATAACATCGGTCCCATCGATACTCGGCCGTGAATCCAAACGCCCCACAACCCTATAGCCATCCAAGATAGCAAGACCTTGTTGAATAACAACGGGTCATCCATTCCTTCTCCTGGTGAGGCTGCGGCACCAGTGAATATCGCCAAAGGTATCGCTGCTAAGCCGCCAATAGCGGCAACCAAAGAGGCACTATCCAAAGTATGAGCCAATCTCGAAGGTTCATCCTCCTTGAGAGCCAAGAACAAACGCAACGCTATCGAAATTCCAGCCAAGGAAATCATTCCAATGGCTAATTCAGTAGCAACAACGTGCAGAGTTCCAGCGCTAATCATTCTTGGCCGACCTCCTGTTTATCCAGATATTGTTGGCCATAAGAGCGCCACTGATCCATAGTCCACCCTTGTGGTAAGCCTGTCTCCGGCAATGGAGGTGTGGAATCTGGGGGTGGGATATCGATCATTGATGGAAGCGATGTTGCGAGCTGAGCCAATTCAGGAGTGTTTTCTGTTCGCGCAAGACGACGCTGTATGGCCATGGCTATCGCGGCAACTAACATTCCGAGGGCAAGAGCCTGCATGAACATGGCTGATTCTGAAATATCGTACGGTGGTTCATCAGAAGATAGGGTGAACCAAGGTGTTGTTTCTTCAAGTACAGAGTTGCTCATCTTCGCCCTCCAAGAAAGGTTTGAATCGTCGGTGGTTGCTGGTAGGGTGAATGACCATCTTCCCTCAGAGTCCTCGCTGACATCTACTGTCTGAATCGAGCCTGATTCCCCTGAGCGCCACTCTACAGATACCGACTCTGCATCTTCAGTTGTCAACTCTATTGCGGTAGTCTGCCCGATTATTCTACTGGATGTGGGGCTCCAATCTTCTGACAAACGTGGTAGGTTCTCTGGCATTTCCTCGACATCTATCACTAGGGGCTCTTCCCAACTACCCTGATGAGCAATATCGTTTGGATTAGGGTTCGAACCATGATGGATGGCCGTGTAGACAAAGGCCGTGTTAGGATTATTTGGGGCCCTGAGAATCCAAGTGAATGTAGCACCTTGAGATGCAGAAAGTACTGGCTTCTCGACGTAATTATTGTCACCACCATTGGGGTCCTGTACGATTGTCCATCCAGAATCCTCAATCGATTTACCTGCATCATTTGAAAGAGAAGACAGAAGGAAGACTCCTACCAACCCCTTTTTCGATAACTCCATTCCACTCACTTTGACAGTCAATGAAATGGTCTGGCCAGTAAAGACTCGAGATCTATCAAGTTCAATCGTTGAGGTTGCCGATGATTCGGCACCTGAGTTGCCAACATGGCAAGATTCTGCACATGAAAAATCCCTATCTCCATCACCCTGTCCTCCGGGTTTCGCTAAACTCGGGGGTATGGACAGCATCAAGATACACAAGAAAACTAGTGTCATACGATAACGAATCATGACGATTCACCTCCACTCATTCTTTCCATGAATGCAAGAGCGATGACTGCCGCAGCAGATAGAAGAATCAATGTCAGTAATATCAGTCCTCCTCCAGCATGTGAAGGATGGGATTCAGGATCCATTTGCTCTGCTTTGACTACAATTGATGCTGAGGAAGAATCACTGATTAACAGAGATTCTTGGCCATCTACAACGACAGTAACTGCATAATACACTTCACCAGCAATGGAAGAGGTCCCTGTCCAAGATGTGCTGTTGACTTCCGCTACCAATTCCATAGAACCAATATCGGTTTGCAAAGAATATGACCTCAATACTCTGTAAGTTGCATTATTCTGTGTTGCTGCATTCCAAGTTAGGGTGACTTCATTTCCTGATATGCTGCTGGATAAATCCGAGATTGTCGGTGCTGTATTTTGAGCAATAGTAATAGAAATCGTGCCCTGTGATTGCTCATCGTCAATAACTGTCAATGTTGCGATAACTGGCTCATCAAATGGCCCGACTATTATTTCTGAACCCTCGTATGTCGTTCCATTAACATCCCAATACCAAGCCGTAATCGAGCCATCATTATCAATGGAATTGGCTCCAGAAAGTGCTAACTCAACTCCTGCCCAAGCCTGTTCTGGAAACACCGATATGCTTGCAGAAGGAATGATATTCTGAATCGTTATTGCTGAACTGAAAAATGTTGAGTTAATTCCTTGTGGGTCAGAAACTTGCACTTCAACACTCCATTGCTCACCGATCATCGTTTCTTCTGAAGGCAATATTTCGCCCACATAAACTGGGCTTCCTTCCTTGTGCCAAATGACTCTTGTAACCGATAAATCCCCCTCTAAATCAAAAGCGTCAAGAGAATAGTTCAGGTCATCCAATGAAGTAGCATTTACTGGTGATATATTCAATGAGTTTAGAGTTGGAGGTGAATTACGGATTAGTGCCCCATCGGCCAAGAATTCTTCGCTTGACGCACCAAATTCGTCAATTACAACAACTTTTGCTGACCAAGTCATTCCTGCATAGACGAAAAGACTCAACTCAGGAAATTGGTATTCTGAAATCAATTGATTAATGTCGGGATCATCGGTAAGCCACTCTATCTCCAATCCTGAAATCGCATCCCCGTCAGCATCGAAATATTCGTAAGAAATTCCGAGGTTCCCGCCCGTCACTAAATTTTCAGGTGAAACATTTGCTGAAAGGATGACTGGAGCGGCATTACCATCGATTAAGGTCTGAGTCATTGGAGATGCCCAGTCACTCCAAGATATACCATCACTAACGCGCACTCTGAAGTTCCATTCATCCCCTCTAGTGGTAGCACTGTTCGGTAGCGGATTCTGATCATCATATTGAGGAATATGAACGTTGGACTTTAACCATTCAATTTCGTATGAAGCTTCATCCTGTCCATCAATATCACCGAATTGCCAAATTGCAGTTAATTCTGATTCTGTATCAATTGTACCATTAACTGAAATCAGTGGATTTTCGGCAGTTGGAGCATTGTTCGATGAGTCGATCATTACTGCTGAAGAATTGGTTGCTATTCCAGCATCTTCTCCATCGGTTGGAGTTACAACGAAATGCCAAATGTCTCCAGATCTAATCGACAAGGAAGATACAGTTGTAGAATCATCTAACTCTGGAACAACAACCCCATCCAAGTACCATCTGATACTCTGAGCACTGACTACATCATCATCTGCATCTTCATACGAAATAATTGCAGATAGGGTGTCTGACTCATCAGCCTCACTCGGGTCAATCGAGGCATTAACCACGGTTGGAGCAGTATTGGCTACGGTAACTGATGATGACAAATCTACTGTCGTACCAAATTCTTCGCCATCGTTCGGAGTCACTGAATAAGACCAGGTTTCCCCCTTACTGGTAGCCGATGATGGAACTGTGCTCAAATCATCCCAAGCAGATTGAGCGACTCCTCCTTTAGTCCATCTGATCTCAGTTCCACTTTCCGCATCTCCATCTGCATCAAAATAGGTGTAAGTTGCTACAAGGTCATCGAGAGTTCCTGGGTTACTTGGATTCAAAGCGAGATTACTTGCCACAGGTGCATTGTTTGGTGGTACGGTCTCAGTTACAGAATGGGTCGTGGTTGCAAATTGGTCTCCGCTATCTCCACCATTGCCATTTGCAGCATTAACTGCAAGTCCAACAGAAACCGTTCCACTACCGCTTGACGGGGCAGTCCAATCCACCGTCCAACTTCTGGAATTAGAATTACTATGTGTTGCACTACCGCTTACAATCTGGGCGTTACTACCTGCATTACTGAGAACACCCTTGTCTACAGTCAGCGAAAAACCCCCACTCGTACCAGTAGGTCCACCACTCATTCCGATGTTGATTGAATAGGTTTGGCTTGGGGTATATGACGACGGGAAATCATGTGTTGGAGTTACTGAACCGCTTGAATGACAGCCACAACCATTACTGGAATTTGGTTTGCCGGTGGAGTCCGCATTCAGCAATGGTGCCATACCAAGCAAGAGCATTAGTGTCGCCAACATGATGGCACGACTGCTATCTGTTGACATGGCTAATCGTACTTAGCCTTCGTTTACAATGTTGGTGGCAACCATCTCATCGCTTAAGCCATTCAACACCATTCCACCATAGTGTGCTTCCATCACTCATAGAACGCCAAGTGTGTCCAGATTCATCTGTCCACTGATTGACCACTGTTGGTTCAGCAGTTGTAATGGCTGGCTGAGTCATTGGATTCGGTGTCATACCCAACCCCATTTGATTGAGCGGAAGTTCAGGTTCAATCAATGGATTTGATCTATTTCTCATGATAAACAACATCATCAGTACGGAAAAGATGAATGCTACGCCCACAGATATGATGATCACTGAACCCCATTCACCTCCTTCCTCGGCAGCTGCCTTCTGCTCGGCAGCTAATTGGGCATTATCTCCAACTCCATCCCCATCGCTATCCAACGTTTCTGAAGCATCATTAGGGAATGCATCTGCATTGTCTCCTAAACCGTCGCCATCAGAATCCGCAGACTCATTTGCGTCATTTGGGAAAGCATCAGAATTGTCACCTGTGCCATCAGAGTCGGAGTCAACTGTTTCATTGGCATCATTTGGAAATACGTCAGCATTATCTCCTACGCCATCCATGTCTGAATCCATTGTTTCTGAAGAATCATTGGGGAATGCGTCGGCGTTGTCACCTACTCGGTCACCATCAGAATCTGCAGTTTCGTTTGCGTCTGTTGGGAACGCATCGGCATTGTCGCCAACTCCATCTGCATCTGTATCTGCAAACTCGCTGGGGTCGTTAGGGAATGTGTCGCTGTTATCGCCTACGCCATCAGAATCGGAATCCATGGACTCGTTAGGATTGGTAGGGAAAGCATCAGCATTATCCCCAACACCATCTAAGTCGGTATCAACTGTTTCATTGGCATCATTTGGGAAAGCATCCGTATTGTCACCTACACCATCCATATCTGAATCCATTGTTTCTGAGGAATCATTGGGGAAGGCGTCGCCGTTATCTCCAACGCCGTCACCGTCTGAATCAGTAGTTTCATTCGGATTGTTAGGGAAGGCGTCTGAATTATCTCCTACACTATCACCATCAGAATCCTGAGACTCTGTAGAATCATAGGGGAATGCATCTTCAACATCTGCGACTCCATCTCCATCATCGTCTTGATCGGCGTTGTCGCCAATACCATCTTCATCGAAATCTGATGATTCATTTGGGTCTAGAGGGAATGCGTCTTCTTCGTCTGAGACTCCATCGTTGTCATCATCTGTATCAGCATTATCACCTATTCCGTCTTGATCATTATCTGTGATTTCGTTTGGATTATTAGGGAATGCATCTGCATTGTCTCCAACTCCATCACCATCTGAATCTGTGGTTTCGTTAGGGTCGTCAGGGAATGCGTCGGAACTATCTCCCACTCCGTCCCCATCGGAATCTATGTCTTCGATAGTAACTGCTGCGCTTTCTACCATCGTACCGTAATCCTCTCCATCGCTAGGAGTCACGGTTGCAACCCAACTATCTCCAACCGACGTTGCTGATGATGGCAGAGTAGTCAATCCATCATATTGTGTTGATGCGCTGCCACCATTGAGTTTCCATTGAATCAGGGTACCAGATTCCGCGTCGTTGTCAGAATCAGAATATGCATATGTCAATACTAAATCCTGATCTACTTTTGCAGTAGATGACGGTGAAATCTCTACTTGGCTGACTGAAGGAGGGTTGTTTGCAACAACAGTTTCTGTAATGGAATGGGTAGCAGTTCCCCAAGAATCTCCCGTATTGTATCCATTTCCATTTGCTGCCAAAGTTGCCAATGAAACTGAAACCGTGCCGCTACCCGATGTTGGAGCGGTCCAATCTACGCTCCAACTTCTTGAATTGGAATTGGCATGGGTTACGCTACTTACGCTAATCGATACTCCAGTTCCAGCATTAGAGAAACTACCTTTGTTTGCTTCTAATGAAAAGCCACCATTAGAACCTGAAACTCCCCCTGAGATGCCTATCTGTATACTGTATGTCTGTCCAGGAGTGTATGTTGAAGGAAAATTATGGGTGGGGGTTGCAGAAGAAGCATAGTGGCAGCTACAGCCGTTGCTACTGTTGTGTTTACCATTCTCCTTACCTTGAATGGCGGGGACAAAGGCCAACATGAAGAATATCAGTAAAATGGCCGGTAAACGGGCTCTCTTAGCAAACATGAGGTTTGCTCCAAACTTTGCCTTTAGAGGATGCTGGAGCAGTGTTCGGACGCAAGTCATTTTCAGTAGTCGAATAGAGTGCGCGGTTTTTCCTCTTCTTGGGCCGCGAATAATTCGTTGAAAGCGACCTCGTCGAGAATAATTACCCCAAGTGATTCTGCTTTGCTCAATTTACTACCGGCTGATTCTCCGGCCAATAGATAGTCCAATTTTCCGGAAACTGAAGAGACTACCTTGCCTCCTGCTGCTTTGATCATCGATTGAATCTCCTTACGTGGTCGACTTAATGTGCCAGTTAAACAGAAAGTTTGACCCTCTAATTTCCCACCTGTTGTTGGGACGTTTTCATCCTGAATCTCAATCAAGTCCAGTAAGTCGTTGATTATCTCAATACGTTGTTCCAAACCTGAATAGAATTGCTCGGCAACTTTAGAACCAATTCCTTCGATGGACACTAATCGTTCAACTGCGTTATCCTCACCGGATTTCCACGCCTCGTGTAATTTCATCAATTCCTGCGAACTCCTGATTTCTTGGGCTAATGATGCTGCGAGTTCAGGGCCAATACCGGACATGCCCAAAGCATGAATAAATCGAGATAATGGAAGGGAACATGTGGCGGCAATTTCTGACAAAACATTGTTTGCTGATTTCTCAGCCATTCTTTCGAGAGAAATCAATTGTGTCTTGTTCAACCTATACAAATCTGTGATTGATTTGACCAGACCGCTTTCATCGAGTTGTTATGCTAATTTTTCACCAATTCCATCCATCTCCAAAGCCTGGCACCAGTAGATTAGAGCCCTGACTGTACGGGCTGAGCATGTTGGATTCTGACAACGAAGAAATGCCCCTTTCATCTCAACAGAGCCGTTACAATCTGGACAGGAATCTGGAATCTTTGGTTTACTGAGCGACGGCAATTGGCCATCAAATGCTGTTCCATCAGCATGGAATCTGCCTTGCATATCCTTCTTGTTGGCAGGCCCAATAACCGCCTCAACCTTGGGAATGACATCTCCGCGTCTTACTAGGCGAACCTTGTCACCAATCTTGACACCTAACCTCTGCAATTCACCTACATTGTGCAGAGTAGCATTCTCAACTGTAACTCCTCCTACCATCTGGGGCGCCAATCTAGCAACCGGTGTTATGTTTCCAGTTCTCCCTGTCTGCCAATCTACCCCTAATAACACAGTTTCAGCCACCTCAGGAGGGAATTTCCAAGCAAGAGCCCATCGAGGGTGATGCGCAGTCATTCCCAATTCTTCTCGCTTTGTCAAATCGTCTACCTTGAAAACGACGCCATCGATCTCAAATGGATGAGAATCTCGTACCTTGCTCCAAACAATAGTTGTCTCGCACATTGATTCTACAGTCTCATGGACCTGCCATGGAGCAACTTCCATACCAGTATTCGACAACCACTCAAGCAATTCTGAATCGAGATTTGTATTGGGTGGAGGGTTTGCATCAGGATGCCTTGATTCAGAGGTTGGGAACTTTACATCATACGCCTGGAAAACAAGATCTGCCGCATCCGCCTTGCCTGCTTCGATATTCTTCTGACGCAACGCTCCCGCAGCAAGGTTTCTGGGGTTGGGCGAAACTTTGCGATATTTTTCCTCAAAAATTGCAAGCGACATTACCACTTCCCCCCTAACGTGTGCGTCCACTTCAACACCTAAATTCTCAGGAATGTTTGGGATTCTGCGCGCATTTCGAGTCACGTCTTCCCCCTTGTCTCCGTTTCCGCGAGTTGCCGCCCTTACCAATCGACCTAAGCGATATTCCAAGGAAAGCGCTGATCCATCTAATTTGGGTTGACTGGTGAAACGTTGAGTCCCTTTGGTCGTCTCATTAGCAAAGTGTAGAATCTCTTCATCGGTGGTGGCTTTGTCTAAACTTCTCATCGGGAACAAATGTGAGACCTTTTCCGAACCTGGATCAACATCGGCTCCTACTCGAGATAATTGCGGGGAATCGGGGTCCAAGGCTTTCAATTCGTCCCACAATGCATCGAATTCTGCATCGCTCAACTCGGGTGCTGCAAGATTGTAGTATAGATGGGAATGATGAGCGATCTGGGCTGCAAGCCACGCGCTGCGCGCCTCCTTGTCAGCAGAATCTGGACCGCTGTCGTCGCCCATGTACAGGGGATGGGGCCGAGGGCTGAAAACCTCTCGCAATACTCAATGACAGGACTTGCCATACTTCTTCAGTCGCCAGTAATTGTAAGGCCACGGAGTTAAGAATCCTGCAAGCAACATTATTGGAATCACCCACCAAGTCAGAATGGCTCCACCAGTCAATACAAGATCAACGATATTCATTGCAGCCTCCATTCCAATCATTGAGATTAATGACATGCCAATCGCCACCTTGAACGCCTCATTCAAAGGCATTTGAGATGACAAAATGATGGTCTCCAGAGCAATCGATGTCATGATTCCATTGAACATAGCAAGAGCCATGATCATCATAGGTGACCATCCGGATTCTGTGAAAATGAATTGAAATGCTGCAATCGTTCCAAAGTCGCCTATACTACAACCAAGCAAACACCATTTTGTGTTATGCGCTGATTGCTTCCAGACCGCCTTATCCTTCCAATCAAAGGGCAAAGCATCTCCAACTTGATAGCCGGCATTGCGAATCGCTGACTCCATTACTTCCTTTTCCAAAGAGCCGGTAATCTCAACATTGGCAATACCAGAAACGTGGTCTACTTCTGCCGAAGCAACCCCTTCCAAAGCTAACAAGGCCTTCTCGACATTGCTTGCACAACCGCCGCAGGTCATCCCTGTTATGCCACTGATGACCTCGCCCATGGTTTGGCGCCACCTCCGTTTCATTTTACGCTTCGTATCAGGAGAATTTCAAAGCGATGAACTCCGAATCTGCTACTGGACATCTCATCATCGTAGCATGCTCTAAAATTCGCAGATGTATTTCAGCAACCACATGTACTGCGGCTTCGAATAAATGTCCTGCGCGAACCACCATGTCATCATCCGACAAAGTGACGTGAATATGCGTGAATGCAGAGCCATCTTCCAAACGTGCAAGATTTCCCTGAAGGCTGACCAATTCACAAGCCGCCGATTGATTCATCTTGTGATATACGCCATCATCATCCATGAACCCATAGACATTATTTCGCGTTCTACCGATACCACTCGTTATCGCTGCCGCATCAAATCCGATTTCATCAGCCAATGATCGTAGAGACGCATGTATTTCTTCATCTGGATCCAATCTCACAAATAGATCATTTTCGCTGCGGCTCCACTCCATGTTACTCGCACAAGGGAGGAAGGGATAACTCTCTCTCCAAAACTGCTTCATTCCTCTTCTATTCCAAGTTCCTTGCATCTTTCTTGCCATTCTTCGCCACCGATCATGGCAGCAGCAATCCATGCTCTGGCTATGGATAATTCAGAAGGTTCCCCCCCAAGTGGAAGTGGCGCGAAAATACTCCAGCCCTTTCGCTGCAACAAAATTCGGCCTCTTGGTTGTTTGAGTGCCAATCTGAGATTATCCCACTCGTGTCGTTGACCGTCGCTGAAGAGATGTGTTTTCGTTACTGCGTATCTCTTTGGCAGAATCATTCCTATCAGATGAATGAACAACAACACGTCGAATACAACAACGACCCATGTCGAAGTATCCGTTGTAGCAGCAAGAACCCAAGGTGCAGCCATCATGATTGTCAAAGCAAGAATGCTGGACCAATGTCGCGCAATCTCTTGCTCCAAAGTACTAGACCAAGCGTGACCTCCATTCGGTAGTGGCCCCATTTTTGGAATTGAATCGAAACGTCTCCACAACAGCCAGATATCCCAAAGGACAACTATTCCAACCAACGAAGTGATCAAGACACCGACGAGGTCGGGGTCTGGTAGTTCCATCTCTACACCTCAATCATCAGCGGCTCTCATTCTATTGACAACCAGCAATACTCCGACAATCAGAAGCATGAATGCAACCAACATACCCATGTTGGCTCCCTCTTCTGGGTCACTGGATTTGGTAGTGAGCCTCTTGACATCGCTATCTTCAATCAGATCAGTTGTGACTCCAGCCGGGCAATCTACCTCGTCTGGTAACAAATCATTGTCTACATCGGTATCTGCGCATGGATCTAAGGGCCAAATGTCGAGGGTATCGATAATTCCGTCGTTATCATCGTCATCATCCACCAAATCATGTCCACATTTGTTTCCAGTAGTAGTATCGAACCAATGTTCCTCATCACAAGTCGATACCCAATCTCCGTCTGAATCATGATAGGTGACAACAAAGGATACTGAATCTGAACTAGACATACCATGTTCGTCAGTTACCGTATATCGAACCAAGTAATCTCCAACCTCAAGGTCTTCCCAAGTCGGGCTCGCTTCGTTAGAATTCCAAATTACATCTCCAATGCTATCCTGTACCTCCCAACGGTGAGTCAAGGCTTCGTCGGAACTTTGGGTATCACTAGCAACTCCTTCAAAACTAACATTGGTTAGTACACTATACTTCTGATCTGCATCTGGTGATGCAATGTGGGCGCTAGGCTCGGTATTTCCAATCAGAGTAAAGGTTAGTTCGCGTGCTGAGCCTGAACTCAAATCAATGCTTGACGTGAATGGCAAACTTCCCGGCCCTGAAGCACTCAATTGTGCAGTTTGCAAATCATAGGACTCATTATTTCCAGCAACAAATACTGGGAGAAGAATGTCCCATTCTGAGCCCTGATTGGAGAAGGTGTAGGTGGACGTCCACCAAGCCGGATTATCTACTGTGATTGATGCGCTGGCATCTATTGCTGTGCCGAACATCATCATCGAAATCGAGTACTCTTCCCATGCGACTATCTCCGCGCCCCAAGTTGCCTCGATTGAGGTAAATACGGAGTTAACCAACTTACTTTCTATTTCATTTTCAGAACTGCATGAAACAGAACCTGAAAGTACATCATCTGTAGAGACGAATGGTAAATCATAACAGAAAATTGCGGTGTCAGAATTAATGACATTGTTCGTACTTTCAACGGGGTGGTTAAATTCATCTCCAGCGGATCCCATGAGGAATATTCCGTAGAAATATCCTGAAATCTCAGAGTCGCTGATGGTTAGCGCTGCAGAACCTCTGTTGTGCTCTACACTAATTGCAGTGCCTGGGCTCCAGCCATGAGCACCGCCTGTCAAATTCAACTCCGACAACTGCCCCGCGGAATAATCGATTTCAAGCGCCGGAGCACCAGAAACTTCCAATCCAACCAAATCTATCCATCGGCTTTGTGAAACAACCATCGCAGCATCCGTATCTCCCATTGGTTCGTCGCTGGAATCAATACAATCTGGAGCGCCATCATTCACTAGGGTAATTGCTACACTGTCGCCGGAGTCGCATTCGAAAGAATGCGTTTCAACACTTGGATCTGAAGTGGACATTTTTGTCTCATCTTCGCCATTAGGACAATTGGCAAAGCCATCGTTGATTTCACTGAAAGTAATTGCATTCCCGCCAAATGAACAATCCCACAGTTTTGCAGCAGGGGATAGAATCAGATTGCGCATGGACAACTTCTCATCTTGTTGACTCAACTCGAGAGAACTATTGGTTCCATTGTGAGATGCTGCATCTAAGTTACTGATGCTTCCTTCAACATCGGCCAAAGTAACTCCAGTTTGGCTTCCCCCTTCAACTGTAAGGCCATTGATATCCAATGTGGCTAAAGTAGCCCACAAGCCATAATCTCCACACTCCGAAAGTGTGGTATCTTGAATATTCAACTCAACTCCTGCGCCAGCCACTCTGATGCAATTCTGTCCACCATATCTCAACTCCGAATCAATCAATGTGATTGAGACCGAAGAACCGGAATAGGTAGCAGAAATCAATCCATCTGTTCCTGAAACAAACGTTCCATTTTCTGATAGAACTTCTCCACCGTTGACCTTTACAGGTAACAATGCACCCAAAATATGGGTTGAGGCAAGATGTAACTTAGCCTGAACTCCTTCCAAAGTTATTCCATTCCAAGGGGTAGCACCCGAACTCTGGATTGTTCCTGCGCCCGCAGTTATTGTTCCTTCAAGGGTTATACTTACATCATCTGCAACGACTAATTGTGCATTGTCGTTAAGTGTCAATGTTGCAGTTTCGGAAATGGTCAAATCATCGGCTAGATAATACGGACTCCATGCAGATTCAAGAATGACCCAATCGTCTTGAACTCCAGAATCAACTGTAGAGGCAATGAATGTCTTGGAAAGTGTGGAATTTGTATCCCACATCATCATATCCATCAATCCATTTGATTGCATAATAACTGTCTTCGAGCCGCCCCAAGTACTTCCTGACTCTGTGATTTCCCTAGCATCAGAGGTGTAAACCACCCTTCCATTCACATCGCTGCTAAAGCTCTCTCCGTCAATGGCTAATGAAGCACCAACTACTGGATCTCCCTTATCCAAAACCACGATGGAAAGAACGCTACGCAACAATAGGCTTGCACCATTGCCAAGTTGCGGGTCTGAAGCAATCGTGCCACTAGTCGAAGTAACATCACAATCTTCTCCAAGACTCAAATTTGACAAAAAGTGAACTAGGGTGATATCTGAAGAAGAGGAACAATTCCAAACAACATCTGAATCGATGAACAATCCATTTCCTTGGCCTGTGAACGGAGACTGAGTGTCTACGTTCATTTCCGCATTAATTAAGGCCCCTCCATCACCAATCAATTGCCCTGTTCCTAAAGTTGTGAAGGTTCTATCATTACCACTCATTTCAAGAAATGTTGGTTCCAAAGCAGTCCCTTGCAACAACAAACTAGCACCTGTTTCAATCGTCAGATTCCCGTTGACCGTATGCCACTCTCCACCAATAGATGGGCCAAGTACGACGTGGTTTCCTGAAGTGATGGTCCAGTCCCCTTCAGGTATTGCTGGAAGAGCGAGTTCTTGATCAGAGGTTCCGCCAATCAAAGTGGCCTGTGCACCAGCAGAGCCGCTGGTAGCAACAACAAGACTTCCTGTAGAACGTAGAGGTATAGTCACTATTCCTGAAGCTCCGGTAGAGAAAGTGAAGCCTTCAACTTGCACTTCTGCAGCCAATGGGTCACCTGATAGGTCAACCGTTTTGATTGATGTTTCAATCAATTGATGACTATTTGATACTGCAAGAGTAGGAGTAACATTGGAACCCCAAACTAGGGTCCCATCTCCAATTGCATCAAAGCCTGCGGTGTTACCGGCTTCAAGGAAACGAATTGTAGCAGTTGAGCCGCCATCGATATTCGACACATCGTCATGCAGGTTACTTTGCCAAGACTCAGCGTGCAAGGTTGATGAATCAATCAAATTCGCCCCAATATCGTGCAAACTGGTTGAAAGAACCCCATATACTGAAACTGCCGAGCCCTCAATTTCCAATCCTGTATCTCGACCATTCGAGATTTCAAGATTATCACAATCCATACTTGACCTATACGCTCGAACGCCATTCGCATAATCCTCAATTGTAATGTCTTGACAGAGTAAAGTTGCCCACACGAGTTCAATTCCTAGAGAAGTTGTGTCTGCAGCCGAATACTGCCTGCTCAATACTACGTCTTCAAGAGAATGCTCACCAGTAGCCAATCTAATTCCTATGGTGGTATCTAAGCCACCTGAAATGTCGATACCTTCTGCATCTAGAGTTGCACCACTGACTCGAATACCTTGCCCTTCGGCTGTCGCTGCAAAGTTGCTTAATGAGACTGCTCCAGTGCCCGTTGCACTCAAAACAACATCTTCAGCTTCGGCAACTACCGAGTCGATTGTGTGCATTCCGCTTCCTCTCAAATCAAGCGCAGTGCTTGCATTAGTCAATTCAACATCACTCATGCTGAAAGTTCCGGTGGTACTGACATCGATCATTGAATTACCATCCCTACTTCCGTTGAAAGAAGAGTCCTTGATTTCTAATGAGTCAGAGCCTTCTGCCCTGACTGCGCGGTTGGCGTCTGCACTTACATTACTCAATACGAAGCCAGAACTATCTCCGGAATCAAGTAGCAATTGTATCCCAGTTCCACTCAAATCATCTACACTAGCCGTAGTTACTCCTCTTACGACAAGCGCAGTATTTGTATCTGAAATTGTCAAAGCAGAATAATCGTTGCTTTCAGAAGTTATCGACATTCCTACACCTGCATCTGATACTTCGATGTTTACTGCATCCATATCTCCTGTCGATACAAGTCCAGACCCTACTGAATTAGCTACAACTCCATCTACATCCGCAGCTCCCTTCACAAGTAGACACTCGAGGTTGATAGAGGCGCAGGACAAGTCATCTATCGTCCCAGTTCCATCAACTTCAACACCAATAATCGAATCAGAAACAGAAACATCGCTCAATGTTGCTGATCCTTGGATGTTCAATGCCGTCTTTGCATTGCTGATGTTAACATTAGTTAGTGTGGCACTACCGCCAATATTGATGATTACTCCTGTCCACATCCCGATAGTAGATGTGTGGTTTCCAGAATCGCTAGAAAGAGTAGATAGAAGATCTGAATCTGTAGCCGTCAAAGTTCCATTGATTGTTATTGAATACTCGGCAGCATTGACCATGGTTCCAGGTTTGAGATTTAGTGTAACACCATGTTCGACATAAACGTCATCGGTGAGCAAAATATCGCCAGACCAATCAACATTAGTAGAAATGGTTCCAGAAACAGGGGTGGTTGCAGTTACAGGAATCATGACGCTGAATAAAGCACTCAGCATTAGTAAAGATATCAGCAGTGTTGAACAAGGGCCGCGCGAACGCATGGCTGGCCATCATGCCATCACTCATAGGGATGACCCCCCAATGTAATGGCTGAAATTGTGTTGCTTACTCTTCTTCGCCTACTGTTTTCTGATTCATTTCAGCAAGCAATTTCTCCGCATCTTTCTTCAAAAATGGCGAATAAAGGGTTGGGAGGACGAAAATACTCGAGACCAAAGCAAGTATGATTGCCACCACAAATACTTGTCCAAATAACTGCAGGGGAACAAGAGATGAGAAATTCAACACTGAAAAACCACCAGCAGTCGTCAATGCAGCACCAAACATCGCTCTACCTGTTGTTGCGGTTGAAGTTGTGACCCACTCGGCAGGATCACTAGTCGGAGAATGCTCAACTTCCTCTTCCATTCTTGTAGTCAAGTGAACAGCGTAATCCACCCCAAGACCCAATGTCAAGGCGCCAATAGTCACCGTCTGTGAATTCAATTGGTATCCAGTAAGCCCCATTATTCCATAGACCCAAACAACCACGACCATCAGAGGCACCCATGTAACAAAACCACGAGCGGCTCCTTGAGCTAAATTCCCTTTGCGGATGGTATTGATTCCAATCAACATCAGAAGAATAACGCCCGCAACGGTAGCGGTAGAAATTATTGCTGAATCGGCAACATCAGCAGTTACTTGCGCTAGAATCAATGAACGCCCTGAAAGACGAATTTGATGTGAAGTATCCTGATCTTCTGCGATATCTGTCAAAGATTTACTCAGTTCTACCTGGAATTCTTCGGTTGCCTTCCAATCTAGAGTTGCTGCTTGGAAGGAAATGATAGTTCGAGTAGAATCTGAATTCAAATTGGAAGAAGAAATATTCCTTCCTTCATCAGTCTGTAGCCATGATTCCAAAGATGACCATGAAGATTCATCATCAAGACTGTTCAACAATCCGTCAAGTTCTACGTTCGAAGTCCTAGCCTCTTCCAAAACACTCCAAATGCCAATTGGTATCCCACTCATTTCTTCAGTTCCATTCAATACTTCAATGACCTGATGATAGATTTCCCGTCCTTGTTGAGAAATAATCTCACCATCCAATACGACATATAGTGGAGATGGACTACTTTGAAATTCATCAGAAATCATCAGGAAATCTGCAACCACAGGAACTGACTCATCGAAGTTATCTCTAGTATCAAACCCAACCTCCAATTGCTGAAATCCGAAGAACATCGGAATCGATATCAATACAGTCACCACAATTACAGCAACTGGTTTAGCAGTCAATGAGCCAAGCCATTTAGAAACTGGACCAATCTCATTCTTACCAGATTTCTCTAATGGCAAACGTTTGGGTGGCAGCAACGTGAGAAGTGCTGGTAAAGCGGTGATGCTCAACAGGTAGATGAACAATAAACCAATGGCTATTACAGTACCAAAAGATACCAAGAACTGTTGAGAAGAAAAGCGAAATGAAAGGAAACCCACTATATCTGTGAAAATAGCCACCATCAAGGCAGCGGATGTGAGAATTGTTCCACTACGAATCGCCTTTCTTCTGGCATCATCGGAGAAATCTTTCAGAGTCTTTCTTCCCTGAGGATCGTTCTTCTCCGTCTCCTGCAGAACCTCTCTGATTCTAGCAACGACATGTAATCCGTAATCCACACCGATTGCCAACAAGAGGATGGGTATCGAATTCATTGCGGCATTGAATACCATGGCACCTCCTGCGAAAGTGATCAGGCCCGCTGTTCCGTATGTAGCTAATATTGCTAGAACAGTCAATATCAACACGTAAGCAGTATCTCTAAGACTGCGGAATTTTGTCCACAGAATAAAACCCAATAATAGCAGACACAAAGAATTCAGTATCGCTAATTCTGTACCGAGATTGGCATTTTGTCCAGTTGAGAGTTGGGAAAATGAAAATACCGAAATGCCCGAATCTCCAGTCTCCTTCTCAGCCTTAGTTCCCAAATCGTTAGCCCATATTGTGATTTTATCTTGCACTTTGTCAAGCACTTCCTCGCCATGTTCCGCAGGGTCTGTCACTACAACGAATGTAGTTAATGCGGGACCGTCAGAAAGCCATGGTTCATCAATATCAGCAGCGGGTAGACAGGCAATCAACATGGCTCGATAATCGATTGATTGCATTCCCATCAGAATACCTAATTTCTGAATTATCGGACTTGTGACCGGAGTGATTTCACTACTGTTTTCTCCCTGTAACATTGTATTCAATTGGCCGAGCATCATTGCGAGATCTGCTGAAATATTCTGCTCATCATCGATTCTCAATAACCACTCTTCAGGGTTCCCTGCACTCCAGTTCCTCAGTTCACTAGGCTGTATCTGAGTAGGCGTCGAAATCGATTGAGCGCTGATGCTCAAGTTTTGGAGTGCCCCTGCACGAGTTTCATTGTTTGATACCATCAAATCCGAAATATCAGCCTTGAGTTCATCCATCCATTGAGCCGCAATAACAGGGTCTTGGAAGCGCTGCCATTGCATTGCTGCACTAGCCATCCCGCTATTCGCCTGAACTCCAAATAATGGATACTGATACTCAACCAAATTTGCATCTTCTAGAAGGATTGCTTCGAGAGTTGCAAGTTGCTCCCAAGTAGAATTCTCCTTTAATGCGCCTGCATCGAAATAATCAATGAAACGAATGAAATCTATCGATGCTTGGAAATCATCCTCTATCTCATTCAACAATCTTACAGTCTCATTGTCAGGAAAAAAGGCATCTTGGCTATTGTCGAAATTGATGTGCATAGCCATTGGCATCAAGCAAAAGATGAATGCTACAATAATCGCTAGAGAACGCTTTGGATAAGCGACGCTCAGTTCGCTCATTCGATTGAAAATTTGCTTCATTCAATACCCGCCTATCAGGAAGGAGTTCCCTGTGGTGGTACATTGATTTGAGAACCGGTAGTTCGCTTTTTTCTACGGACCGACTTAGGTAGGCGCATAGTTGGGAACCAGGTATCTACCCCGTTCCAATCTGGAACAATCCCCAAATCTGCACAAATCAACTTGCTTGAAATTCTTCCACTTTCATAGATGGTTGGCAGTCCACTACCGGGATGGGTTCCTCCGCCTACGATGTAGACATTATCAAACTCCTCAAATCTGTTATTTGGCCTCATCCAAAGCATCTGTCGAATATTGTGAGCAAGGTTGAACACGGCCCCGCGATAGATGCTTCTCTCTCCCCAATCCTTTGGCGTTACAATAGTCTCTGACTTGATATGTTTCTCAACATCCTTGAATCCTAACTTCTCCATCTGACTTATGATGACGTCGCGGTAATCGTCCTTTATTGAATCCCAATCAATGTCATGCTTCATGTTTGGAACTGGCACCAATACGTAGAGAGTTGAATGCCCTTCAGGTGCCATCGTAGGATCTGTAACACTAGCATTCTGTACGTATACAGAAGGATCTTCCCATGGTACATCACCGTTGACTATGGCATCAAGGTTAGATTCGTAATCTTCAGCAGCATAAATCTGGTGATGGGGTTGTTCAGCGTATAACTTGTCAATTCCGAGATAGAGCATGAAAGTAGAACATGAATATCCCTTCTTGTCGAGTTTCTTGTTACTCCACTTCTTCCTCTTACTGTCTGGAACAAGACCTTTCATAGCAGTAGCAAAATCAGCATTGACCACAACCTTGTCAGCATGATAGGTACCTTGAGAGGTTCTTACACCCGTTATAGTGCGACTCTTTTCACTCTCAAACAACATTTCCTCGACCTTCTCACCAAGTCGAATTTCTACCCCCATTTCGCGAGCGATGTCAGCCATTCGAACTGATATCTGTCCAAGACCACCCTCTGCGTGGAATACACCATGAGCGTATTCTAGGTAAGATAGGATAGTAAACAGTGAAGGAGCATGGAATGGACTCATTCCCAAGTATTTGGTTTGGAAGCTCATTGCCAATCTAATCCTTGGATCAGGGAATTTCTGTTCAAGGTCAGAAGCGACTGATTTCCATGGGCGAAGTACTGTAGCGGCACTCAATGCTCTACGACTGAATACATTGGTGACTGAATTCCAGGGAGATTGTAAGGTCAGTCTTGAACGATTTAACTTCTTGCGATTATCTTCAATATAGTGCCTGAATCCTTCAGCATTCTTGTCTCCGGATAATTCTCGAATTCGCTCTGTCATCAAATCAAGATCACAAGTTGCATCGATTGAACCTCCCGATCCAAACACCAATCGATAATTTGGATCGATTGGAATCAATCCTAGATCTTGATGGGCATCTCTTCCTATTGCTTGGAATATCTCTTCAATGACTTCAGGGAAATGGAAAAATGTTGGGCCATTATCAAATCTGTAGCCATCTTTCTCCCACACATGGGTTCTTCCTCCAACCATCTCTTCTTTTTCTATTATTGTCACATCTATTCCAGATTGAGCTAGCAATAGCGATGTCGCAAGTCCTCCAGGACCTGCGCCAACAATGATTACCTTATGATTAACATCAGCAGACATACCCCGTATTCTTCTGCGTTGACTTATAATGAAGTGTTTTTACTCTATCATTAACAAGGCTCGGAATTTTCAGTCCATTGCGGAATTCTTCAAGGTAAGGTCCCATGGATTCAATGAGTTTGACTTCGGGGTGCGATCTGATTACTAAACCATCCATATACATCAACGCCCTGATGATTGGGAAGCCTTCTTCACCAAAATTTGCCTTAGCCAATTCTACTGCTGCGCGTACAGTCTTCATCATAATCTGAGTCAAACTTTGTTCCCCTACAGACTTACTCTCAAAGTCAGCATATATCTTCGTCATTTCGTCCATGTATTGCTTAACCCTGTGCGGCTTCAATTCTACATCAGACATACTCATCAACGATTCAAAGGCGCTTTGTCGTTCCCCCTTTGCAAGGTGATCAAAGAAATTGAACAATGCCAAATTGACCTTTCGAGGAGCGTGACAAATGGCACCATTATCGATGAATACGAACTGACCTTGGGTATTGATTAGACAATTTCCAGGATGCAAGTCACCATGGAATGTTCCCATACCGAAAAGAAAAGCACCATGGATTCTAAACAACTCTAGCAAAGTATCCCACTCAAGACTGCCTTTGTCCATTTCCTCTTCCAATGAAGAGCCCTCGATGTATTCAGAAACCAAGACATGTTCATTTGATAACTCAGGCCAATATTTTGGAAACTTCAATAGAGGCATTGGGAAATCTTCAGCAATATTTTCCTTGATTTGAATCAATTCCTCTGCGCCGCTGATTTCATTCCTGAGATCTAATTCTCTAGTCGTGTAATCCGCAACATGATTCAACAATGCAACTGGGTTTCCTACTCTGCGCAATTTGGGCATGAAAAATAGCATGAAGCGTAACCACCTACGCATTCTCTTGACATCTTTTTTGAATTTTGAAGCATATTTTGCCTTGACCACCTTGATGACTACTTCTTCTCCAGTGGTTAATTTCCCTCGGTGAACTTGGCCAATAGAAGCAGCAGCTAACGGCTCCTTGTCTATTGATTCAAATGCCTCAAGAAATCCTTCGGGCGCACTATTTCTGATATTCTCGAATACGTTTTCTGAGGGAATTTTGCTTGCATGTTGGTATAATTGTTGTAACTGCTTACACTTCTCTTCGCTCAAAATATCTGAACGCAGGGCAAAGATTTGGGTCAGTTTTACTGCTAGCAAACCACGCTTCTGAATCCAATCCAAATCAGCAGGCTTGTTCCTGAGGATTTGACGCATGAATCTAAAGAATGTAAACGCCCGCATATTCATTCCTTCATTTCAATCAAGTCGTCGCCCTGAAACAACAGAAGATATCTGCTGAATTCCTCTCCTTCACCATCCTCTCGCTTGATGATTACATCGCCATCTTCTGGATACCTAGTGCGCAGAGCGCCTTCGATTATTCCATCATCCAACTCAGTCAATGGTATCATGTCTCCAGAAGATTCCTGATGATTCAAATGCACCTTTACATGGAATGCTGGATCTAAATCATAGTCGATTTCTCCTAGTCCTGCGTGTTCCCACCAATCCATCATCTCATTCAAAAATTCCACATGGCCTTCCATTGATCGAAGGGTGAATGCTAACTCTCGTCCAATTCGGTTTCCGACTTGTCTCAACATACCGCCAAGGTCTATCCCAAGCGCCCTGAGATTCTCTAACTTTCCACCCTGCAAAATCAATCTGGCTTCATTCAATTCGGAACCGGAAGCCAAGAAGTTATTGGGATCAAAGGGGGTATCTTCGTCTGGTAACTCGCCAGTAAATCCTAATGCTGTTCTAAAATTGTCCAAGAAGGAACCCTCACCTACAGTCAACCTAAGAGGATCTACAATCTTCTCTTCGGTATATCTCACTCTGGCGATTTCGAAGTCGATTGCATCCTCCCAAATCGCCTCGACCAAATCTCTCTGCGTTGTTGCAAATGATTCTGATTCGATAACAAGAGCGGCATCATCTCTACCGCGACCGACTGGATTCTCTTCGACCTGAAGGAATTGCAATACTTCGGCCTCATCCATCAATGCCCCAAGGGAACTAACATCGTCAGAGTGTCTAATGGATATCGACTCGTCGAGTTCTCCAAAGAAACGAATGGTTCTTCGATCCAAGTGAGATAAAACCTTGACAACAACTCCCCTTTGGGCTGCAGAATTTACTTCAGCTAATGCGTCTGAACGGCATAGATGCAAAATACCAAATTGACCAAGCAACAAAACTATCGCTTCTTCTGCATCAATTGCCATTTTCTTGATTTTGTTGAAAATGTTAGTTCTTTCCTTGAGAACAGCAAAGCGCGGTTCTAGAGTATCTTTCTTGGAAGAAAGTCTCGTGGCTGAATCGGTGATTGTCCCTTCTAATTCTGCTAATCCTTCTTCTGTACGCTTCAACATTGTTCTCTGCATTTCAATCAATTTTTTGATAACAAGGTCTAATGATTCACAACTGAATTTCATAGGTTTCTCAGCAGAAACTAGGACTATACCCATTTCCTGTAATCTAGAAAGTGAATTGTAAGCATCCAATCTTGTTGTACCGAGTTCCTTTGCCAACTCACTCGCTCTCAAGCGATCATTAGAGGAGAGAATTATCACCGCATCTGATTCTCTTTCACTTAATCCAGCATCCATCAATACTTGCTTCCAGGACAAGTTCAATCCCCCTTGGTGACTGAGGTCAAAGATGACAATATCCTTGCAACGTGGCGGCGTGGTCTGAACAGCCAATCATAGCAATGATGGATTGTTCTATCAGGCCCAATTACAAAAGAAGACTTGGCCGGAAAACGACCTAGAAACAGAGGTACTCCGTAAGATTCAGCAACTTCTCTATTCTCATCTGAGAGCAATGGAAAGGGCAACCCCAATTGTTGTTTGAACTCTGCGTGGTCTCTCACAGAATCTTGACTAATACCCACGACTTGCACCGGTGGATCTAGCGATTGAAACAACTCATATTGTTGTTTGAAATTCAAGCATCCCCTCTTACATGTGGGTGATCCATCCTTTGCATAGAAGAACAACACCTTCCAAGAACCATCTAAATCAGAAAGGCTGAATGAAGAGCCATCAGAAGTGGGTAGAGTGAATTCGGGTGCTTTTTGACCGATTAAAGAAGACGCCACATTACCACCTTTGTTAATTATTAATCGCAAATAGAGGCTTTAAATCATGTGCCCCATTCTACGCCCCTTAGTTTCGAGGTAATGCTTGTTTTCCTCTCCCACTCCGGTAATATGCGGTATTCGTTCAACCACTTTGACACCATGTTTCTCCAAACCTTCGATTTTGTGGGGATTATTCGTCATTAAGCGCACCTCATCGATACCATTCTCAAGTAAAATCTTGGCTGCAATAGAATAATCGCGTCCATCTGCAGGGTGACCAAGAGCGAGGTTGGCGTCCAATGTATCCATACCTTGATCTTGCAATGCATAAGCCTTGATCTTTGCATGGAGGCCAATTCCTCGACCTTCTTGACGAAGGTAGACAATCGCTCCTGAACCCTCAGATTGTATCGTTTCCATAGCGCGTTTTAATTGTGGCCCACAATCACATTTCAAAGAACCAAATGCGTCGCCTGTAAGGCATTCAGAATGGATTCTTACCAATGGAATGGTTGTAGAATTCAAGCCCGTGTACAACAAGGAGTGCTCCTTGCCCTGGTCGACTTTGACTCGCACTCGAAAGTTGCCCGATTCGGTAGGCAGCATAGCGTCGGACTCAACCATATCGTGTAGGTTGCGTTTGGAATCCTTGGTCATCACCATAACACATCTCATCGAGTTTCACTACATAAAGGCGTGTTGAAACTCATAATGAAGGAAAACACTGCATTATAACTGATTCAGTACCGATAATCTTCATGCGTTCCGTCGATGCAGACCTTGGTGTCGCTTCGGTGGTCGTTCACAGAAACAAAATTTTACTCGTCCAAGAGGCAAAGGGACCCTACTCTGGAAAGTGGGGGTTACCGAAAGGATTTGTTGACCAGGATGAATTGCCAGCTGATGCAATACTACGTGAATTATCAGAAGAATGTGGCCTTGAAGGGCAAGTCTCAGGAGTCATGGGGATTCGTGAAACTGTGCACAATGGAAGGGTCTGTATCTTCATAGTGTACAGAGTAGATGTGGATGAACATGTTCTTCGAATCTGTACAGATGAAATCAGCGATGCTGGTTTCTTTGGAATTGAAGAAATGAAAGGGCTAGATTGGATTAGCGATGTCATGGAATTCTTGGCAAGCGCTGGATTAAACGATTCTAGTTCTCTATTTTCCTTGGACATGGCCCCAATACGCATGCGCCCGTACATGGTGCACCTTGGATCGGAGGCATCTGCATGAATCCCGTATGCGATAGCCGTAAGCATGTTCTAAACGAGCATGATTTCAATGAAAATGGAGAATTTGTTCTTTATTGGATGATTGCAACTAGGCGATTAAACTACAACTCTGCCCTGCAAAGGGCGGTAGAATTAGCAGAGGAATTAGGTAAACCGTTGTTAGTCATCGAAGCGGTCTCTACTAGGCACAAGTTTGCTAACGACCGAATTCTCACATTCATGATTCAAGGCCTGATTGAAAATCAGCAAATGTTTGAGAAGCGGAATATCAGATATATTCCATGGGTTTCAACACCATTGCAATCTGGAACTGGGTTGCTGCAAAGGCTTGCTGAGAAGGCCTCTGTAATAGTCACAGATTTGTTTCCAACCTACTATCCATACGAAATCATCAAAATTGCCAAGGAGAAAGTCCAAGTCCGCTTGGAAGCGATTGATAGCAATGGAGTCTTTTCAATGTCGGATGCTGGACGTAGTTTTCCAACAGCTCATTCATTTCGTAGATATTTACACGACAATTTTGTCGACGCATGGAAAAATATTCCTGCATATGACCCTACAGAAGTAGAGCATGATCTTTCAATGAGTAACGAGGCTTTTGATTTTCTACTAAGTTCATGCGATGTCAAATCAACACCTCTCGAATGGATGTGGCGTGTTTCTGAAAGTGGAAGTGTTGGGCAAGAGGCTTTGAAGGTATTAGACATCGACCATTCTGTCGCTGCCGTTCCTTCGATGATTGGAGGGAGAACTGATGCGCTTCGACGCCTATCTCGTTTCGTGAATGATGGGCTAGATAGATACCATACCGATCGAAACAATTTGTCTAATGGCTCAGCCAGCGGATTATCGCCTTGGTTCCATTTTGGGCACATATCTACGATTGAAGTTGTCAACCATATTTTGGAACGTGAAGGGTGGAGTAGTACAAACATTGACCCTGGACGGCGCGGATCTCGTTCAGGGTGGTGGGGTCTCTCAGAAGCAATTGAAGCGTTTCTCGATCAGATCATTACTTGGAGAGAACTAGGTTTCAATTTCGCATTTTACAATCACAACCATACCTCGATTGACTCAATTCCCGACTGGGCAAAGAAGTCTCTTGAAAAACACAAGAGTGACCCTCGACAGAGTTACTCGCTTGAGCAGTTAGAAAATGCCCAAACTGATGATGAATTGTGGAATGCAGCCCAACGGCAATTGAGGAGAATGGGTCTCATTCACAACTATCTACGGATGATATGGGGGAAAAGAATCCTAGAATGGGCCCCTAATCCAGAAACTGCTGCAAATTGGATGATTGAATTGAACGATAAATGGGCCTTGGATGGGCGCGACCCGAATTCCTACACGGGTATATTCTGGGTGATGGGTCGGCATGACCGTGCTTGGGGCCCTGAGAGGCCAATCTTCGGCAAGGTTCGATACATGTCTTCTGCAAATACGAGAAGGAAACTGAAAGTAGAGGAATATCTGAGCAGATGGGCTCATGATGCTCTATTGTTGAGCGAATATAATTGAGGTGAAAAATATGCGATATGAACACAGCACTATTATTGAATCTCCGCTATCAAAGGTTTTTGATTGGCATGAGCGAAAAGGTGCTTTTCAACGGTTGATGCCGCCTTGGGAAGTTGCCAAAGTGGTTCGCGCTGATGACAACCTAAACAATGGGTCTCGTCGTATCTTCAGATTCCCTATGGGTCCAATCAAAATGACTTGGGATTCAGAGCATCTTGGTTACGAACCACCTCACAAATTCGAAGATATAATGCGAAAGGGGCCATTCAAATCATGGCATCATATCCATCACTTCAAACAACAGGGAAACACAACTACAGTATCAGATCATGTCGATTACAGATTGCCATTAGGCCCGTTAGGAAGATTGTTTGGGGGACGTATGGTACGGAAGCGTATCGAACGAATGTTCAAAGCTCGAGAAGTGCGATTGATTCGAGATATGGAAAGACACGGCCAATTTTCACACCTTCCAAGAAAGAAAATTCTCATTGCCGGTTCTTCAGGGCTGATTGGCACTCAATTGGCCGCATTTTTGGACACCGGTGGACATGATGTGTGGCGCTTGGTTAGAAGGAAAGCAAAAACGAAGGAAAATGAAATTCAATGGAGCCCAGATGAGGGAATCATCAATGCTTCCAGTATCGAAGGTTTTGACATCATCATTCACCTAGGGGGAACTGGGATTGGCGACAAAAGGTGGACAAAGAAGCGTAAAGAGAAAATCGTCTCTTCAAGAAAAAACTCGACCACTCTCCTATCAGATACAATCTCAAATCTTGAAAAGAAGCCCGAAGTTTTCATGGTTGCTAGTGCTATTGGATACTATGGAAATCGCGGAGATGAAGAATTAACCGAAGAGAGTTCTCCAGGTGAAGGATTCTTGTCCGATACAACCCAAGCTTGGGAATCTTATGCGGATTCTGCAAGAAGATCTGGGGTGAGAGTTGTCAATATTAGAACTGGAATTGTATTATCTGCAGTAGGGGGCGCACTTGGTAGGATGCTACTTCCCTGGAAACTTGGGGGTGGTGGAAAGATCGGAGGGGGCAAGCAATGGATGTCATGGATTTCGATGGATGATCAAGTGTATGCCATGCATCACCTCATGATGACTGAAAATACCAATGGCGCTTACAACCTCACTGCACCAATACCGGCTCAACAGAAGGTATTCGCAAAGACTCTCGGTAAAGTCCTGAGACGTCCTGCCTTTGCACCTATTCCAAAGATTTCGATGAGGATATTGTTTGGAGAGCTCGCGGGGCCGTTGTTGTTTGAAGGTCAACACGTTTTGCCTAAGAGACTGCAAGAATCTGGGTACAAGTTCGTTCACGAAAATCTTGAGCCTGCCTTGAGAGATTCACTGGGTATTTGGAAACAATAGCCAAGGTTGAACTTAGTTCAAACTGTCAATGACCACAAGCCTAGCGCAGATAGAGCGAAGCGTACCTTGCGCATGAAGCCAAGGCTTACTCTAGAAGATAAGACATCTCCTCTTCTTCGCTCCACTTCTCTGAGAATCTCAGTATACACCAAGCACATCATTTCAGGAGACTTTCTTGCCTTGGAATCCAACAGGGGTAGAAGTTTCATCCCCTCTGAAGAATGAACCTTAGTTCGATGAAGATAATGGCGCATGAATTCCTGCCAACGATTTGTTCTTGCAAGTTCTTGATTGTTCAACTCATTCACGCTGATGCCAAATCTATCTAATTCCTGAAGTGGAAGGTATACTCGCCCTCTGGCCATGTCTTCTTCGATATCACGGAGTACATTGACCATTTGAAGAAAAATACCCATCTCCTCGGCATGCTTTCTCGCATTAGGATCTGAATACCCATAGATTTCGATTAATGCCAGGCCAACCGTGGAGGCGACCTTGTAACAATAAGATCGCATGTCTTCGAATGTTTGGTACTGGGTTGGGAACAAGTCGTCTTCCATCCCTTCTAACAGAGTTCGTAAATCGCTAATACAAACAGGATATCTTGACAGGGTGTCTTGGAGAGCAATGAAAATTGGGTGGGATACTTTTCCCCCACTTTCAATAGAGTCGAGATTTTCGTGGAACCATAGTAATGATCTAACTCGCTGATGATATTCGATAGGGGAGTATGAAGATTCACTTTGCCGGTCCACGCTCAACTGAATCGCTCTATCTGCGGCTTTATCGTCAAGGTGTGACAAATTTACATCTGGTTGCCAATCACCGTCTACAATATCATCTGCACGGCGACAAAACGCATAGAGTGCGAATACTGATTTTTTCCTTGCAGCATCGAGGTATCTGAATGAACGCATGAATGATGTAGATGCATTACGGGTTATCTCTTCACATGTCCGATATGCTTCATCTACTAGGCTCCCATGCGTATCATATCGCATGTCAGTATCAAGAAAGACTGAGCCCATATCTCAACTCTGCTTGTTCTCACTTATGAAGGACTGTTTTTTGCTATCGGTTATTTTCTTGGTCAAAAACAAAAACCGGGCGAATTAACAATCGAAATTTGGTGGGCCCGTCCGGATTTGAACCGGAGTCTGACGGCCCCCAGCCGCCAAGTATTGGCCAAGCTAACCTACGGGCCCCAAGTGTTCCCTACAACCTTGCTCTTTTCAGTGCTGTGAAGTAGAGAATGGTGCTACCTCGTCGATAAGATCGACGTGGGATACATACAGACGGCGGCAACAATAGCGCATCAATCCGACCTCGTCGAGAGCATCGGAAACGCTCATACCTGCAGAAAGGTGGTTTTTCCACTCTTCCCACTTGTCTGCAATCACTGAACCACAACTGAAACATCTTACTGGAATAATCATTCTATCACCTCACCTGTACGACTTCTGCTTCTTCTTCCTCGCACCACGACCCAATTGATGTTTGGGCTCCTTGCGGCGCGGATCGTTAACCAGAAGACTGCGGTCAAATCTCAAATACTCATCTCTGAGTTCTTCGTCAATTCCTTCGGCTCCACCATTATAGTGAACTAAGCCTCTAGCGATGGCGGTACGAATAGCATCAGTCTGACCCATGACTCCACCGCCATGAGTATGGATATTGATATCCACCTTAGACATGCGATCCATGGCCTCTGCAATGATTACAGGTTCCATCGCCTTGCGACGTGCAAGTTGTGGCTGCATAATTGCAATAGGTTCGCTATTGACTCGGACTCTACCCTTACCTGCCTTGACAGTGGCTCTAGCAACAGCAGTCTTTCGCTTACCGCTACTGTTCACTACCTTCTGCTTCTTTCGTGCCATCAGGCCTCACCTCCGTTCCAACGGTGTACAGGAGCACCCAATGCTTCACTAATTTCACCTAGGCGAACATAGCGGTTAGGCAAATCCCTGCGTATCTTAGAATCGTCTCCCTTCTCATGTCCATCGGGAAGACTTCCATCTAGATGGGATGGGCAACCGATTTCCACACGTAGAGACTTGAAAGCGGTTCGACCACTGCTCTTGCGCTGATAAGGCAACATCCCACGCACACTACGCTTGAGAATCATATCAGGCATTCTTGGGAAGAATGGACCCTTACGGGCGTGATTCAATCTGTACCGAGTTAGGTACTCTTCGATGACTGAATCCTTCTTTCCAGAAACTACTGCCTTCTCTGCATTGACGATGATGACTCTAGTCTCTTCACCTGCTCTAGCAGATGACAACAACTGCTTGGCAACTGTGCTTGCCAAACGACCCATTACAAGGTCAGTTGCATCGTAAACATAGGTTGTGGATTCAGCCAAGGATAAACACCCCCGATCCATTTGGGTTCTGTTCCATTAATTCCCCAAGGCTCAGGACCTTGCCGCCTGCGGCTTCGATCTTGTCCCGTGCTCCGGAACTGATACTGTAGGCGGCGACGGTGGGCTTGCCAGTAATCTCTCCGCTACCCAGCAGCTTACCCGGAACGAGGACGGTGGCGCCCTCGGGGGCGTGGCGGCTGAGCCGACTGAGGTTCGGCTGGGCCCAGTTGCTACGGCTTCTTGAAAGGCGTAGCGCGACGTCTCGCCACAGTGCAGCACCGGTCTCACGCGACTGCTCCTTGAGTAGGTCGATCATGTCGACCAGGCTCTGGTTCGTCTTTCGTGTTGGCTTGCTCATATGACTCCCTCGACGTATTGAGGCGAGCCTCGGACCGGCCAGCCCTTTATGAACCCACGCGGCAAAGAGAAACGGGCCCTTTAGGGCCCAATCCACATTGTTTACCGATTTATGGATGATGTAAGCGGATAATTGATGAGTGGAACCGGACGTGGACCATCTGAGAACCATGTCCGACTGGAAGACACTAATCGACCAAGCAATGCAAATGGAAAGCGATGACATACTGGGTGCACACAAGGTGTACGGAGAAGCCGTACACGCGGCCCTGGTCAATATTCAAGCCCTCTTGACTGATCTAGAAGCGGCTGTCATGATGGAAACGCTGTATGGAGCAATGGTTGCATATTCCCAGCAAGTAATGCTGAGAATGCAGGCAGAAGAATCACAACTTGGCACCACCGATCACGCCTTCAGAGTAGGACAAGCATACGGTGTATCCTGCGTACTCAACCACATCATTGATCGCCTAACTGATACTGAGCAAAAGACTGCCTTGGGCGCCTTAGATGACTTCAGCGACAAAATCCACGAAGAAGTATTGATTCAAGCACGGGCCACCGGTCTGATGATTGAGTTGCTTGATGCTAAGGGTGGACAACTCAGTTGATTTGTCGTTTGCTCAGATTATGAGCATTCACGTTTGATTGTGAACACTTATTCATAAGGTAGATTGAATCGTTTGAATTTGATTTTGATGAATTTGGGGATTTTAGACCGAGTTCTGAGACTCTTAGTAGGCCTTGGAGTTGTATTATTCGATTATGTTTCAAGTTCAGGATGGGAATTAATCTTCCTGCTCCTCGGAGTATGGAGCGTGACCACTTCCGCTTTCGGATTCTGTCCCTTCTACAAC
>CAXRJJ010000005.1:0-18106 GCA_964230945.1 Yoonia sp.
TCTCAATCTCAAAGCACTAATTGTTTGAAAGTTGCAATTAATCGATTCGGATAAGTTACAAGGGGCTATCCGAACATCCACTGAAACGGATATTGAATTTCAAAGGGCTTTCAGTGCGTCCTTCGATAGGCTACCCTCGGTATTGTTGAATTTGCAAGACCTGTTTGAATCAGGGAATCTCATCGAACTGATATCCTTCTTCCCATTTCTTTTCTCCCAGTGCGACCTCAAGTTCGTAAGGCGTAATCAACGGCTTAGCATACTTGACTGAGTCATCAATAGCGATACGTGGGCAGGCGGTATTCACGAAAGCGTCGACGGGATAGAAATCGATCAGTTCAGGACCTACGTGTTCCAAAGCCAACAGGTACCCCTTACGGCCGTGAGATTCCAACATGCGCTTCATCCGCAATGCCAGAGAACGACGCATTTGCCCTGGCTTTTCCCCGATTAGAATTCCGAAACTTTTTGCTTCTTGAGACATGGTGATAAGGCCGAATCTCTGGCGCAGTATGCGTTCTATGAATTCGAGAGACATCTCTCTTGCTTCAGTGGTATAGGGGTCTAGTATTGCCAATGGCTTGCCCGTATGTAGAACCAAACCAATCGGGTGGAAATCTCCAGAACCGAGGAAGAGGTAGTGTCCAATGTCATCATCATCTCCAGAATAATTGCATCCTAGAACTTGTCCTGGGAAAGAAAGACGTGCCCCGCCTGTTGGAATACAGACATCAAATCCAGCATTTTCCAGTTTCTCCTTGTACGAGGGTAAGAGGTGCAGATGCTGTATTGATCCAACCAAGCCTAGTTTGCTACCGTTAAGTGGAGCAACCCTCCCCACTGCGTCTAGGAATTTGTCTTGAGCGTCTTCTTCAGTTATGTCACTATCTTCCGACATAGAATCTGATAAGCGCTGTGAGGCCATCTCTCTATGGCTGACAAGAATCTCCATGACAGGTTCCAATTCAGGTTCTCCATCGTATGTGACTGGGATGAAATGAGTTGGCATCCCTGAATCGATATTCATCTGGCTGTGGCCCATGTGAGCAACCATCTCAACTCCCATCATCTTCATCTTATGATGTACGAGATCGCAGGCCCCGTAGCAAGGGTCAGCAGCGAGAACTACTTTGGCAGCGCTCTTCTCTTCGATTCTATCCATTAATTCCAAGGCCTGTATCTTCAATCCTTCTGGAATCTGTAGCGCAACCAAACGCGTATCTTCTGCCTTTAGCCGCTCTACCAATTCATCAACTTCGAAATCATGTCTGTCTAGATCCATGCATTCACCTCACGTTTCAATCTACGATGACTATACCATTTTCACCCATCTCAATCTTGACAAGACTGTTGATTTTGGTTCCATGCTTTTCGGCAAGCTCCCGCATTTTTTCACCCTTTTCGACCACGATGACGACTTCACTGACTTGTGCTCCTGTATTGGCTACGCCTTCGAGGATTGCATCGAGAGTACCTCCAGTTGATAGAACATCATCGATAATCAGCACTCGGTCGTTCTTCGAGAGGTCGTTGAGATGTAGTACACCTTTGCTGTACCCAGTGCTTTGACTGACAATTTCTTCTCCTTCAAGCCCATAACTTCGCTTTCTAGCAATTAACATCGGGATGTTGGTCATCAGACTAACAGTTGCGACAAGGGGCAACCCCATTGCCTCAATTCCGAGGATTACATCGACTTCTTCCCAATCGACCATTTCGATTACAAGGTCAGCAACTGCTCTCATCAGGTCAGCATCGATTCTAGGAACTCCATCTGTCAACGGATGAACGAAGTATGGATAATCATCTTTCCAAACGACTGTTGTGTTAGTGAACGATTCCCGCAGGATCCGTTTGCGCTCGTCCATATCAGACCAGGCCCTTGACATGCTCCGCACCCTTGACCAATTTGGTGCTGCACGGAGTAGGGAATTTCATCTTGGCCTTGCGTAGAGCATCCTTTGCTTCAGCGAAGTTCTCTGGGTTGAAGTGCAAGGAGATGACCCTCTGTCCACGCTTGACGCGTGCTGCAGTTCCAACGTTCTTTCCGAAGGCACAGCGCATTCCTTGTGATACACGGTCAGCTCCAGCACCAGTTGCCTGCTTGTTCTCTCTGAGAACTTGATGCGGGTAGGTGTGGATTCTCAGGGCGTATCCCTGTGTTCCAGCAGCATTTCTGATGGTTGCATTGCAGATAACACGGGCTGCCTCAAGTGCTGTGTGGCGGATTTGACAGGCTTCATCAGCCAATAGTTCGAGATGCATCTTGAACTTGCCAGTCTCCGCAGCACTGCGGTTTCCGACGTGGAATTGCATTATTCGGTTGTTAGGTACACCACCCATGTACTTGCGACGGGTGAAAGCAGGCCCCTTGACTCGGCGGTACATCTTAGCGGGTTTGCGTGCCATATCAACGACTCCGGATGGCGGCGACCGCCCTCCCTTATTTAATCGGAGCGGAAGAGGGATTGAGCCCTACGGGCTCGAAAAACTACTCACCAACCGCCGAGATGCCAGTTGTCATACATGTTCCAAGCCATCATCGAGAGGATGACTAGACTAACCACAACGAACAGTATGTCTCCAAGAACCGATAGGGATTGCATCGAATCCCTGATGTTTGGGTCAAGGGTTACTCGTTCTCCCTTTGAAGCACCATGGAAGTGAACTTCTTCTCCTGCAACAACTGCGAGTTCAGAATCAAAGGTTGCACCCTGGGGAACTTCCACAGTTTCTCCTACCCTTTCTCCGGCCTCCAAGAGTCCTATACGCTCCAAGTTCAAGTCTCCAGCGAACCAAATGTCTCCATTATTGTCTGCTACGGCTGAGGTTGATCCTGGGGCTCCTTCGACTGATGTGACGCTCATGTCTGCAGAAAGGCGCATTGCTCCACCGGTTCCAGCGATGATGGCGATACCATCAGAACTCGAATCTGTCATGATGGAATGGTACTTGCCATTGTCCCCAATGTGGACTAGAACCATCTCGACTTTCATCGAATCAGATGTCATCTCTGCGGTTTCGTTTGATTCAGAATTGTTTGCAACATTAGCAAAATCATTGAGAACATTGTTCTCGTAGAGGTCTATAGCAACGATTACTCCTCTAGTGGGTAGCGATGCAGGGTTCTTGTCCCCTTCAGCCCAAGTCGGATACTTGCTGACTAGATTGCCAACTGCGATGATTTCTCCATCTGGAAGTTCGCTCATGCTCTCAAGCGAGACATCGATATCGAGGGTATCGGCAGGAGCGGAAATCTTGTCGCTGTCGAAATAGCGTACTGTTGCTTCGTTGTTCTCGTCGCTGATTAGAAGCAATCCTGAAGATCCATCCTCGCTGACAATATCAATGATGCTCTGACCGTTAGTATTGTTGGTCCAGTGCCCTGATTCGCCACCCTGCTCACTAAATGACTTGGTTGCTAATGTCTCACAGGGGTCCTTGCAGGATGCCAACCAACCATTATCTCCGCCGACTATCCAACCATCTTCGACCCTTTCCACGGTATTGGCAACATTCTTGAGAACCTCAGTTTCGCTGTTGCCATCTATTTTCACTATGGAGTAACCAGCATCTCCATCAATTATGGCCAAGGCACTGCTGCCATCTTCATTCCAGGCAATGTCCACTAGATTTGAATCTTCGAGCAGTGGATTGATTTTGTATCCAGGGATTACTTGTGCTTGAGTGATCAATGCTGCACCAAGTAGAGCAACTGTGATGAAGACGCTGATGCTTAGCCACTGGCCATCATGTTCTTGCCTTGTCCATTGCTTAATTCGCTGCCAGAAATCTGGCGCTTCATCTTCAATCAAGTCACCTTCAGAATCTTCGCCCGGTGATGCGTTGACGACCTCTTCACTCATGTGCCTCGTACCTGTCCAGCGATGTGGGGTTGAAGACTTTACCCCAACAAGCGTATTGTTCTGGACCTGCAGAGCAAATTTCTGATTTGTCGACAATAACAACGATTTGTTCATGAACCCTCCCTTCTCTGTGGCACTTCCAGCGCGTAGCGTGACTGCAGGAGGGTGAAGGATGGCAAAGACCGGAATGATGGACCAGTACATGGCTATCAAGGCGGAACATCCAGATACAGTCCTGTTCTTCCGCATGGGCGATTTCTATGAGATGTTCCATGAAGATGCAGTCATCGGTTCCGAAGTGATGGGTCTATCTTTGACAAGTCGGGATAAGAAGGCCGCTGAACCGATACCCATGGCTGGTTTTCCTTGGCATGCTTTGGAAGGCCATTTGCGCAAGATGTTGGCTGCGGGACACAAAGTGACGGTAGTTGAACAGAGCGAGCCACGCGATGGTAGCAAGCTAATGAGTCGAAATGTGACTCGAATCTATACGCCTGGCTCGTTATACGAAGAGAGCCTTATTGGTGGCGAGGAAAGCGCTCTATTAGCCAGCCTAGTGATTTCTGGAGAATCATTGGCATGTGCCTTGATCGATAACTCAACTGGCCATGCTCAGGCCTTTGAATTAGAAGGTGAGGATCGTTGGTCCCGCCTCCTAGACGAGATGCTACGCAATTCACCGAGGGAATTGGTCCTAGGAAGAAAGGAGGCTGAGGAGCCGATTGTGGGCCAGTTGATTGGCCAAATGCATGGAATAGTAGTTAGTCAGCATGAGGTTCCAGCCAAATCAAGATTGAAGGCTTTGCAGGAAGGATTTGGTGGTATAGACCTCGGTCATTTGGACCTCGATCAGCATCCTTTGGCCATGCAGGCTGTCGGTTTGGCTGCTGATTACCTCTGCCGCCTGCATCTTTCTGAGCGCATTCCAATACGTGATATCGAGTTCCTTGAGGAAGAAGGTAGCATGGTGCTTGATCAGACAACTTTGAGGAATCTGGAATTGACCAGCACGCTTTCTGGTGAGAAGCAAGGTTCACTATTCCATGCCTTGGATTGCACTAGGACTTGGATGGGAAGGCGTAGACTCAAGTCTTGGTTACTAAGACCTTCAACCGACATTAATGCTATAGAAAAGAGGCTAGATGCTATTTCTTCGATGGTAAAAACAGCCCGTAGAACAGCCGAGGTACGCGAATATCTGAAGGGCCTGAGAGATATGGAGAGATTGGCTAGGCAATTGGTGCACGGTCGTTCTAATGGTAGGGACATAGTTGCAATTGCCAATTGTTTGAGCCGTATGCCGGCATTACAGCACTCCATCGAACAGTATTCCGATCCTATGTTGCTTAGTTTGGCATCAGGATTGAACGAATTGGAATCGGTCTTTCAGATGATTCAGGAAGCCCTTGTCGATGAACAGCCTTTGACAATCAAAGAAGGCGGCATGTTCCGTTCAGGTTGGAATGATGAACTTGATGAACTGAGGACTAAATCAGAACAGGGCAATGAGTGGATTAGGCAGTATGAAGCAGCGCAGCGTGAGGAATTGGATATCCCGTCTCTCAAAGTTAGATTTAATCGACAAATCGGTTGGTACATCGAGGTGACCAAGACGCATCTTTCCAAGGTACCTGAGCATTATCTGCGTAGGCAGAGTATGACTAATGCGCAGCGATACAGTACCGAGGAATTGAGGCAATGGGAGGACGTAATAATCAATGCCGACAGTCGTTGTAATGACCTCGAATATCGTTTGTTCTGTGAATTGCGCTCGCAAGTAATGCAGGATGCCGAGAAACTTGCTGAAATAGCCTCTAAGGTCGCCATTATCGACGTCCTTGCCAGTTTAGCACATGTTTCTAGGAGTCGTGGATGGAAGCGCCCTACTCTTGGAAACGACATCCGATTAGAGATAACAGACGGCAGACATCCTGTTCTCGATATGGAGGATGGATTCATCGCCAATGACACTATGTTCAACAAAGATCGCAGATTCATACTCTTGACAGGACCAAATATGGGTGGAAAGTCGACTTATCTTAGGCAGACTGCACTAATTACAATCCTTGCCCAAATGGGTTGCTTTGTTCCAGCAAAGAAAGCGAGAATCGGAGTAGTAGACCGAATTTTCACTAGGGTTGGAGCCAGTGACGACATCAATCGCGGCCGTTCTACATTCATGATGGAGATGCTCGAAGTCGCTCACATTCTTCGTCGCGCTACATCGCGCAGTCTGTTGCTTCTCGATGAGGTTGGTAGAGGAACTTCGACTTTCGATGGGCTTTCTATCGCCTGGGCTGTTTCAGAAGACATAGTTTGTAGATTGGGCAGCAGAGCCTTGTTCGCTACCCATTACCACCAATTAGTTGGCTTGGAGGAAGAGGTTGAAGGATTGGCTAATGTTCATGTTCAGGTTGCTCAGACAAAATCAGGACTTCGTTTCCTTCACAGGGTTGCAGAGGGTGCAAGCGATGATTCATTGGGAGTTCAGGTTGCTGGTTTAGCAGGATTGCCAGAGCATGTAGTGGACAGAGCTAGAGACTTGTTGATGTTCCTTGAGAAGCAGGCTGCAGGTGCTAGGGCAGGAGAAGGGGGCCCGGAAAGAAGGCAACAGGGCCAGAAGAGCATCATGGGCTGGATGTTGCCACAAGGCGCTGATATCGACGCTGTCGTAAGCCCAGTTCAAGAAACAGGAATCAGCGAATCACAATCCAAAGCATTGGAGCATCTCGAAAATATCGAACCAGATCACCTATCTCCCAAGGAGGCCTTGGATGAGTTGTACCGTTTGCGAGATATTATTCAGGGTCGGCATGAATTGATGCAGGAGTGATTCGATGCAGGAAAGTGAACGCCTCGAAGATGGTCGAATCAGGCAACTGGATGACCGCACCATAGGTTTCATCGCTGCCGGAGAAGTTGTCGAAAGGCCTGCGCAGGTGGTGAAGGAACTTCTTGAGAACAGCATAGATGCTCATTCCAAGTGGATTACAATTGAAGTAGAGAGGGGCGGTTTTGATTCAATCAAGGTTAGCGATGATGGAATTGGTATCCATCGTGATGATTTGTCTCGTTCTGTAGATAGACATGCTACCAGTAAGTTGCGTGATGAAGAAGACCTATCTGCGATCAATACATTGGGATTCAGGGGTGAAGCACTTGCTTCTATAGGGATGGTAAGCACTTTGAGTGTGCGCAGCAGGAGGCGGGATTCAGGTTCTGATTCAGGCTTTGTCATCGAGATGAAGGACGGCAACAAGGGTGAAGTCGAAACTTGCGGAATGCCAGAGGGCACTATAATCGAGGTTAGGGACCTGTTCAAATCTCAACCTGCTAGGCTATCATTCCAGCGCCGTCCCTCGACTGAGACTGCAAGAATCGTCGATGTCGTTGTACAGCAAGCGATGGCTAATGCTGAGGTAAGAATAGCCCTAATTAGTGATGGTAAGGTGTTGTTGGAAGCACCATCCGCTGAAGACCCGATGGACCGTCTATACGACCTACTGGGGGCACAGGCATCGAGATTATTGGAACTAAAACAGCCTACTCAGGATGAGGATGCTCCAGGGCAAGAGAGGTGGAGTGGGTGGATCTCACCACCTGATATCAGTAGAAGCAGAGGTGATGAAGTGAACATCCTGATCAATGGTCGTCCGGTTGCTGCTCAGCCTTTCCATGCAGCGATTCGAAGAGGTTACCATACCAGATTAATGGTAGGAAGGCATCCAGTATGCGTTCTAAGTCTTGAGATTCCACCAGAGGAAGTAGATGTCAATGTTCATCCGACAAAGAGTGAAGTCAGGCTGCGTAATTCATGGCGTGTTTTGGAGCGTTTGGAGCGCGCCATCAAGCACACCCTTTCCAGCACCCCGACAGATACTGAGGTAGATGCTGACTCTCCACTTTCAGGATTACCTAGGACTGAGGAAAAAAAGTTGGAATTCGACATAAAGCCGGAAGTAGCCCCTTCTTGGGTCAAGAGTGCTAGCAATATTGAGACCAAACAATTGAACCTCAGTGGTGCAGATGTTCAGGAGGATGTCGAGGTAGAAAGGCCGCGCCCCCTCCCAGTATCTCGTTCTCCTGAGCTACAGGCTACTTTACCAGGGCTGCAAACTACGCCTGTTGCACCGGCTCTTTCTAGTGATGAGAGGGCTTTACACCGCTATTCAGGCGAGGGACAGGCCACTTCACCATTGGACGAGCCAGAACTGGAATCAAGCCTAGATGAACAACTGCCGGAGATGGAACCATTAGCGCAGTTTGCTGATTCATACGTATTAGCACAAGGGGGCGAATCTCTGTACATTATCGATCAACACGCTTTGCATGAGAGAATTCGCTACGAGAGACTGCGTAATTCTCAGGATTCATGGAGTCCTCAGCCATTGATTTCCCCCGTCATTATCGAGATGAGTAAGGTACAGGAAGCGGCTGCAATAGGTGGAAGAGAGATGTTGAATAGCCTTGGATTCGACTTGCGAGAAGCCGATGGTGCTTGGTGGTTGTACAGTATCCCAGTATTGTTGGCAGGAGATGATCGCTTGACAGGGTTTCTGCAGGACCTATTGACTGAATTGGTGGATGATGTCGACGGTAGAATGATTGAGGCGGTGGACAACTTGCAGGACCAAATCGCCTTCATGCGTTCATGTAGAGGCGCTGTTAAAGCAAGACAGAGTTTGAATATCGCTGAGATGCGACGTTTGCTGCAAGATATGAGGAGTATTGAGAACCCATGGGCCTGTGTACACGGTAGACCAACCGTATTGAAGATAGAGGCAGATGGATTGGATCATCACTTCGGAAGACATGGTTAAGGAAGATTATCCATAAAGCCTGGATAAGACACTCTATAGGACTTACAAGAGTCTAATTCGCCGCCAAATCTACTGGCGATTATAGCCGCACACATGAATAAGCGATGATCACCATGACAATTTACGATATTTGGCGGCCGATGCGGCTGCTGGCCCCCTTTCATTCGCAATCCTTCATCCGTGGCTTCGCATTCAAGGCCGAAACTAGACAACATCTCAATAGTGTGGTTGATTCTGTTGGATTCCTTGTTTCGAGCATGAGCAGCACCGATAATCTCACCACCATCACCCATGCACATGATTGCAGCCAGCGGAGAAATCACGTCGATAGACTGAGAAATATCGATTCTTTCACTAATCTGCTCACCTAAATCGATGTTGCCAAGCCCTTTTCCAACTTCTAGACCAGGAGTTTTCACCTCGATCTGGTGGCAGATGGACATCAGGATGGCCATGGCTTGAAGTGATGCCTCAACAGGTATTTCCACCACCTTTGGAGCGATTGGCTTCCAAGGTCGTAATATTCCATCAAAAGCTGGCATTCCGCATTGCATTGCTAATTCAATACTCAGGTTGAGATAATCTTGGCTTACTGCCTTGTCCTTTGTTATGACCTGTATCTCCCGATTTATCGTGCAGGAAGATAGAATCAATCCAGATAGAACTTGGCTACTGAGGCTAGTATCGATCTCAATAATCGGTTCACTGATCGGGCCTTTCAATTTCAATGGTAGAACTCGTGATTCGTTGTGCTCTTCGACTGAGACGCCAGCATGCTTTAGCATCTCAAGCCTACTCGAATGGTCTCTTGAATTGAGGTTATCATCTGAATCCAAAGTTACTGTTTCTCCTAGACTGGCTACTAATGGGGCCAGAAGTCGCAAAGTCGTAGCAGAGTTACCACAGTTCAATACCTCGTTTGGAGTGATGTATGATGCACCATGTACAGTCCAACCATCAGCGTCTTCTTCGATGTTTACTCCAAGAGATTTCAGGCAATAAAGCATCGAATAGGCATCTTTTCCAGCCTTAGAACCGAACTTTAGTTGAGTGCTGCCTTCAGACCTCGATGCCAATAACAACCATCGAATTAGGTGGCTCTTACTTGGCGGTAGTGTCCAAACTTGATCTTCTTCCAGTTTCTGTCCGTTCCAAGAAATAGTCTCTGAAGAATCATTTCTATAGGGGTGCTCCGATGCATAATTCCCGTCACCTTGGGCCTTCATTGTCATCCCCCGATATAGGACATCTCGACTTTTTCCAATTCTTTTCCGAGTTTTCCTCTTAATTCTGAATATCTATCGTCTCGCTTGCGCCAGATCTCACTTGTCAATTCTGCCAGTTCCTTTTCGCTCAAACCTTGGCGCAATGGACTCATCAAATCAGTCCCTTTGCTAGCAAATAGGCAAGTGTAGAGGTGCCCATCAACGGATAATCTTGCGCGGCAGCAATCTCCACAAAACGGTTGACTAACTGAGGTAATGAAGCCTAAACTGCCTGCCCCATCGAGGTATTCCCACGTCTTGGCAACCTGGCCCACATGGCTGGCAGCCACAGGTTGAATCGGGAATTCACGATTTATCATGTCAATCATTTCTGAAGCTGGAACTACTTCCTCAAGGCTCCATTCATTGCTATTTCCGACATCCATGTATTCGATGAACCTCAAGCATACTCCGGAATTACGGAAATGATTGACTAAAGGAAGAATTTGGCTTTCATTGCTGCCTTTTCTAATGACGCAATTCACTTTGATGCCAAGGCCGGCATTCTTAGCGGCGTTGATCCCATTGAGGACATCTGCAACCTCCGCCTTGGTATCACTCATCATGCGAAAAATTTCATCATCCAGTGAATCCAAAGAAACGGTTACTCGATTCAGTCCAGCCTTGGCTAATTCATCGGCATGTTTCGCCAGCAATATTCCATTTGTTGTCATGGCGATATCTATCTCTTCTCCTAATTCTATTCTAAGCATCTCAATGAGGCGATGTAAGTCCTTGCGTAGCAGAGGTTCTCCGCCTGTCAAGCGCAGTTTATGCAATCCCAAACCCGAGATGGCTTTCACCAAAACAGTCATTTCTTCATAACTCAAAATCAATTCTTTTGGTAGGAATTGATGGTCTGGTCCGAAGATTTCGCGTGGCATACAATACGTGCAGCGTAGATTGCACCTGTCGGTGACAGATAGGCGCAGGTCTCTCAGAGGCCTAGAAAGGCTATCGAGCAGCACTGCCCCTTCACTTTCGGTGCGCACAACAAAGCGTGCTGGCATCTACTCTTCAATGCACCCACGGGTAGGCTTTCAGTAGGGCTTTCATTCCTTGATGGTGAAGGTGGTGATTATGGAATTGGTATTCTCGTAGAACAACTGCACTCTCCATTCTCCAATACCGAGTCCGTGAAATTCGGTATCCAGTACGAAGTAATCGCCTTGAGTGACAGTGTATCCTGCATCTGCATCGATGAAAGAAGTCTCAGATCCAACCGTTCCGTATACGTTAGCATCTCCAGCCCGTACCACCAAGGTGTTGCCAGATTCATCCATTGGAACGAGGCTCAATCTCACCTTGTCAGGATCTAATGGCTTATCCAATGAAGTGAAAGTCACAATGTGGTATCCATTCGACAACTCCGAAACAGAAACCCCTCCTTTGGGTCCAACCTTCTCTACTGAACCAAGGGCTCCTTGGAACATAACAAAGACCATGCTGGTTAGAAGTACGGTTATTGCAAGCAACAGGACTGTGGCGATAACAGGGCTAACAGCCTCTTCCTCGTCGAGCCTCTCAAGCCTCCGCATCATGTAGCCGTGCACACTGCTCCCCCTTCAATGAACCGCCGCGTACAAGGCATTTGACCACCTTCGGTGGCACAGGCTTCTTCAACCGCATCCGTAGTCGGCCCTCTGATTGTGATGATGCAGGGCCCCTCATACACTCGCGATAGGTGTATCACAGGCGTTCATGGTCTCGATGAGATTCTGCGTGGCGGAATACCTTACGGCTCTACTGTTCTGGCCGCAGGAACCTGTGGAAGCGGTAAGACAACGTTAGGTATGGAATTCCTTGTCCATGGTGCTGCAACTGGTGAAGCATGTGCTCATTTTACTGCTACAGAACCATCCGTGAAATTATTGGAAAACATTCGACAGTATCCGTTTTTCGACATGAATATGGTAGATAGTGGATTGATCAACGTGTTCGATATGGACGTACTGTACTCCTGGTTAGGCTTAGAGAAGGCTACCTTCGACCTCGACGATGTCCACGCATTGATCAAGTCGATTACCGACATTGTCAACACAATTGGCGTTACTCGTTTGGTCATCGATTCGGTAACCACGTTGTGTTACAAGATTAAGAGTGAGCAGTTGATACGAGATTTCCTCTTTACATTAGGAAAGAAACTCGCTACTTTGGGTTGTACGACCATTCTCATCTCGGAGATTACCTCGGCTACTGAAAATGCCCACTGGTCTTCATTTGGTGTGGAAGAGGCGATATGTGATGGAATCATAGTCATGGGTGATGTTGAGAGGATGGGTCACTTGTTGCGTTTCCTGCAGGTGGTAAAGATGCGAGGAACTCCACACAGCCGCGCCAAATACACACTAGAACTAACCCCTCTTGGAGTAATGTTGACTCCAATGCTCAAATGGGGTACTACGGTAGACAAGATACAAGGGTGGGGTGGCTGATGATAGAACTAGATCAAAGAATTGCAGAGCAACTTTCAGAGGTATCTCTAAACAGTTCGATTCAGGTCCGTTGCGGCACTTCGAATGCATTCATGGTAACCGCCAGTGTATTGGTCCCTCTCCTCCATTCATTCGAGATGGGCGGAGTCTATATTTCAGCGAGCCGCGGTGCTGCTGAGATGATTGAGGCCTTGGAAGGACTGGGCCTTTCAACCGAGAATATCCATTTCATCGATCTAGTTTCCTCCGGTTTCCTCGGGGGAACAGAGGTCCCACATGACAACGTCAGTTTCGTCGATTCGCCAATCATGCTGGAGAGCGTGCTACTGCGAACTCTGTACCACATGAGAACAACCACCAATGAGCGCAATTTCGTTTTCTTAGACAGTGTGAACGCTTTGGCAATATACAACGAATCTAGAATGCTGGCAGAATATCTTCACACATTCATCAATACCTTCCGACAGAGGGATGTTCTATCGGTAATTCTCAATGTTCCTGATCAAACACCTCCTGGTGTGTTGGCGAATCTTGATCTGTATTGTACCGACATGGTAGACCGTGGACAAGTGGTGATTCATTAGAGGTGGGGTGTATGGCAAGAAAAGGATTCACATTCGATCCAGAGGACGAAGAGTACTTCGGGGATGTCGGCTCTTTCGGAGTCCCCAAGTTCGACATAGAAATGCGTGGAGGAATACCGCGTGGATTCACAGTCATTGGAATTGTCGAGACTGGGGCTGGTGCAGAGTTGTTCGCCAAACAGTTCTCCTCCCCTGCTGAAGAACCTGAGAATACTTTGTACGTTTCAACTGCAGAATCAGGTAATGAGATTCTGCGTGTTTTCAGCAAGTATGGATGGCCAGATGACATCAATGTGCGAACAATTGGTGAGGAATACAATGACAGAGTCTTGGAAAAAGAACTGCAAGCCAGTCGATATAGATTACAAGGTTTTGATATGAAGGATATTCAGACCTTGGCACAGACTAGATTCGTTGAGGAAGAGGCGGACGATTTCTTAACAGAGTTGACCAATGAAATCATGACTCTCAAGCCTTACTTCCGTGCGGTTGTTGACAACATGGATTTCTTTTTCCAAAGAGATGATCACAGTCGGGTGGTCTCGATGTTGAGAATGATGCAGGCGCATACCCAGATGATGCGAGGTCTGCTTCTAATGACTGTAAGCGCCGATACGGTAAGCAAGGCCATGGAGTCTGAAATCACAATGATTGCTGACATGGTGCTGAAGTTTGAGGTGTTCATGGTAGGTACCGAATTCGAAACTAGAATGGTCGTCAAGAAATTCCGTAACGCACCTGAGAACTTAGCTGTAGTAACATACCGTGTAACTCCAGAAGAAGGTATCACTCCAGAGACCGTTCAGCGTATTGCATGAACGAGAAGATACCAACTTGTTCAAGGATGTGTGGATTTTGTTTCAGTCCCCTGGTGTAGGGGTTGCTGCTAGACTCCAAGATTCTGCAGACGAGGGGTCTTCTCCAATCAATACGAGGCTTTGTCCACTGCTTAGATTCCAAGTCTGATCCCATTCAATATCCATTACGGTTGAAACAAGACTAGTATCGATTGAGGCCCGGGTCAAAACTAATTTTCCATTGAGGTCTCCCAATCCTTCTATCGCTCCATATCCAAGTAAGCCACTCGATGAAACATCGGTGCTCCAAGAGGCGTTGCCAATATCTTGGGAATTCAAATCTCCACTGAGAATTGCTCGCTCTCCACCCGGTAACGTTCCTTCTTCGAATAGAACCGAAGCACTACCATAGCCTTGAGTGGTTCTTTCTAGACCCCACCCTTTCATGTCGACAGCAAAGCCATTCGGATTGTACAATTCAATCCATTCTGGACCTCCATTGGCTGGACGTGGCATGAATTCACTAATTTCAATCTCTGAATAAGTTCTCACTGCATCGTGCACCTCAAGAGTAACTCGTATTAATTCATCAGACATTGGGAAAACTCTGCTGGCACTGGCGCTATCTCTGGATTTTTCTCTTGATGTACCATCATCAAAGATGACCATTCCAGTTCTGAGAGGGTTGTTTGATTCGATTACAGTCATAATCAATCGAAGGTTGATTCTGCTATCCAATCCTATTCCTTCAGCAAGTTGGGATTCAGTTACATTTGACAATGCTTGGATTTTTTCAATATCCAAGGCGCCATCTGAGGTTGCTAATCCAGGTAGTACATCTCCTTCCGCAAGTTGTTCGGCTGGAATCAAGTGCCACTCTGTTGTGGAATTGTCAGTATCTCGTTCATCATCGACTATTGGAGTGAACCAGCCTTGAGAATCGGTCAAGATGGTCAAGCCAGCAACCGCAGACTGATCGAGTCTATCAGTTGTAGAATCATAAGGTCCAAGAGTCAACTGGGCTAAAGAAAGGAAGGCAGTGACTATCATCAGGAAGAGTACGAAAGCCGTCAGGAATTCGATGACTGCAGTCATCCCTTCCTCATCCCTTTGGGCGTGAGATTTCCTCATCAATTGGCTTCCTCCATCTGCTTCCATGCGCGACTCCACCATAAGTCTAGGGCTGAATAGACGTTAAAGGGCCATCTAAAGGGCATTTGCAGCCCTGATGACCGATTGATATTTGAGGGCCGCATGTGAGCAGAACAACGATGAGCAGTGCGTCCGCGCCTTGTCGCAATGAAGTCAGGAGCACAAGAAGTGCTTTTTTGCTTGTTTCTTTGTTGTTGATGGGGGGATTTCTGGCAATTGTTCCAGTGCCTTTAGCTAGCGCTGCAGATACAGAACTGGGACTCGTTAGTGGTAATTCTCCCATAGAGAATGCTCACTATTCCAAATACGACGGAATTTCACTTTCTGTGAATATCATTAACACCGACTCTCAGGAAATGGATTCTTCCCGATTGGTGCGATGGTACGTCTGTCCGGGAGACCACACTTCCACAGGTTGTCCCAATAGTGGTAGGGTTGACGGAACAGGCTCGATCAACAATATCGCTCCTGGTGAACAAGGAGTTCTGGAATTTGCTTCCCGCTTCTTCCCAGATGAACAGGAGACTGGAATCCATACTGTCGAATTCAAGTTTGCTGAGGAAGATGGCGAATCTAGTGACGATTCGCTAAGCTACAACTTTTGGGTAGCGGACTATCTTTTCGATATTGATATCGCAGAAGAATACGATATGCGCCCAGCAAATCATACCTATGCTGTCGAGGATGGAGATTATGTTTACAATAGCAATACCTCTTATCCGATGTATGTTCGAGGGGTTTCAAACAATTGTTTTGGTTGTACTTTCGATGTGGAGATGGGCTGGAGACTGGTGAATAGTACTGGGGATGTCATCGCATCCAACAGTTCGAATCATTCTGGCTTCTCAGAATGGGGTGAGGCAAGTTTCAATCGTACCCTTCCCGATTTATTCGCTCCAGAGACTGGAACTTTCACTCTTGAGATAGGTGTATTCAATTCTTCAGCCACTGACTCTGAAGGTGTCGATAGTCAAGATTTGAATTCATTCAATGATTTGTATAGTGCTACAGTATATTTCAACGATACTCTCGATTTACGAGTAGAAAGTATGTTTCCTGCGTATCAATTTGATAGTGTTGAGTATTTCTATGGTGAGGATTCCGTTCAGGTCGACGTTGTGAATATTGGTTACCTCAAATCAAATGAAACTCAATTGTATCTAGAGATTGTTGATTTTAGTGGCGAGAATGAGATCATGAATTGTACAGTACCAATCCTTTTTCCTAGACAGTCCTATTCCTGTACTTTCAATTTGACAGGATTGGGCAGTTATGAGGCGAATGCAACTCTGGGTGCGATTATTGATGGAATTGAAGATAATAATGCCGAAGATAATTGGCTTTTCGAAGTCATCGATGTAATTGCTGGACCAATGAATCCATCAATTACACTGAGTTCTGAGGATGGAATTTATGACACTGGAGGAGAAGTCGAATTGATTGCTCAAGTATCTTCTACAGCTGCTAGGCCACTGAATTATTCATGGTGGAGGGCTGGAGTTATCAACGAAGGTTTTGGTAAGGTTTTGAAGATTCCAGCAGACGAATTGGGGATGGGTGATCATGACCTGAATTTGATAGTTACCGATGCTCTAGGAAATACTGAGAGTGCTGGAAAGAGAATAACTGTCTATAATCGTACTAATCTAGACCATCTCCCGGTAATCAAGGGTGAGGCGTTGACAAGGTCTAATGCAGCCTTAGATCACGTGATTTCTTTACCTCAATTGAATATCGATTACAACTTGCCAGAGAACCTCAGTCCATTGATGCTGTTTGAATTTGATGTAGTTAGTACAGATTCAAGCAATCCAGATCCAGGTCTGGAGAGTATGGAATTTGACCTTAATCTATCTTCAATAATTCCTGAATCAGTACCTTATGACTCTTTACAAATGTATTCGCTGCCATCGATAAATGACGGTACTTGGCAGGAGTTAGTACATCCATCTTCCTTCCGCGCCAACAACAACACTAGTGCCGAACTGTTTCTTACATCTAAGTCTACTTTGTTACTAATAGGTGACTTGCCCCCAATTAACGTCTCAGCTGAGAATGTCGCCGTCGAATTGCTTCCTGGTGGTTATACGAAGATAGATTTCACTCCAACCGGCGATTTGGATAATGTCTACTTTAACGGCTGGCGAATCCTAAAGCGGGTCAATGATAACAACGTACCAATGAGACATCCTTCCGAGGCAACAGATAATCAAGAGGCAGAATATGAGAGGATGTTCTTCATTACTGATATTGATCCTCATAATTCAACTTGGTATGACACAGTGCCGATAGATGAAGGTCATTGTGTCTCTTACGCATTGGTCCCCATAGACCGACAGGGAATAACCGATTGGTCTAGGGCAAACACCTCGGGATGGAGCGGTTCTGGACTACCAGACATGGCTTGTGGAGATGCTCTACCTCCAACTTCTGGAGTTTCAGGCTTCAGCGGTCAATCATATTTCACCAATGAATCATCTTGTTGGCAAGATCACCATGATTGGGATATGTGCTACGTGGTTAACCTTACATGGAACTGGCCTGATGATTCCGAGGCGCGCTTCCACATGTATAGAGTAGAGGTTGAACCTGATGAGGACATGAATCTATCACGTCTGCAGCCGATAGGAGAATTCCTCAGTTCGGATGGTCAGGAAAAGGGCTGGTGGAACGAATCTTCATACCATGGAATAAGGCCCTATCATACCTATTACTACATTTTGGCACCTATCGATGAAGTTGGAAATATCAATTGGGAGCCCGACCAAGTTAGTGGTTCGGTGGCGCGTGTTCAAGTGGATGAGGAATTCTGGGACTTCAATGAGCACCTAATTCCAGAACCGCCGCCTCCTGAAGAACCTCCATTGGGAGTTGAGTATCTTGGTGAATTGAATAGTTGGGTGGATGATGAACGTTTCCAGATTATCGGATTGTCTACCCTAGTAATATTCTGTATCAATTTGATTGCTTTGCCAATTATCCTCAAGAAGAGGAAGGTCGTCAAACTGAAGATGGCTGGAGATGAAAAGTGGGATGGCGATGATGAAATGGAAGATGATCTCGCATCATTCTTCTCTTGATCACGACGAATCTCACACCGATGATTTGATGTTGACATCTTAGGTGGCCGTGCTGCTGCGGTGATCGCATAGCCTGGCCATTGCGCCGGATTGCTAATCCGGTGGGT
>CAXRJJ010000006.1:0-18767 GCA_964230945.1 Yoonia sp.
ATCATCTACTATGGATTCGGAGATGCGAGACGATACGGATACTATGCCAAATCAAACAAGATAAAACAGGTCTTCCTATCTAGAGTTCGCAACAACAATGGTTTGACAAGGGAAGAGTTCGACGCCATGCCTGCAAGTGAATTACAAAAGATGATCAAGGACCCAGTGCTAATCAAATTCGTATTTGAAAGCCGAGACTATTCCTTGGAGCAGATGGTCACCATCGTAAAACGAATCAAAGTATGGGGGAAGAGTTGAATGTGGACCCGTAAGGCATCTTTCACCTTCGTTGGAGGCATTGCCCTATTGTTGGTTGGGATGATGATCTCCAATCATCAATTGATGATATTCGGACTTGCATTAATCGCATTTATCACGGTCAATTCTTGGCTCTCAGGACACGGAGATGTAGAGGTTTCTCGCACTTTGTCTGCAGATAACCTGTACAAGGGCGATGACTTGTTTGTCGAGCTAGTAGTCACTAATCGCTCGATGCGACGTACCCAGATGCTGGAGGTTTACGATAACATCCCACACGAGATGAAATTGCGAACAGGACTGAACTCGATGCGTTTGAATCTCGGCCCAGGAGAAACCGCTCGCATTCGATACTCGATCCGCTGCCCTCTGAGAGGACACTTCTCGCTTGGGCCAGTCAGCCTACGCTTCCGTAATACATTCAATCTCTTCATGGAGGAAATGTACATCCCCCACCACTCGGACATGATTATCTTCCCACAAGTTGCAGATATCGAAGAGGCATATATCAAGAGCAGAACTCCAAAGATGTATACCGGTGCTACAACCCTGAAGAATTCAGGTCCAGGAACCGAGTTCTACGCACTTAGGGAATATGTTCCAGGTGACCCATTCAAGATGATTAACTGGAAAGCATCAGCCAAGACTGGAGACGGCACGCTAATTGTCAATGATACATGTAGGGACGCGGTCACCGATGTCTACATCCTGCTCGACAGCAGAGATGTCAGTAGAATTGGGACTGTGTTGAAGAATCCGCTAGAGAACAATACCATCGCTGCTGCATCTTTAGCTAGTTTCTTCCTAAAGCGGCGTGACTCTGTCGCTCTAGCAATCTATGACGACAAACTATCCTATCTACAGCCAGATACAGGTGACAAGCAGTACTTCAAGATCCTGAGCAGTCTTGCTGGGGTTGCACCCAAGGGCAACATGCCTCTGCAAGCGGTGACCAATTCATTGGCTCCACGTTTCAGTCGCGGTTCACCTGTTTTCATTCTTTCAAGTGCAGAAGGAGATGGAACGGCTCCTCATGCAATCAGAGATCTTGTAGGACGTGGACACGAAGTTGTCCTACTATCTCCATCAAGCGTCGACTTCGAGCGCTTGGTAAGTCGCATTCCACGCATGAGTTATGAGGTCTTGAAGATCGAACGACAGAATCGAATGACCTCGTTAGCAGGTTTTGGGGCCACTGTCATCGATTGGATGCCGGACATGGAATTGTCGCAAGCCTTGCTACAGGCAAGAGGGTACTAGGGGGTGAATGAATGGCAGATGATGTTACGAGGCAACAAGTCAGCGCTCGAACTCTACACCTCAGGCAACTGCGCAAACGCTGGCAGATACTTACCCTTCAGGTCATTGCAACAATCGCTTTGGTTTGGATGTACATGGAGGTAATCTCAACCTACGTGATTGGATATCTCGACCACACTCTTGTCCTCTCACAGTTAGACCAATACCTCAGGACTGAAACTCAAGACAGCTACGCTATTCCCTTGGCAGATTGGATGACAGGACTTGGTTCTGATGGAATGGCAAGAGTCTACATGCCGATTACTCTAGGTGTGTTGTTGGGTGGAGGAATGGCATTGCTATCCTTCCAACCACCTCAGAGACAACAGCGCATCAAATTCTGGATTATCATCGCTCTTATCCTCCTGTTAGTTGGTCGCCTATTGGCATCTTGGTTGTTCGGAATGTTGTTCAGTTGGGAATGGAGAATTCCCACTCAAGATGAGTTCAACTACCTCATTTGGCCAATTTCCACACTGGCCACCGTCATTGTCCTAGGGTTCTATCTCTTACCAATCATCATGGGTTCCAAAGGAATATGGGGGCTTTCTCGACGAGGAATTGCTTGGGCCATAGGATTCACTCTATTCTTCCTCGCTATTCACGCCATCCTTACCTTCCCTGTCATCTACAGCGTATTAGGCAGTGCGGGCTCATACATTCCGCGTTTCGATGCACAGATTGGTGAACCAACTGTATGGGGATTGATCACGCCACAACAAGGTAGTTTGATTCTAATCGCAATCCTGATGCTGATATTCATGGAGAGCGCATTTGGTGTTATTCGCTACATGGAGTATGCTTTCCGCCTACCAGAGTCCTGCAAGAAGGACCCTGAGTATGTCAGACAGATGGACAACATCCTCAATCACCACCTGTATCACACTATCTTCTTCCTTGGAATCACAGGCATCTCTACGATGGTTGCACTTGGGTTCCATACTATCTTGCTCGACTTAGTAGCAGGTATGACTGGAAGTCAATGGGCTCAACAAGTCTCTGAATCCATTGAGCTCAAGTTGACCTATGGATTAGTAATCTCAGCATTACTATTCTTACTGGTGGTTGCTGCAATGCGCTTCGTAGTTCCATGGCAACGACTTGCCGGTTTCATTGAACATCTGACTTCACGAAACAACAACCGTACCTGAGTTAATCTCAGCGCTGCAAGAATCGTCCCCATGATTCGCTAAGCAACAATACTGCCAGAGGCAGTACACAAATACTTCCTATCCACATCAACGGTTCTGACAAAGGCTCGTTCATCCACATCCATCTACCTAGTAAAATGGCCCCGGTTACCAAAGCCAAAACTCCAACCCGCTCAAGCCACATTGGATGGGGCTTGCCAATGACATCATCCGTAGATTCGGTCAAGACTTCACCTCAAATCTCAAGGTCAGCCAAGTCATCTTCCAATTCAGAAAGTTCCTGTTCATCGATCAGTGGATTGCTGCTTGGGTCCAACTCCTCTCGACCTCTGTGTTCCCATTGCGCATCGATACGAGCTAATTCCTCTTCAACCCAGGCTCTCTGGTCGGCTTCGCCTGTTGATTCCACAGCATCGCTTGGTGCGACTAAGTCTTTGACAACCAAATCCCCTTCAGGCTGTGGGTCATCATCAGGAGGAGGCATCGCTTGCCACAAATCCTCAACTTCTTCGACAGAACCGTTCTCAGAAATTGGAGTTGCAACTTCAATATCTACCTCGCCCATCAATGAAGTTGTCAACTCGTGCTTTGCATCCTCAGCAACTTCAACAGCCGGTGCCCCACCTGGAACTTCCCATGGTAACTTTCCGCTCTTTTGGAAATCCCATAGAGGACCTTGAGGGTCTTCACCAGTCAAACCAGTAGCTTCAATTTGCGAAATCAATTCTTCTAGTACTAGTACAGTTTGTTCCAAACGAACTGCTGCACCAGCATCTCTCTGATCTGATTCGAGATAGATCTCATCTAGAGCAACCTGAATCAGTCCTCTAGCATTACGGGCAATGAATGGCAGCGCTTCGGGACGGTTGCATGCAACTAACAACTCGTCCACTTGTTCGATTGGAGCTCCCAAACCGCCCAATTGTTCCAATACCTGCCTTAGGCGCCTCAACATTGTGACCGCTTGCTCGTAATCCTCCAGCATTCTCTCAAGGTCGAGTACCACTTGAGTGACTGTCTCGGCCAAACGATTCTCCAGTCTTTGTTTGACTGACCAATTGGTAAGACCCCTTACAGTTCCTGCTGTGTGTGGAGATTGTCTCTCAAGGATATCCATGACTTCGTTGGACAATAGGTATCGAGGTGTACGCGATACTTCTTCGACGGTGAACTGAATCAACTGGAGGCCACGCTCAACTGCTCTATCCAACAATACGACACTGTAGCCCATAGTACGTGCATGTTCCAGCCTTTCCAGTACCGGACCTAATGACTCAATACCCATCTCTTCGCCCATCAGAGCCCTCGCTAGCGGTTCTTCTGACAAACGTTGTCGAATCTTTTCAGCCTCTGCAATATCAGCAATGGCATCATCATGTGCATTTGACAATTCACTGGCGCGCTTGATTAAATGTGCCAATTCACCTTCAGTCTGACCTCTTCTTGCTGCAAGGTCACCGAGTTCTCTCAACAAAGTCTGCCTCTCTCCCATCAAATCACGCATTTCTGCTCTTAGTTGATCGCTACGAGTGCGTACCTCTTCCCTCTCAGATAGAGAACCCTGCAGCATCTTTCTTACTTCATGCGCATCTGCTTCAAGATCTGTCAATTCATCTCTTGCTCGAATCAATCGCCTCTCCATGTCATCGGTATCTGTTGCCGCAACCCTATGTCTATCATTTAGAGCACCGAGTTGGTCGCTCAACATTCTGCTACGCCTCTCATCATTCTCGATTTCATCGCGCAATGCACTCAATTTCTCTTCATGTGCTTCGACTTCAGCGCTCAATCTAGCCTCATTTTTGCTTAATTCCTCGACATCCTTGAGCAATTCCCCTCTGGTGCTTGAGTCACCAAGCGCACTGGCCAATTCCGCAGCCCTTTCGCTCAATTGATGTTCTAAGGCGGATACTCTCTTGGACAAACGAGTTGCTCTTTCGTTGACTTCTTCTGCATTCTCGTCGGCATCTCTCTTAGAAGCATTAGTAGAATCAAGATCTTGGTTCAAGCCTTCAATCCTTTCATGCAACTCATCGCAACGATCGTTCGCCAATGCAAGTTGATCCTTGAGTTTGTCTTCTCTGCCACTAGATTCCTTGAGACGTTCTGTCAATCGGGATACACTACGCTGACTCTCTTCGAGGTCTTTCTCCAATGTGATGGCTCGATCCTTGTCATGCCTTGAAACTGGAATCAACACTTTGCTCTCATTTTCTACAGGCTTGAGACTTGCTTCACCGGCACTCTTGTGTTCAATCATCTTAACTTGAGCACGAGCATGGTCAAGGCGTTCTAAACCTGCTTCAAAGCCCCACAACCTCTCCAATCTTCCACGTAGTGAAGATAAGCGTGTTTCACTCTTGGTTCTACATGAGGCAAGTGCTTCCATGAACCCTGTCAAGGTGAAGTCCTGTAATCCGCCGGCTGTTGCACCTGGCAACTCTTGGCGCTCTATTCTTATCAAAGTCGATTCGAAACCTGGAGTGGTTGCCGCATAGATGGCAGCTGGAATATCATCGCAACGAGAACGTACCGCCACAGGCACACCAGAATTGAGAATTATCTCGTGTGTTTCATTTGGCCCTGTTGTTCGAAGGTAACCATCGACTTCCTCTGTAATTGCACTCCTCAACATAGTAATTACTTGGTCGACACCGCTCTTACCTGTACGTAATAGGAAACCTTTGGGCAACACCTCTGGAGCAACCTGTGCTTCTCCAATCAAGTCGACCAGAGCAGCAGCATTGGCAATCAATGCTTGATGGTCAGCAGCAAAAGTTGTCCACATTCCCAATACTCCACGACCAGCGTCAGCCAACAGGAGAACTCCATCCTCTAGCCAAAGAACAGTACGAATCATACTTGACAGAGCAAGAGATTCGCATAATCTGTTGATACCAGTCAATCCTTCAGAGGATTCTCTTGCTAATTGTTCGGCGGCTGCTGGTAATTCTCCCGCCTCGGCAATAAGTAAACCATCTTCAAAAGCGAAAGCACCCATAACCGTAGGACGTAGCGACAATTCAGTGACGATCATGGTCAGATCTCTAGCACTCAGTTCAGAACTCTCTCGACCAGTGATACCGAAACTCGCCAACTCCCTAGAATCAACAATTGCCTGAGGCAGTCTTCTAGCAACAGCAGCGAATTGGTTGCGAGTCCATTCACTTGCACTTGAGCGTAGTCTACGTTCATGTGAGATACGACGCAATGTAGCCGCAGCAGAGGGTCCTGCAATCACTTCCCCCCTCTCATCAGAAGTGCATAACCAGCCAACAACACGATTACCGCTGATTAACTGATGGCCAATCGCTTTCTTGGAACGCGCTGCTCTCCAAGTTATCGCTCCGTATTCAAACGGGATTTCAGCCATGTCAAGGCTTGCTTCAAAATCGCCCTTGGGGCTCTTGCCAACCGGTAGATCGTACATCTATTCACCTCATATCAATTCGCTCATCGACGGCCGTAACCGCTTGACTTCGTGGCGCATCCTTCCCAAAGCACTGGCCCGATCACAGACCATGATCAATGCGGAGCCTGCAGCCATTGAAGAAATACCATAACGGCCTTCGCTTCCAGTTACCCAAATTTGGTCAACATTACCCATTCCCGCTTCAACACACATGGCTTCAGCCTCTCTCAAAGCCGAAGGCACTTCATCTTCGAAGACTACCGACTCTTGGTCGTCTACTAGGCTGGCTCGCAGTCTACCGTGTTCGTCGACAACCGTGGCCTCACGGACTCCGGGAATCCGGCTCAGCGAGGCGAGTAATCTGCGCAGCATATGCACCCTTAGGAGGCAGGAGGTTGCAATCGTCTTCTTGAGGTTATTGTATTCGTCGTCCTGAAAGGACGTTTTACAGACCCTGCTTGAATCTCCAACTGCAACTCTATGATTTGCCAAAGCGCGCATGCAATTGAAGAATGCAGAAAATGGTGCATTCAACCAATGCGCGCTGTTCAGGATATGCTCATTATTCCGCGATTGAAGTTTTTTCACTATTTTCAATTGAAATAATTAAAAGTTCAATTGGAAAACTCGACTCTAATTATGTCGAGATTGAAGCAACGCCATCCTCAAGTCCAAGTCCCGAGTGAGCCAAGCATGAGCAGCGCCCTACAGGTGCCAGAATGCGACCGATGTCAGCGGCCATCGGTCCTGTTTCAACGGTATTCAGGGCGTTCTTTCTGTAACAAACACTTGCTGGACAGTGTTCACAAGAGATTCGCCAAAGAGTTACGTAAACAATTGCAATTGCCCAAAGGTGGTCACAAAACCACGGTACTAGTTGCCATTAGTGGCGGTAAAGACTCAGCCCTGCTGTTGAATCGTCTAGTTACAATTCTTGGACCTCGCAAGGATGTCGAACTTGTCGCAGGTTGCGTTGATGAAGGAATTGACGGATATCGTTCACCTTCAATGGATTGTGCTAAACGTTTGGCCGAATCCTTAGAAATTCCATTCCACACTGTATCTTATCCTGAACTTGGTTTCGAACGCATGGACGAAGTGGTACAAAAATTGCCGATGATCAGAGAAAAACACGCCCACACCAGAGGTATGGCTCCTTGTTCATTCTGCGGAGTATTCCGTCGCCAAGGATTGAATCGTCTTGCAGAGAAAGTTGGTGCCGACGTCATGGCGCTAGGACACAATCTCGATGATATGGCACAAACTGTACTGATGAATATGCAGAAGGGCGATTTGGAGAGGAGTCTAAGATTGGCCCCTCATACTGAAGCTCCCCTACCTGGCCTTCCTCCAAGAATCGTTCCAATGCGTTGGATACCTGAGCAAGAGGTCCATGCTTGTGCAATGGCCTTGGATTTGCCGTTCTTCCACGATGAATGCCCACACGCCCCAGGGGCCCTGAGGCAAAGGAATCGGCACATGGTCTCAATGCTCGAAGATGATGTTCCTGGTTCGAGGCATGGATTAGTCCACATGGTTGATGCCATCAAAGGTTTAGAGTCACAGGCACGCAAAGTGGACGAGACACGTCCAAGTCCTCCAACTCCTTGCCCTCAATGTTCAGAGCCAACTAGCGGAGAAATCTGCAAAGCCTGTGAATTTATGGCCATGCTCAAAGAAGATTAGCGACCAATTCGTCAATATCTTGTGGCCTTGCACAATAATGGCAACGCAGATTCAACGGATCTACTGAAACTACCTTCATGCGATGAGGCAACGGTTCTCTATCACCTAGAGTAGCACAGTTGGCATAGGTGCAGTGCACTACATTCACAACTTCTTCACCGAGATTTATGACTCTCTTTTCTGCAACTTGGTAGGCGCGGATAATGGCTACACTTGCCTGTGGGGCGATGAGGGCAAGACGGTCGAGTTCATTCTGTGTCAATTCTCTATCCTCAACCTTGATGATATCCTTGCCACCTATCTTTTTACTGGGCACATTCATGACCATGGATACAGGGGTTGCCATGTTTCCATCAAGACCTAACATTTTGAGGACTACGAGGGCCTTTCCTGCAGGGACGTGATCAATGACTGTTCCATTATTGATTGCTGTAACTCTTCTCATTGCGGTCTCTGGTGCTGACATCAGGCCTCACCTCCTATGTTTGATGGCACCTCGATGCCCAGCATTCTACACAACAATGCCATCCTAGTTACTACTCCATTGAATGCCTGCTCGAAGTATCTGGCGTGTCTAGTTTTGTCGACGTCAGGAGTTATCTCATCGACTCTCGGCAATGGATGCATGACAATCATACCCTCTTTGGCGCTGTCAAGATTTGCTGCTGAAAGGGTGAATGAGCCTGCAACCTTACGGTATTCATCTTCATCGGGGAATCGCTCCTTTTGGATACGCGTCATGTAGATGACATCTGCATCGTCAATATGATTGACCAAATCATCACTTTCAATTATGGTCGCCCCATGTCCTTCGAGGTCAGCAATAATCTCTGTGGGCATCCTAAGACTGTTGGGGCTTGCGAATACTAATTCGCAGTTGAATCGCACTAATGCGTGGGCCAAACTGTGCACAGTTCTTCCATATCGTAAATCTCCAGCCAAAACAACTCGCAATCCCTCCAGAGTACCATGAGCCTGCTTGATAGTGAAGAGATCGAGCATTGTTTGTGTAGGATGATGCCCGGCTCCATCTCCACCATTGGCTATCGGAACCTCTGCTGCATCAGCTGCATATTGAGCAGCACCCTGACGCGGATGCCTAAGGGCGATGATGTCTGCATAACCGTCGACCATTCGGATGGTATCGTAGAGAGTTTCCCCCTTTACTACAGACGAAGAAGCGACTGCTCCTAAGTTTACTACCTCGCCCCCAAGGCGTTTCATTGCGGTCTCAAACGACATTCTTGTGCGCGTACTTGGTTCAAAGAATAAATTACCAAGAATCTTTCCTTGCAATAAAGGAAGGTGCGTTTTACCCTTGGCTACTGGAAGCAGTCTTTCGGCTGCATCCAGAACGTCCATAATGTCATCATTGCTCAAGTCATCCATTGTTATGAGGCTCGACACGGCAGTCCCTCCCCTGCCCTTCAGAGAACCACTCCTATGAGCATTGCTTTGCTGTCCCATCATCGAAGTTTCCTGTGTTTAGTGTCCATTGACTTGATGAGTGGTGTGCGTCTCGCCGTAACGATGATGATTTCTCGCACACCACTACGTGTGTCATTTTGCGGAGGGGGTAGCGACCTTGCTTCGTATTATCGAAACTCCGCCGAAGGAGGTTGTGTGACCTCCATGTCATTAGCAGCATATGTGCACGTGACCGTCAACAAACGATTTGGAGATGACATTCGCCTATCCTATTCCCGCACGGAAATAGTAGATGATTTTGAGGACCTTGAACACGAATTGGTGCGCGAGGCGATGCGGATGACCGGAGTCACCAGTGGGGTAGAAATAACCACAATTGCCGATATTCCTTCCAGAGGAACCGGATTGGGTTCATCTAGTGCTGTAACCGTGGGCTTGCTCAACGCATTGCACCGATTCAAGGGGAACGATGTATCTCCGGAGGAATTAGCATCTCAGGCATGCCAGATTGAAATCGACATTCTTGGACAGCCAATAGGCAAGCAAGACCAGTATGGTTGCGCTATGGGTGGAATAAACCACATTCGCTTCTTACCAAATGATGAAGTGATCATAGAGCCAGTAAATTTGGCAGATGAGATACACGAACGCATTGAAAATGAGTTCGCATTGATCTATACTGGATTGACCCGTTCTGCAAATGAAACCTTGAAAGAGCAGAATTCGAAAAATGAAGTTAATTCCGAAATACTCGATTTGATGTGCCAACAAGCCAGAAGTGCTAGAGATTTATTGAAATCCGGTGATTTAGCCGCTTTAGGCGCCTTGTTGAATGAAACTTGGCAAATGAAGAAGAAGCTTGCAAGCGGAATTAGTATACCTGAGATCGACGAACTGTACCAGGTTTTGTTGGATTGCGGCGCTAGTGGAGGCAAGTTACTGGGCGCAGGAGGAGGGGGATTCATCCTATTCCATGCTGATTCAGAAGCGCGCCAGCGAATCGAACAAACTTTGCCAGACCACAGAATTCTAACTCTGAAGTTGGAGGACAGGCCTAGTCGAATGATCTTTGACAGTAGGGATTTGGTGTGATGGCATGCGCGTTCCAGCCGTATTGTTGATACTCTTTCTAGTACCCCTGAATCCAATGCTATTGAATGAAGAAGAATCAATTGGATTTTTCAGTTCTGCAATTGAAAGTTGGACTGTTAGCACCTCTCCTGAAAACAACAATTGCAGTGCCATGGTGATTTCAGCATGGAAACCGGCGCAGAACTGGGAAGGGGCAATACAAGCAGACAAATTCGATGGAGGACACGTATTCAGTGGATTGAGCGGAGGAAACGTACACTTGGCAGTAGATTGTGACGATGGCACCTTCAATCGAACATGGGCAACCGTCCCAGAAGTGGGTGGTATGACCGAAGTTGTGTTAGAGCATTCTTGGAATGGAACCCCGATTAATGTCAGCGGAGCAGTCAGCATGAAATGGTGGAACAGTAATGGCTCAACCAGTGTAGAATCAGAGAGTATTCCGACTATTGCTGGACAGAATGGCTGGCTACTGGTCAAATCGAGTAATGCATCTTTGTTGACTGCTTCTGACAATGTGAGTATTGAGGATCTCGGGACTACGAATATCTCAGTTCAGCACAACACCACCACGTCACTTCGTTTCATCCATGCTAACAGTGGTCACGTAGAATACGTATTTTCTGAAAATGGATATCTGAATGCAAGTTTGCCTTTACTTGATGATGGTCATGAATGGCACGTATTTGTCGGTTCAGAAAGCATGACTTATCACGACGACGATGGGCTGTTTTCTTGGTTGAACAACACCACTTCTTCCTTTGACCATGGGCTTGCTGTGCTGCAATTCTCCGAACCACCTCTTTCTGGAATGGATTTGCAATTGAATTGGAGTGCGGAGCACAGATTTGGCGGCGAAATATCCAGTTCTTTGCTGCCCGGGTGGGGTTTGCCATTACAAATGCAAATCGACCTTTATCTCAATGGTTCCAAAGATGCATTTGTCGAGAGGCTCAACAACATGAAGTGGTTTAATGGCGTAGAGGGAATGTGTTGTGCCATAGACAATATCGAAATGTTTTCTTTGGATGGAATCAGTATTGATGGATTCATCGCAGATAATGGAACATGGGGATGGAATGAGAGTGGGACATTGAGTGCCCAACGTAATCACAACCCTTTGGCAGTGCTATCCCTTTTGCTCGATGATGACCCGCGCCAATTAACACCATTGAGAGTAGATGTACCGACACCATGGGAATTCCGTTCTTCATCGAAGAATGATTGGGTTAGTGGAGAGCCCACTTCCTTCACCACTCTCAGAGACCAAACAGGGGTTTCGGGAGGATTTGCCATAACCCTCGGACAGAATACGGCCCCAAGCGTGTCTTCTGATAGCGGCGGTATCCAGCCCTATGATACAGCGTTCAGTATCGATGCCTCGGCCAGTTTTGATCACGGCATTGGTGAGTTAGATTGCCAATGGGAATTGATTGGGCAAGATGGCATATCTCATACCTTTGATGAAACAATAGTAGAGGTGAATGCTTCCACCATAGATGGTTGGAATCATGGTGATGAAATCAGCATGAACATGACCTGCACTGATCATCATGGCGTAGAAGGGATTTGGCAAGGCAGCATGATTCTCGACGGTGACGACCCTGTACTGAATTCTGTTCGAGCCAATGTCAGTTGCGATGGTTCAGAAATTGCAGAGTTTGATATCTTGAACTGTGACGAAATTGCTATTCCTGCAGGACAGCGCATTTGGTTAACTAGCAGTGTCAGTGACGAAATCAGCACTGGGTTGTCGATTAGATGGTACAGCAACAAGTCGATCGATTGGAATGATGGCGGGGTAGTTACCAGCATCGTCTTCCATCAGGGAGGAGATGTAAATCAAGCCAGCATGGATATCGAAGAACGGCAAATCGCTCGTAACACCACTCATAGGTCCCTACAAGTCGTCGTCACTGATAATGTGGGACACAATGTCAGTCATAGTTGGAATGTTGAGGTCTTAGATGGAACATCTCCCCACATCAAACCGAAGGTGTGGATCGATGGGGAAGGGATGATGTCCGGATTGACACAACCGCGAGTAGGGGATTCCCTGTATCTCGATTTGAGCGAGTCTTTCGACGATATTTCTGCGGCTTCCGAAATTCAATTCACCATCGAGGTTGATGGGGAAGTTCTGGCGGATAGAAACAATGTTTCGTGGCAGACTGCAGGCAATACCAGCCTACCTGAAATGGGCTTAGGAATCCATAATGTAACCATAACTGCTTGGGACGGAGCAGGTAATTCAGGCCAATACAAGGTGGAAGTACAGATTCATCCTCTTGATATCGTCGATTTTAGCGTAGTCGATGTCAGCGCCCCGCAAGATGGAGTGAAGCCAGGCGATCACGAAGTGAAGGTCTTAGTCCGTAACAAAGGTGCTAAAGGTGGCTGGATGCGAATATGCTTGGGCCAGGATTGTATCGATAGAGCGATGCCAATAGCAACCCCATACGGGCCAGGCGAAGATGAAATCACCTTGTTTTGGCATGCTGAGGACAATGAAGTACTGAACATCCTCGTAGAATGGGAGAATTCCGAAGGCATTTGGGAATCTTCTGTAATCAAAACTGGAGTAATGGCAGATGAACCGTGGTCCACAGTTGAGACCTTGTCATTCTGGATGTTTGCACTCGTCGCATTGGGAGTCATCATCGTCATGCTCAGAAGGTCGTCCGATTGATGTAGTAATCAGGCGCTGTTCCAAAATTCATTGATCTCTTGGTCATCTTCAAAGATACCGATATGCTTGGCCAGAATCTCTCCGTTACTATCGATTAAGAAGATAGTTGGAGTGTTTTTGATGTTGACCGATTTTGCCAATTCTGATTCGGACATAAATGGAGCAGAGATATCCTGAGTATCGTTAGCTCCATCGACTTGGTCATGCCAATCATTGAGGTTCTCCCAACCTTCATCACCGGCATCGGTTGAAATAATTAGATAACCTGCTTCGGGAAGTGTTGCAGTGATTTTGTGTATGACATCGCGACAAGGGGTACACCATGATGCAGAGAAATGCATCAAATGCTTGGTACCAATCATACTTGATTTTGAATAAGTCTCATTGTTGTCTGCTACAGCACTCCACTCTGGAATTGATTCCAAAGATTCTGAACCTCCTCCTAAACAACCTCCAAGGGTTGCACTGGTGAACAACAGGGACAAAAATAGCCCCAGCAGCGCTTGCCCCTTCATACAATCGCCTGGTTTGAATACATCATAATTCTTACTCTATTGATGATATTCTTGTGATAAAATAAGAAAGATTCCGCTGTGGCACGTACATGCGAAGAGTCCTAGCACTCACCATCATTATCGTGATGATACCTCTACTAAATTGTACGCAGGAGTTGCCAAACACTCCAAGAATACAGTATTCTGACACTGAATCTGATTGCCAAAATGGTCCCGGAAACTCATCTATCGATCGGGTAGGATGTTTGGATTCAGATGGAGATGGTTATTCTGATCCCGATGCCAATTGGACTTGGGAGAATCGAGCCGATGCTTGTCCATTCACCAATGGCTCAAGCCGAGAAATGCTGTGCGGTTGCCCTGACATGGATCGAGACTGGTATGCAGACATCATCGATCCAGATATTGATGGCGATGGAATCACCAATGAATTCGAGTTGATTGCATCAAGTCTAGAACTAAGATATGATCCGTATGACAAGAACTCGTTTCCACCTGACAGTGATTTCGATCTCGTTCCCGATGTAATCGACGAAGATGATGATAACGACGGTTGGCCAGACCTTGTTGAAATCGACCGAGGCTCAGACGAATTCGATATCGAATCTACGCCTTTCACACAATATTTCGGCATTTCAACAGGATTCTTCTACGAAGGCGGCTTTTCCACGACTACACAATACACCACCGATGGTGCTGAGGTCTCTCTCTCAGGACTGATAGAGGTCGTCACCGAGGAACTGATAATTCCCATTCTTCTGATTCCACTGTATATCGCATTGTTTGGAAAGCGTAGAAGACACTTCAAACATTTCAATCAAGCTATTGAGGAGGTCGAGTCTTTGTCTGAACTAGCCATCGTCGAACAAGATGTGAATCAATTCGTCAAAGACAAGAAAATCAGAGTTTACCATGGGTTGCTATTGCGAAATTCCATTGAACAAAGAGAAAATGAATTGCGAGGAGATGGATTCTTCGATAATCAAAAGTCTGAAGATTCGCACAACGATGATGAATAGCCGTGTTGAATCCTTGCGCAAGTTGCTGTAAGTTTGGCCAAAATAGCAAATTGGTAGTTACTTTGATTTCATCAAACCGATACGCAAAGCCATGCGAACTACATTCGTTGCAATTCTTCTCGCAGCCCTGATGTTGATGGCTGGCTGTGCAGCCAAAGACAAAAAGGAACAGAAGATCGATGATGGAGGAATAGAACCTCCTCAATCGGTTGACATAACCAATGCAATCTTCTCCAATACCAATGCATCATGTGCGGCATATGTCGGCAATTATACCGCTCAAGCAACGGATAAATCGAATGGAGATGTCCTACAAGCAGAGATTCAAATTACTGGAAATGAGGGGTATTGTACAATTTACAGTAACGGTATTCCCAACCACGATTTCGCTATCAATGGATCTTTTGCTGCGCGCACTTCTGCAGTTTGGGAGACATTCACAATATCGATGAATCCACAGTTGAACGATGCATCATCACCGCTATCACTGCAATATGACAATGCCATTTTCCTCAATGGAGTGAAGTTGGACTTGCTGGCTGCAGCATGCTATGGCGTGGGACCAGACCCACTAGGCAAAGAGAAAATCGGGTGCTTTGACCCAACCACGCCCTGGCGATACGACCCAATGCATTCTGCCAATGATTTCGGAGAGGATGACAATCATGCACATACACAGCCAGATGGCGCTAACCACTACCATGGTGACCCAGCAGCAATGTATGACGTCAGCGGACAAACGGTTTCAGGAGTCATTGGATATGCAGCAGATGGCTTCCCAATTCGAGGGCCTTACATCGATGATAACGGGACCATTCGGGCCATTACTTCGGGTTACGTCCTCAAGGATGGAAATAGGACTAGCCAAGAAGGAGAAGGTGAATTCCCAGGTGGTCAATGGAATGGCCAATTCCGGGATGATTTCGTGTGGCAAGATGGAGCAGGGGATCTCGATGCATGCAACGGAAGGATGGAAAACGGCGTATATTCCTACTATGTTACTTTCAGTTATCCTTGGGTAATGGGTTGTTTCATGGGAACGCCGGATGATTCCTTCAAGAAAAGCCCGCCATGATTCATATTTCAGTGATTGAGAAACTATTGGTTGCAAATCATCAAACACCCCTAATGATGTGATTCTGTGAAAAAAACGTCCTCGACAATGATTGTGACTTTGTTGCTTCTATCGGCAATGTCTGGATGTCTGGGAACTTCTGAATATGATATCGAAGTGAATTACGACATAGACGAAGTAAACAAGATTTGGAATAAGTTTGAAAATCACGATTATGCAAAAAGAACTACGCTAACTACTTCTGCAGTTGAGATTGCGGACAGATTGATTGAAAGAAATGAGATTTTCCTCCTCAGATATTGGGAGCCTTTTGTTTATGAAGAGGAGAATTTGGATTGGACTGAAGACCCATATAATGATGAAACGTGGCAATTCTACTTCCACAGCTTACGTATGGTCAGTTACTTGTTGAATGCGTATGAAGTGACTGAAGAAGCAACTTATCTCATACATGCCAAATGGTTCATCAATAGTTGGATGGAACATAATCCAAACCCTAATGATTATTCAAACAAAGCAGCATGGGACGACCATAGTACTGCAAATCGAATCTTAACCTTCATTTATTTCTGGGATCATTATCGAGATTCAGAAATTTTTGATGCAGAGTTTGCGAATACATTCCTTAACTCATTACGAAATCATGGCCAATTCACTGTCAAAGATTCAAATTATCAATGGAATAACAATCATGGTATCTATCAAGACAGAGCCTTGATTCAGTTGGCTGTGCTTTTTCCTATCTTTGAAGATAGTGATGAATGGAAAAATGTGGCATTTTCGAGACTATCAATACATCTGGAAACTGGAGTGACTTCTTCGGGAGTACACAAAGAGCACAGTCCTGGCTATCATTACTTAGTGTTAGGCTTGTTCATGAGCATCTCTAGTTTCTGTCATCATTACAATGTTGTCAACCTTGAGATCGATACGGCGATTTATCGTATGCAGGAGTACTTGGTACACATTGCAAAACCTGACGGGACGATACCAATGGTTGGTGATTCTAATGCAGATTTTGTTCTAGGAATTTCACAGAGTGATATCACTAATGAACACCTGTTGCACCGAGTGAGTGATGGCATAGATGGTGTGGAAATTGAACAAGATAGCGTTGTTTACGAAGATGCTGGAATTGCCATCTTCAAGAACGACTGGGATGATTCTACTCCGGTATATTTCGCCTTGTTCAATAGATTCCATTCTAGAACGCACAAGCACAATGATGACCTTTCATTCGTGTTGACTTACAACGATACTGATTTCTTCGTTGATTCTGGTAAGTACAATTATGACGAAGATGATCCATTTCGAATACATATCAGAAGTGTGTTCGCACATAATGCAATATCGATAGATGGAGAATCATATGATCTCAGTGACCCCTCCAACGTAGGAAAAGCTACCATAGAAGATTTCTCTATCTCAACAAATTTTAGTTTTGTAAAAGCAAGCCATACCCTGTTTGAAGGAGTAAAAGTGACTAGGAGTGTCATATTCTTCAATGATGGTGCGATATATTTCCACGACCAAATTGATTCCGATGAATATCATCAATACACGCAGATATTCAATATCGGCAAAGATATCTCTGTAGATTATTCTGATTCTAGAAATGTCGCCTTATCTAGTAGAACAGAACACTCTAGCATGAAATTGAAACAATTGAATGAGTACACAAGTTTCGATGCATACTTCGGTTCAAATGAACCTATTCGGGGTTGGCAATCTAACTCATTCAATGAGGTCTCTCCAATTTTTTCTCTATGCTACCATATGGAAGGACAGGATGTTGATTTTGAGACCGTAATCAATATCGGAGTAAATATTGTAGATGTAGAAACTCAACAAGATGGAGATTCAGATGTTTACATCTTTGAGTTGGAAGATGGCAGCGTAGAAACTGTGGTTATAGACTGAAGATAGACCTCTTCTATTGCACAAGTGTTTTCTCTCTAATTTATTCACACAGTTCATGGCTACTTCTGAAATTATCGCACACCTGATCAGTTTTGCGATTATTAGCTTGATATTTGCATTGATCTATTTCCCAGTAAGTCTGATACTATCGAGAGCAGAAACTCGTGTTGCTATCAGAAAAATAGTGAAAAATCCTGGTAATTTGAGTTTTTTAGTCGACCCGTCTGCGAAAAACCGAAAGAAAACTAAGACGGTGATGAAACCATATCGTATGCTGTTAATGTTAAACATGACTCTAGTTGTATTATTGCTAGTACAAAACGATGGAATCGAAAAATTCAGTGCAGTTGAAATGATTGATAAATTAAACACTGAGATGGTATTACTTGCATTTGGAGGGCCATTATTGATCTCATTTATGGCTCCTAGATTAGTGTATGAATACTGTCCAATGTACGTATTAGATGTAAATTCAGAATCGCTATTCAGGTTTGGCAAATTGAAAAACCGGTACATTGAGCCAATAATTGGAACTGGAGTAATTATCTCTACTTTTCAAATTCTGTTCAGAAAAACTGGTGTAGAAAACATAGCTTCTGTATTCGCTTTCACCTTGGCTTTCGCTATTTGTATCTCAATGGGACAATTTCTTCTGTTATTCTTACTCAATGGCAGGATGCGTAGTGATTCGATTGAGATTGTTGACATTTATCTGGCATTAGGAATAGCAGAACAAGTCTCGATTCGTTGGGATGACCCTAAAAATCTGATAAGCGAACGAAAATTATCCCAAAAAGCCCAGAAACTCAAGCAAGATGTCATCAAAAAATATCGATTAGAACGTTTTGTCAATTAAGCAAGGAGCCAAGGATCAATATTCACTAATATTCCAACTGCTACCTATAGTGACCAAATGCTTGAAGGCTAGACTATCAATCAAGAAATATGGCCGCACATACCTATGTTGTAACCGGAGCATCTAGGGGACTTGGAAGAGCAATTTGTATCCAGTTAGCCAAATCTGGAATGAGGGTTGTATTGTTGGCCAGAAGGTCCGAAAATCTGAATTCAGTCGTAAACTTAGTGAAAATCGATTCCCCAGAATCATTTGCTGTTGCTTGTGACTTGTCCAGTGCTACAGATATCGATGAAGCCATTGCCAAAATTTGTTCTGAATGTCAAAGAATAGATGGAATAATTCACAATGCTGGAGTGATCAATCC
>CAXRJJ010000007.1:0-28117 GCA_964230945.1 Yoonia sp.
GAACCTATGCCGAACAACCTTGTCAACTACGGTGTCACCGAGAATGGTATTGCAGTTATCGAATTGGCTTCAGACTCAGCTGGAGCCCCACTACAAGGCGATAATGAAGGCCCAAACACCTACACTCATGAAATGATGCGCGATATCGATACCGCAGTAATCAAAGCGAGATTCGATGATGATGTAACAGTCATCATGTTGACTGGGCATGGAGGTAAATTCTTCTCAGCCGGCGCATCGATTCAGATGCTGAACAGCGTTTCTCCTGGCTTCAAATACAATTTCTGCCTACACGCCAATGAAACCCTTTCTCGCCTAGAGCAGACCTCCAAGTTGGTGGTTGCGGCGCTAAACGGACACGCTGTTGGTGGAGGACTGGAAATTGCCATGGCTGCTGATCTACGCATTGCTCGCAAGAATGCCGGCAAGATCGGTTTGCCTGAGATTAACCTTGGCGTACTAGCCGGAACTGGTGGAACTGCACGCTTGACCCGCCTGATTGGTAAGGCCAAGGCATTGGAATACATGGTCACTGGACAACTCATCTCATTCGAAGATGGAGAGAACATGAACCTGATTAATCACATCTTTGAAGGGAGTGCGGAAGACTTCCGAAGAGATTGCCTCGACTGGTGCAGTCAGTTCACTCTACCAAACAAGGCCACAATGGCGGTTGGAAACATCAAGCGAAGTTGCCAAACCGGCCCAGAGATACCATTTGAATACCACCTTGCTCTTGAGAGAGAGTTGCAAGCAGCCCTGTTCAACAGCAGTGATGCCAAGGAAGGAATCGCAGCATACGTGGAAAAGCGGGTTGCAAATTTCAAGGGCGAGTAAAACAATAATTGAAAGACGGGTAGCCACTCGCAGGTATATGAGCGAGCTACCTACCACTTTCGATGAATGGGTGGAAAACTTCGGAGAATGGCAGACAAGGGTTGGTTTCGACCCTGCTTGGATTGGAGATTTTGAGCTATCTATCAAGTTTGATTGGGAACGTGCTGGAGAGCAAATCGAATTCGGTGACTACAAGGGACGCAAGAAATGGGAACGTTCCTTGCAGATTCCTCACCAGAATATCAGAGATGGTCTTCTATCCATGATTACCGTTCAAGGCGATACTGAATTTGCCAGTGTTGAGCAACAGAAGCATCTTCTTGAGACTGCGCCCAGCGATTATGATCGATATGCAGCCGCTCGAATAATGGCTGAAGAGCAAAGACATGGTTGGCAGATGTGTTACCTATTGATGACATACTTCGGACAGCAAGGGGCTCGAGAAGCACAGAAGTTGCTGGAAAGAAACGCTCAGGAAGGTAGCCGCTTGCTCGGAGCATTCAATCGCCCTATGCCGCATTGGCTGGACTTCTTCTGCTACACAATGTTCGTCGACAGAGATGGCAAGTACCAATTAGGTATGCTCTCCACTTCAAGTTTCAAACCTCTAGCAGCCAGTATGGGACCCATGCTCAAGGAAGAATCATTCCATCTAGGAACCGGTGCTAATGGACTTCGCAGAATAATCAAAGCCGGAGTTATCCCACTTGATATGCTTCAGCGTTACTTCAACAAGTGGGTTTCGACCGCTCATGACTTGTTTGGAACCGACACCTCGACTTCTGCTGAGTGGGCCTATGTTTGGGGAATCAAAGGCCGCTGGGACGAACGTAAGAAACTCGAAGAGGGTCAGGAAGTAATCAAGGAGAATCTCAATGAAGAGAGCCGCGGACATTACCACGACGAGATTGCTGCTGAAGTTGAGAAGATGAATGGTCTGCTACCCGAAGGTGCAGCACCATTGTATGTGGCTCATGAAAACTTCAACCGTGAAATCGGTTCATATGCAGGTGATAGGTATACTGTAGAAGGACACGCCTTTGAGGGCGATGATGCTGAATGGGAAGAGTACCTTCACCAAATGATGCCAAGGGCTCAGGATGAAGAAGACCTGAAGAAATACTTCGAAGAAGAGTGGATTGAATTCAGGGCCCCAACCAGAATGATGATCGAATCTGGAATTGGACAGATTAAGGCGTGATAACTAGTGATTCCTGTCGCTTTGTTCGGCATAGATGTCGAGATGTGCGAGGAGTTCTTTGAGCGATTCCAAGAGTTGCTTGGGCCTGAGGAAGAAGGATATGAAGCAATGTTGTATCGTATTGAAGGGCAGTTAGACATGGAACATCTAGCAATCATCGATGAATGGGCAGGTTATACTCCCTTGTCAGTACATGATGAAGTTGCTCAGGAGATTCTCTCCGTCCTAGAAGTCTCATCATATCCTGATGTTTCCATTTTAGAATCATTATTGACAATCGAAGGAATGGATATCAACCGAATCTCTAACTGGTTGCACTTTACTACCCATGTCTATCCAATCTGGAATGAAGAAACATGCGCAGGGTTGCGTCGACTTAGGCTCAATGCTCCATTCGAGGACCACATGGCTGCTTACGGCAAATATGTTGAGATGATTGAAGGAATGAAAGAACACGCCCCAATGGAGGCATTGCCAGAATCCCCACTCCCTCGACAGAGGCTTCTAGAAAATGCCTTGGCCGAATGGTCGAGAAGGGCATAGGCTCATCACTATCCGGTTGTTCAGGCAAACGGGAAAGATGCTAAATCGCGCTGCACAATTGCAAGCAGAAGAAGAGGTTACCAAGGTACCAGAAATGTTGAACATCAATGGTCCCGACCCTTCCAAAGCATTGCAGATATCGTTGATTATCGGAGTCGGACTAATGACTGTAACAGCAGGATATGGCATGGTTACCTGGATTCTCGCAGATGATGACAGTACCGATGAAGACGGAGACGGAATGCCAGATCAATGGGAATTGCAATATTCAGGAGAGCCAAAGATTGAGGCCCCAGATGGCCGTATCAAAAATTTGGACGGACTGGATTACACAAAAGCCGATACAAATCAGGATTATGACAACGATGGCTTGACCAACCTCCAAGAATTCTGCTGGCCACTAACCGTTGAAACGTGCAGTATCTCAGCAGCGATGGCGGAAAATCGAGGAGGAGTTTCAGCGAATACAAGACTCGACCCTCAGAATGCTGACAGCGATGGCGATGGTATTCCTGATGGTATCGAAATCAGTCTGTGTATCAGAGAAATGGCTAACAATAGTCGAGGAGAAGACGGACTTTGCCTACATTATTCACCGATGATTCCTTTGGACCCGGATTTGGATGGCGATGGTTTTGACAAGAATGTGGATGGATTCCTAGATACTGATGAGCAATGGAATTCCAGTGAAGAAATTCAGTACTCACAGCCAATAGGATGGATGACAGAATTCGATGGGTTATGGATGAATGGCAGCGATCCACTGAATGCAGATAGTGATGGAGACGGCATTCCTGATGGAGTGGAAGTTGATTGGCAACTCAACCCCACCTCGATTGCAGACGGTTTGGCAGATTTGGATTCTGATGGTTGGGATGGTCTGTTGAGCAATGCAGAAGAATGGAGGATTAATTCTGAATCTAGAAATGGTGGTTTGTTGGCCATCGAAACTGATGCGCAATATGCTTCAACCCAAACTGCAGCGATTCTATCCGAAGAGTATCCCCATCTCATCGAAGTCTATTCTTCTTCGGCGTGGGTAGCATTTTCCGACACTCTTCAACATTTCAATGCCGCAAACAACTCCTCGGCATACAATTTCTCAGGCATTTCATCATTATTGATTCATGAAGGTGTACAAAGCGGATGGTTGGCAGTTGCTCATTCGTCTGGAGTTTCGGTCTGTGAACTCAATACCTCTGGCTATTGTGTAAGTGATTTCTCCCAACATACCAATGTCTCGGCAAGCCACTTAACCAGTCTACCCGCTGCTGTAGGAACCAGCAAGTTAGTGGTTCTAGACCAAAATGATGACCTCTCCGTACTTGAGATGGATGATTCAGGCGATTTGATTACTTCTTGGAATGCCTCGCAAAATATTCAAAATCTATTCACAGGAACTGACGTAACTTCAATTGAATTCAGTCCTGTTTCAGGAGAAAGCGGTAGTTTCTGGGCCGCTCTAGACTCAAGTCTACTGGAGATTCGAAGCAACGACCTCCTAGATTCCGAGCCACTGCTAGAATGGCATCTTGGCCCCTACAACGACCCAACTCAACAGGTTCCAATCACTTCATTGGAAGCGGACCCTGACAACGAAGGTTGGGTCATGGGGGCAAGAGGTGGTGACTTAATCAGATTCACAGGCGAAGGAGGAATTCACCAATCCCTGAAATTGAATGAAGATGACTATGGGAACATAACATCATTGCAGAGGATCGAATATGGCATTTGGGCATGGTCGACCGAACAGGGCATCTGGAGTATCGATTTCAACAAACATATCGATGATAGAATCTCTTCTGCCCCAATGATTCTCTCAGAAGTTACAACAATCGGCCTACGCAATAATGAACTTCTCATCTCTGTGATTCCTGGAAACTATTCTGGATTAATGCCAATGGACCCGCGTTCCAATGACAGCGATGCTGATGGATGGTTGGATGGATTCGAATTGGCTATGCAAACTGATCCAACACGACCAGGAGATACTTTCGCATGCAATGGGTATGCGCAATTATGCCCGCGGAATTACGACGATGTGGTATATCCTGCAAGCCACAATTCGCATGCAAACCGAGAGAGTGGATTCAACTTCTTAGCTGAGAATCAAATATCTTCAGTCACTACACAATTAGAGATGGGAGTTCGATACATCAACATGGATCTGTACGAATACGACGAAGAAGTCTGGGTATGCCATGGAGAGTGGGACCTACCGCTCCACCCATGCTTGCAGAGTGGAGGTGAAAGGGCTTACAACCAATTTTCAGAACTAGCAACTTTTCTTGCAAATAACCCCGGAGAAGTCGTAAGTCTAGCCTTTGAAAACTACGTCAACGCAACGGTTGTCGCTGCTGAATTCGATACTGCAGGCCTGAGCCAATATCTGTTTTCCAAAGATGAGCAATGGCCTACTCTCGGAGAGATGGTCATCTCTAACAAACGATTAGTTGTACTTGCAGATGAAGAAAACCAAGGGTTCACTTGGTGGCATGATGAACATGATGAAACTAGAATGACGGGTTACCAATTCACATCTGAAGAAGAATTCCATTGTAATAACGACAGAGGAAATGAAAGTGCAACAATGCTACAGATTGCCCACTACATTACCGACCCCTTGGCAAGTGAAGCTGATGCACAACTCGTCAACCAATTCGCCTCATTATGGAGACATGCCCAAAAGTGCGTAGACCAACATGGTATGCTTCCCAACTTCATTCTCGTCGACTATGTAGACCATGGTGACGCCGTACTCATTGCAGCTGTATTGAATGGGGTGGAAGATGCACCGCCCGGTGCATTCAGTTGATATTCAACAGCGACGGCGATGCATCGTGAACAGGCATCTTGTCATCCACCTCAAGTTGTTGCTGGTAGCGGCAATTTGGGGAGCAGGTTGGGCTGCTGGCAGAATGATGGCCATCGAGATCCCACCGCTGACTGCGGCTTGGATTCGATATCTCATAGCCATGATTTGCTTTCTATTCTGGCTGAAAATGGTTGGGATGCTAAAGATGCCTAGCAAGCAACAATGGAAAATCGCATTCATGGTTGGTTTCTTCTCGACAACCGTCTATCAAGCGTTCTTCATGTTCGGAATGAAGTATACTGCGGCTGGAGACGCTTCGCTGATGATTACATTCAATCCCCTATTCACAGCATTGTTGGCGATTCCGCTACTTTCTGAGAAGATGAGCGCCCGTCTAGCCAGTGGTATTGGAATGGGAGTTTCCGGAGTTGCAATCCTCTTCCTTTACTCTCCGAATATCGATATCCCCGCAGATGAACGGATCTTAGGAAACGCGCTGATTGCTCTAGCTGCTTTATCTTGGGCTTACTCATCAATTCTGATGAAAAAAGCGATGGGGGACGAAAGCGAAGATGCGGAAGCCATGTCTCCACTTACACTGACTGTGTGGGCATCATTGGCCGGATTCATATTCTTGACTCCCGCTGCTGCCTTGGAGACCATCCAAGTTGGTATCCCAGAGATTAGTCGAAGAGCGTGGCTGGCAACATTGTTCCTTGCAATCCTGTCTACAGTTGTCTCCTACGTCTGGTTTGCAGAAGGTATCAAGGTAATTGGAGCGGGTAAGGCTGCACTTTACGTCTATCTTGTCCCTCCATTCGGAATTCTAAGCGGTTGGTTGTTGCTCGATGAGAGATTAGGGTGGAGTCTGGCCATCGCTTTTGCACTAATCGTCGGAGGGGTTGCCTTAGCCCAGAGCGAGAAACGTCATCAACAGGATGCGTCTGAGGAGTAGTATGCAGATTGAGACGGTAGCGGTCATCGGCGCTGGAACAATGGGTGCTGGGATCGCTCAGGTCTGTGCTCAAACTGGTTGGAAAACAAATCTTTTCGATGCTTTTTCAGAAGGGTTGGAGCGTGGAATGAATACTATTGATGCATTCTGGGACAAAGGAATCGCCCGCGGAAAGACAACTCCTGAACAAAAAGCACAATGGGCGGCGAATATCAGTACATTCTCTGACATGAGAGCCGCAGTCAAAGATGCAGATCTGGTTATTGAAGCCGTACCGGAGAACCTTGAGATCAAAGCTCGTGTTTTCCATGTTCTTGCTGAGGAAACGAAGGAGGAATGCATTCTGGCAACAAATACGTCCTCGCTGTCAGTCTCAGATATCGCTGCTGCATCCAGCAGGCCAGAGAAAGTCATAGGTATGCATTTCTTCAATCCCGTTCCAATCATGGAATTATTGGAATTGGTTCGCCATGAGAGAACCAGCGAAGAGACCATCGCCATCGCACAGAGCGCTGGTCAAGCGATGAACAAGACGACGATTTTAGTCAATGATGTACCTGGATTTGCAACTTCTAGACTTGGAGTTGTACTGGGAAACGAAGCCATCCGAATGCTTTCCGACGGTGTTGCCAGCGCTGCCGACATCGATAAAGCGATGGTACTAGGATACAGACATCCAATGGGTCCTTTGGAGTTGACCGACTTAGTTGGGTTAGATGTTAGAAGAGATATTCTTCTGAATCTGCAGGAATCATTCAATGACGATTCATATGCTCCGCACCCTCTGTTAGAGAAACTCGTCGCAGCAGGAGAATTGGGCAAGAAAACTGGCAAAGGAATCTATGACTGGACCTCTGGGAAGGCAGAAGAACGTCAGCACTGATTCATATCATTGGCTCATCGCAATTTGGACAAGGAGTACCTGGGACAAAGACACCAATATTGAATCCGCAATTCCAGCATGTTGAGCCGATTTCCTCATAAGACATGAGAACGCCTTGCACTCATATGCCTTCAATTCTGTGATTGTTAGGGATTGTGGAACACACACATCTTGATATGTTCAATCTTGCTGCGCCAACCATGACCTCAGAAAACATGAGAATCGAAGCCTTTGCTCATTGTGACGGACCTTGTGGTGTATACGACCCTGCAAGTGCAAGAGTTGCAGGAGAAGCCGTGCAATCCATGACTACGAAAATGCTGACTCTAGCGGAAAACCACGAGAGTGATTGTGGCTCAGCAGCGTATCTGAACACCATGAGTCGCTATGCAGCAATCAAAGAAGAAGAAGCGCAGAAGTGCAAGAAAGAATTGCTGGTATTGTGGACTGATTTCTTCAAGCCTCAGCACTTGGAAAGTATCCCTAACCTTCACGACATTTTCTGGAAAGCAGCCAAGTTGTGCAGCGCCTGCAAGGTAGAAGTTTCTGCAGTTCACGCTCAAGAGTTGATGGATGCTATCGAAGAGATACACAACATATTCTGGGCTGCCAAGGGACGTGAAGTTCCATGGATTCGCGCTTCCTGAGTTGACAGGATGTACAGGGTTGTCATCCGCGGAGACAGCATGTGGCCCAGTCTTGTCGATGGGGATGAGATGGAATTTCAAGTGCTGGGGGGAGAGGAACTACAGATTGGTGACCTTGTCCTCTTCAAGCACCCATTCAACACAGAAATTACTGCCGTCAAGCGTCTAGTAGCCATGGATGGTGGAAATTATGTTCTTGAAGGAGATAATCCCGATCCTACCGCTAGCCAAGATAGTCACAACTTTGGCCCGGTCAAACGAGAAATGATTCTCGGATTCAAGAGAATTCAGGATCCCTCTTACTAAGGAAAGCGTCGACTCCCTCTGCAAAATCGGAAGTTGTTCCTGCTGCTTCGATAAGCAATCTCTCATGATGCAAATGTTCCTCAAGGTCATTGGAGAATTGTACGTCAAGCAGGTGCTTACTCGCCTCACGAGTGTGCCTTCCCCATCTTGACCAGTTACGGGCAATTTCCTCGGCCTTTGAAATCAGTTCTTCCTCCGATACCAATTCATCGACCGCACCATACTCAAGCGCTTGTTCTGAATTCCATATCTGATTTTCAAGAAAGAAGCGCCTAGCGGCCTGCACTCCCACTAAACGGGGCAGCAACCAAGTTGTCCCTCCATCCGGAGACAAACCAATCCTCGCGTAAGAAGCTGCCAATCTAGCACCAGGCCCAGCAATTCTAGCATCACAAGCCAATGCCAAACCAAGTCCACCTCCGGCAGCGGCTCCATTCAATGCCGCGACAAATATCTTGGGTGAACGACGCATTCTGAGGATTAGAGGATGCAACATCCCTGTCAAATCATGAATGAACGATGTTATTGTACCGTCATTCAGATATTGTTTGAAACCACCGATATCTGCGCCTGCACTGAAGAATCTACCCTCGCCAGTCAATACTGCTGCGCGAAGTGAGTCGTCTGTAAGTACAGAATCAACAGCCTCTACTATAGCTTTCAAAGAATCTCTTGAAAATGAGTTGGAGGAAGTCTCCCCAGTCATTTGGATGACTGCCACACCGTCAATGGATGAGACTTCGATGGCCATCAGATCAACCCAAATTCACATTGACATTCTTCAGTCGGGTATAGAACTTCATCGCTTCTGCCGATTGTTCAACTCCAATTCCGCTTGATTTCCAACCTGTGAAGGGAGTTTGTGGGAAGGTGATTGGATATTCATTGATCGAAATCATCCCAGACTGGATATCTCTCGCCATACGATGTGCAAGTCCAAGATTCTGGGTCCAGATGCCATTCAACAATCCAAATTCTGTGGCATTTGCCATCTGCAAGGCTTCCTTCTCATCGCTAAAAGTGGATACCGCAAGAACAGGACCGAAGAGTTCCTCCTTGAACAATAGGTCATCCACTCCCACGCCTTTCACAATGGTCGGTTCCATGAAGGCTCCACCCTCAAGTTCACCATCCACTGCATTACCGCCTAGAATCAATTCTCCTCCCTGCTCAAGTCCTTGTTGCAGCATATCCAAAACCGATTGACGATGGTCCTTGGAAACCATACTGCCAATTCTTACTCCTTCAGCCATACCTGGACCCACCTTCCACTTACCAACCTCATCGGAGATTAAATTCAACAGTTCATCTACAACATCTTCATGCACCAATAAACGAGATCCTGCCCAGCACATCTGCCCAGCATTCATGTATATCCCAAAACATACTGCCTTGGCACAATACTTGAGATTAGCATCTGCAAAAACCACATTACATCCCTTTCCACCTAATTCCAGAGCGACAGGTATGAGGTTCTCAGCAGCCTTCTTCATGACCGCTTTACCGGTTGGAACTCCACCTGTCAATACGATTCCATCTACTCCGGAAGAACCTGCTAGCGCATCGCCAATCTCTCCACCAGGGCCAGTAATGACCTGAAGAACTCCACTTGGAAGACCGCACTCTTGGATGACGTTACACCACTCCAATAGTGATACTGGAGTAAGGCTGGCTGGCTTGACAATGGCAGTACAACCTGCTGCTAAAGCAGGTGCAATCGAACGAATCGCTAACTGTAGTGGGAAATTCCACGGAACAATATGCGCAGTTACGCCCAAAGGTTGCCTCAATGTGTAATTCAATCTATTACCAGGAGTAGGTATGGTATTTCCTTCCACTTTATCTGCCCAACCTGCGAAATACTCGAGAGTCCAAGCAGCATAACGAATCTCGCCCAAGGCCTCGCGGAAAGTCTTGCCATTGTTCTGAGACTCTAGAGCCGCTAGTTGCTTAGCAGCAGCATATGTCGCTGCAGCCATCTTCTGAAGTATCCTACCGCGTTGAGCGGGATCCATCAAAGACCAATCCTTTGATTGTAAAGCGGCACGGGATGCTGAAACCGCCCTTTCTACATCAATTGCTCCAGCTCTTGGAACAGTACACATTACCGATGAATCCGATGGGTCGAAAATCTCTGATACTTCTCCACTCGCTGCATCGCACCATTCTCCATCTAACCACATCTGTTTCTGTTCAGCCATGTTGCAGGCCACAGGCACAGCCATCAAAGGTCTGTCGCTGGGGCAATCTGAGGCAAGGAATTGATAGGCTGGCTCATTAGCGAAAGGCGAGGGACATGGGTCAACGCATCGGAATGGATGCCTCGAAGGTGGCTGGGCATAGCAAAAGGCCACCACGTTTGGTACTGATTGCTGGCACTACTGGAGTAGGGAAATCTACCGTTGCAGTACAAGCGGCGGCCAAACTCGGCTTCACTCGAATCGCATCAACAGATGCCATCAGAGAAGTGCTACGTGTGACGGACCCGCAACATGAGATCCAACGCCTACATAGGTCATCTTTCGCCAGAGGCGAAGCCGGAGATCCTGTTCTCGATTGGAGAGATTCATGCACAGTAGTTGAAGTTGGGATTGAAGCAGCCATTGCAAGGGCCCGTCGAGAAGGAATTGATCTACTCGTCGAAGGAGTGCACCTAGTTCCTGATAACCGTTGGTTGAATGAATGGAGAGAAAGTGGAGGCTTGGCGATCGGTTTCATCATGAAAGTCGATATTGAAGAGCAACATCTGTCTATGCTCAAAGAGCGAGACGCCAATTCTTGGAGAAGAGCCGACCGATATATTGCCGCCTTTGAACGAATACGAGCCATTCAATCCGGCTTGGAAGACCTTAGTGTGATGAGAGGTTGGCAAACCATGGATCCAAGTCAAGTTGCGGACCCTGTCGACAGAATCGCCCATTGGATTGATTTAGAGTGGAATGAATATCATCGAAACAAGAGGTAAGCATCATTCGATACTAATCTCTGCACTTAGAGGAATCTCCAACATTGCCTTAGAATCTGAGAGCCCTGCTTGAGCGCTTAACGTCAAGATACCACTATTGTTCGTTGCTTGCATATCCAATAATTTGATCTCGACACCGCGAATTTCTCCATGATGTAACAAATCATCATGCACGGCGGTAAGGGCACTGTCAGCAGCATCCATCCAAGACATCCCCGCCTCTACTCTTTCACGCACACGCTCTTCAATCAATGGAGCAAATTCTCTTTGCAATTCTCCTCCTACATCGATCAAGGCATCATCAGTTGAATCATGCGGACTTCCAAGGCCTGCTAATTTCACACCATATACGGCCATCGACAACAAAGACATCAGCAATACCATACCTGCTGCCAACAACATCTGAGCAGATTCTGATGAATGAAGGTCCCTTCTCTCCAAAGCACTCTTTCGCATCAAATTCCACCTCCCCTATACCAGATATCCAACGAAATTGTCCAAAGGTGCGACTCCTGTTGAAGCATTGAGTGAACCGTTTCAGTTCTCCCTATTGGCGAAGTAGAAGACCCGTAGACCTGCGAAGCAGACCCATCCATCGCCAACCAACACCTTCCATCAACAGTTGCTTCAAGGCCTTCAAGAATTAAATCGCAGGCTGAATCCAGATTTCGGTTCTGCAGATGTTCGTGTAACAGTGAATCGAATGAAGAATTGTTACTTACTTCTGCTCTAGCCATTCGCAAAGCATCCTCGCCAGATAATTCTAGAGTTGCATCAACTGCGATTGAAGGTGGATCCGGAACCTCGATTCTTAGGATGAATATTGCAGACATGAAGAAAAGCCAAAACAATGTCAGCATTTCAAGGACATGGATTTGCCCTTCATCATCGAATCTAGTCGAGCTCCTCATGCTGACACCGTGACCGCTCCGCCACCGTCAATGAGACTGACCATGGAACCAAATCCGATTCCATCACTTGGTATGACGGTGAAATAAATCTCATCTCCTTCATCGGTCATAGTGGATGGAATGATGCCCATACCACTCCATGACGGTTGTTCAGCACCATTCAGGAACCAACGTATCTGTGTCCCTGATTCACCATGAGCTTCTGCATCGAAATAAGCATATGTAGCCTCAATATCATCACCGGTAGTAGGGTTTGCTGGTAATATCATCAGATTACTGGCAATTGGTACGGTATTTGAAATAGCCGAAGTAGGCTGGAAAGTTCCTGCTCTAACATCGATTTCCTCGGGGGGTTGTACTCCTATCAACTCTGGAGCGAATACCACGAAATTGAATCCCAATAAAGCAAGCACAATCATCATCCCCGCGTGTTTCATCCCTGAACTAAATCTCCCCGTTGCCATCAATCCTGCCATGGCTCCGTTACCGACCGCCTGCAGAGTTACCCCGTAATAGAAGACCATCAAGAAGAACAATGGATCGATGGCCCGAATCTCCATGTTACCTAATTGTGCAGAACCGTCACCGCCTTCTTCACCCTCTTCTGCCTCACCTGAATTAGAACTGGCAATTGCGGGAATGAAGACCTTACCTAGAACAACGATAACCCCTAAGAAAACCATGTAAGAAACCCAAATAACTGCGATGTAGGATGAAATAGCACGTTTTCTCTCTCCTTCCAAGAACTTGATTTCTCTACTATCATTTGCTGCGGTCACAAGAATATCCGAAATCTTACCACCAGCTTTGTTCGCCTCTCCAATAAGCGAAATGGCTCGACGGACCAATGGAGTACCCACCCTATTTGCAAATAGATCGATAACGTCACCGAAGGCTACGCCCCACGATAATTGGTCTGCCATCTTCTTGACTTCACTATTCAGTGCCCCATATTCAGAACTGGCTAACGTTTGAACTGCAACGTTCATTGACAATCCACCCTTCCAATATTCGGCCATATCTCTGAGGAAATCAGGGAATTTCTCCTCCATCGAATTAACTCGGTTTTTCACCCCGTCCCAATAATATGAGGCTGGGAAGAAGGCAAGGAAGATTCCTAAGCCAAAGAAATTGAGGAACATTGTAGGCCTGAATGAAGTTATTCCAAGGTCCACCTCTGGTCCAATCCACAAAGATTTGTTATTCATATTCTCAGGAATTCCATCGTAAACTTCGATATGTAGCGAATATGTGAATTCCCTAATCTTCTCTCCGCCAACATCTTCAGAATATAGTACGAATGAATATTCTTCACCTGGTTCAACATGGTCATGAGTAAGACCACAATCACCGCGATTTGCTAATTTTTTCTCCTCTGCTAGGACGTTCTTTTCCGAATCCCAAAGTTGTAGCTTATACGGAATTTCAACATCTGCAACCGCTTCACATTGGAGGGAAAATTTCTGTAACAGTTCTCCCGTGAAATTCCCCCGTTCCTCAACTAATAAGCCCGGAGCAGTGAACCTCTGCCCCTCAGCCAGAACCTTTGTCCACGGCTTTGGTCCTTCAAACACAGAAGTATGAGGTATATCCTTCAGCAAGTCACAAGACTCGTTGGCTTCGAGATCTGGTTGGAATGTAGGATCCCAACCACATGCAATATTCACAAACATTGGCTGTCCATTTGGAGTAGGAAGGAATGGGGAATTGATGAACCAGAATCCCATACTCGACATCCCTGTAATCATTCCAATTCCGAGAATGATGTACAACTTGGTCAGAGTTGTGTCGTTCTTTGGAAGTTCAAGATCGACCTTGAGCTTATCCTTCTTACGCGCCATTCTCTCACCTCCTACATCTTCTGCTCTTCACTCATTGTCCATACCAACAAGGCATAAGCGACGTGAATTGCTGGAATTACTCCCATAATGACTGTGTAAAGGAAACCTTCACTCATCTGCGAACCGGAACCAGATACCCAGAACATGATGACCAGCATGACGATCAGGAAGAGCGGCATCGCCACAGCAACCACAACATATGATTCCGCCAACATAGCCAAAGTCTCTAGGAAGACCCCCAAGCGTGTTCTATTCTCACGCATGTAATGCTCGGCCCTATTCAAGAAATACAACTTCAAGTTACCTCCCGAAGTCAAGGTTCCAACCATACCTTGGAAGAACTCAGTCAACCAAGGTGAGGCCGCTCTATCTACAGAGAGTTTGATAGCCGATAGAAGGTCATAACCTAAGAGATTGATATCTCTGTAAATCATCGCTGAATCGTAAGCGATGTCCCCATAGATATCTTCGTTAAGTGCCAATGAACGGAAAATCTTGGCCGGTGTAGCATTGGCTGCTGACATCGCTGCAGTATACGACGCAGCATATGGCAGATATTTTTCCAGTTTCATGCCTCTTTGTTTGGCCAAACGTTTCGCTGTTCCTTTGAAGTATTTGTAAGCAAAATATGGAATAATTACTCCAAACAATATCGGAATCAGCACTTTGGCGAACATCGGGACCTGCAAAGTCTTGTAATCTGGACAACCCTTACCTGGCTGATCCCAATTTTGTTCCACCTTTTCTGGATTCCAATATTCCCAAATCTTACACGGTGTTTCAGTTTCAGGATCTTGGATATTCTCATAGAGTGCAATCGCCCCAATAGTGGGGAAGAAAACGATTGTAATAACTCCAAGACATATCAAAAACACAGCAATGCTGGTCATGATATTCGTAGCCAAATAGACCTCAACCATCAGGGGGTATGCACCCTGTTCAAGGGTCTTGCACAACTCCTTGTCTCTTCGAGCCCTCTTCTTGACTAACTTACCAATCAGGCGGTGACAGATCTTCTGCCAAGCCGTCAACTCCATGCAAGCACCCTTCCCAAGATTATCTCAGTCCATCTACCCGAGCAAGAATCTCATTTGGTCTCACGTAATATTCTGTGACGATTTGCGACACCTGATCGGACTTTCGGATATCATTCAGTACCATCCATTCAAGGATTCTCTTACGAGTTCTCAACTCTCTCCTCATCTCATCTTGACTGAAGTTGATTTTTACCATGATCTTCTCTAAGACATATGACTTACCGCTGAATACGAAATCGTCAGTAGCTGGATCCCATCTGAATACTTCATTGGTGATTATCTCCATCGAATTTGGGTCGATTCCGACAATCTCGACTATCTGTTTGGTCCTTCGTACACGCTGACCGTTGATTCTGGTCTGAATCTGAATAGCACAAGCCTCTAGAGCTGGCAATAGAACTCTTGGAATATCGATCGGTTTGTTCTCCAACCTGTGTACCAAAGAAGGTACAGAGTCAGCGTGCACAGTTGAGTATGCACAGTGTCCAGTAGCCATCGCTTGGAACAGAACATACGCTTCTGCACCACGAATCTCACCGACAATGATGTATTCCGGCCGTTCACGAAGCGCTGCCTTGAGTAATTCGAACTCTCCAATCTCTCCTTCGCTGGACTCTCCTCCGAAACCTTGCCGAGTAAGACCCGGAACCCAGTTCGGTTGCGGTATGTTCACCTCTCTGGTAGACTCGATACTGACAATCTTCATCTGCCAAGGTATGAAAATACACATCGCGTTTAGAGTGGTGGTCTTACCAGAAGCCGTACCTCCGACGAATAGCATCGGCACTTCATTCTGGAAGGCAATCCAAAGATATGCAGTCATCAGTGAAGACATAGTGCGGAATGCAACGATGTCACACGGCGAGAATGGATCCTCCTTGAAACGTCGAATACAAAATGCCGAACCGCGCGTAGAAATTTCATGCCCCAATTTCATTACGATTCTAGAACCATCCATAAGTGTAGCATCAAGCAATGGGTCAGCAACAGAAATGTGTTTTCCACAACGCTGAGCCAATTTGATAACGTATGATTCCAACTCATCATCGGTTTCCCATAGACAAGTAGTCTCCACAGACTCAAACTTACGATGATATGCGAAGATAGGAACTGCGGTACCATCTAGAGAAACGTCCTCTACGTTAGGGTCATTCATCAGTACGTCCATCTTACCATAGCCAATCATGTCTCGTCGAAGATAATAGAAAATCTTGGACTTGGATTTCTTGTTGACTTTCATTCCATATGATTTGATGATCTTGTCCATGGCTGTTCTAAGATATGCAGAAGGGTCTGCGTCTATATCGTCGATATTTGCAGTCAGGCTCTTGATGAAGATGTCCATCAATTCGTCGCGAGTCTCTTGTTCCTTCTTGTTTAGAGGAGGCTCAATGATTTGATAGATGATGTTCAAAGTTCGCCTGTCGCGGACAATCCTAGCGAAAGCATGTGGTGGCATTACGGGATACTTATCCAACTCATCATACGCTGCCTGTTGCTTACCACCACGGCCACGACGACCGCCTCTTTTTCCTCCCTTCTTTCTCGCCATAGAGGTTGACCCCTGCCGTAGGCAGGGATGACCACGACTTCAAACCCACTATAACCTTTGGTTGCTCTTCGAGGTCGAAAATGCCCATCAATCGAGCCCTCAGTAACTCGGAAGCACGGTTTTCAACCAAGTCTCTGAGACATTCTTGAATGTATCGAGGTCTGAGGAATTATCCAATCTCCAATCGGCCAAAACCATCAATTCACTGACGCCCCACGTTGATTCTCTCTGATCCCGTGCGTCAAACGACAATCTATCTCCGTCTTCGGCGCGCCCGCGTGAAGATATTCTACGGAACCTGACATCTGCATCCGCAACGATGCCAACAACTCTGAACCCATCTGTCCAGTGTTCAAGGAATACATCCCTTTCGTCCGTTCCACGCATACCTTCTATCAGCACCAGAGGATGTTCTTTCGTCGCAGCATCAACTAAGGGTGCCAAACGTTCAGCAAGAACTCCGTAACCGAATTCATCTCTGAGTTCCTGAGCGACCCTTCCAAAGACCATGGGGTCACCCTCAAGGCCTCGAGATTCGACTTCTGCTCTAATCATGTCACCCATGGAGAACACCGGAAGACCAGCCGCAGATACTACTGCAGCCAATTCGCCCTTGCCACAGCCGGGCATTCCAACCACCGCAACCACCAGCGCCATGTATGCTCCTACCGCCTTTGGTCAATCAATCAACCGGCTCAATTGTTGAATGGAGCATGTTTCCACTTGCGGTCCAACAACTTGAGGAGAAACCATCCGCCTGCAATCAACAATACAGAGATTGTCAGAATTCCCGTAAAGCCACTTTGCATTCTGTCATCATCAAATGCTACGGCCTCGGCATTGAAACCATTCTGGGAAACCTGTTGATACCAATTATCGTAAAACGCAGTATCTCCTTGTGTAAATGACAAAAGGAACAACACGAGAAGCGGTAACACTGTTCCAATCCAGAACCACAGCATGATCGATGCATCGAAAATAGCTTTATTTGGGCGTAAACCCATCAGGAATGCGGTCAAACAAACAATGTAGATACTGTTCGCAATCATGACTATCAATGCGACTGGCAACATCGTCCAAGCCTCAAGTTTCCATGCCATTAACATCAGGAACAACACACTGATCCATGTAGTGGTCAAGAAGTAGGTAACCACCTTGGCTTTGATCAATTCCGGTACAGATACCGGCAAGGTGTTCATATGCTCAGGTGAATCAATTCCGGTAAGCCAGGAATAGAAATTGAAACCAAAGAATCCCAAGAATGGTGCGTAGGTCAGTAAGTTCACCGGAATTGGTGAATCGGTGAAATCAACTAACCAAGCCAATGCCAATAGAACCAACAGAGGTACCGCATATGAGACAATCATCTTCTTGATAGTACCACTACGAATCAAATCCACGAACTCCTTTGCTACTAATAATCGCAGATTCCCTTTACCTAGAATGCCCAATCGTGCATGCGCCCCACTAAGCAATTCCTTACGCTCGGTAATTTGTTGCTCAAAATCATCAGAGACCGAAATTGCACCTAACCAAGCAAGCAATGGAATAACTGTAAATCCGGCTATTGCAATCAACACGGAATGCTCCAACTGGAAAAAGTATCCAACGATAAGCCAATCAAAACGCAACCAACCTCCCAAGATAAGAACGCCCAAAATTACTGCCAATAATGGTATGATTCTCGACCAAGGACGCCCCCGAGTCCACAATGCACTACCAAGGAAGGACAGCGCTAGGCCTTCGGCAAGGGTCAAGGACATCGCTAACATAGTGATTGGAATCGAAGACCAAACCAAAGGAGTGGTTATGTCGAACAGAACTTCCATCAGTATGCCTAACACCATACCGCTCGATACTGGAATTAGAATCAACAGAATGTAGTAGATGACTTCCTTAACCCAGTATGCAAAATGATTCGTGGATTGTTCGATCGGTTGTAAAGCTGGTGATGCGAGTAGATAATTTAGACCTGAGCCGCGCTGAGAAACCATGACTCTTCCAAGAAATGCAAAAGATCCCATTCCAAGGGAGAACATGAACAGAGGAAGGTGGAGAGCGAACTTCAACTCGTCCCAAGTGAAAGCGCGGCGTTGGTCCTCCAATCCCTCGACGTCTGTCACACCTTCTCCTACTAGAAAGCGAATACCAACTACCATCACCATCGAAACCAAAGCCAACAAGGCCGGAAACAACAGAATGTGGCGCTTCTTTGCAAAATCGATGTTTTGTCGCCATTCTTCCCTGAACATCATCCGAAATGTGATTCCAAAAGAAGAAACTAGAGTTGCTGGGGAATATCTGCGGCCCTCATGACTGGTGGGCTGTAATGAAAGCGAAGTAGGCTTACGTTCATCCCAATCTCGACTCAAAACCTCGGACAAGATCACTCCTCCTCGAGTTCTCCATCCGCTAAACCCTGTGCCTCGGCCATTGAATGGCCAACTAAGCGGATGAAAACATCCTCTAGATTCTCTTCATCAGATTGTTTGAGAGTAGAAATCTTTCCAGAAGCCAGTACCTTACCATGATCGATGATTGCCAATCTTGTGCACAGACGTTCAGCAACTTCAAGCACATGGCTACACATGAAAATGGTGCCACCGTTAGCAACCATGTCCAATAACCAAGTTCTACACTTCCGTTGGTATATTGGATCAAGATTAGCAAATGGTTCATCAAGAAACAATATTCTTGGTTCATGAATGAATGCACTGGCTAACATGACTTTCTGTCTTTGACCCTTAGAGAGATCCTTACACATCGTATCTCTCTTGTCTGTAATTCCAAACCAGTCCATCCAATGATTGATTCTCTTGTCAAGATCATCAAGACCACGTAATCTTCCTACAAATTCGAGGAATTCAACTGGAGTCAAGTATGAAGGTGGTGATTCTGATTCCGGAACTATCCCAATATTCGCCTTCAACTCCTGTGGTTTCCTGATTGCATCTATTCCCAACACCTCAATTTCACCAATAGAGGGTTTGAGTTGGCCAGTAAGGAGTTTGATGAAAGTGGATTTACCCGCTCCATTCGGTCCAAAAACCCCGAAGAACTCTCCTGAATGTACTTTGACATTCAATGGGTGCAAAGCGATGAAGTCTCCGAATCGCTTGCCAACGTCTTCAGCACTGACCAGTAACTCTCTACCTCCTTGTTCGGCCATGTCGTCCCCGTGCGCTCGACTATGCCATTCGTCTTAGATGATTACCTGTCGCATTGAACGAAGCATTGAGGACTCATGAGCCGTGGGGGTTGTATGGCGGAGAGACCAGATACCGATGAATTGCTCATCGAAGAAGTAGCCGTAGATGACGAAGATGCTAGTCTTGGTATCCTTGCGGTTGCCACCATCAACAGACCTGACAAATTGAATGCCTTGAATCAACAGGTGTATTCAGCCATCAAACAAACCTGTGCTTGGGTAGAATCAGAAGACAAGGTTCGACTATTGATATTCAGAGGTGCTGAACCAAACCCACCTCCAGAAGGAAAGCGTGCAAAACCAAAATCATTCGTGGCTGGAGCAGATATCAGTGAATTCCTCGGTAAAGGTTCAGACGATATTCGCAAAAGTTTCGCAAACAATGCTTGGGAAGCAATCTGGAACCTTAGCAAACCAAGTATTGCAATGATCGATGGCTTTGCATTGGGCGGAGGACTTGAGGTAGCATTATCCTGCGATATCAGAATCTCCAGTGTTGACTCACGCTTTGCAACTCCAGAGATCAACCTAGGGCTTATTCCCGGAGGTGGAGGAACCCAAAGATTGGCTCGCTTAGTTGGCTATGGAAAGGCCATCGAGATGGTCATGTCCGGGGAGATGGTAGGTGCCGAAGAGGCTGCTGCTTTGGGGTTGGTAAATCACGTTTGTCAATCCTCAGAACTTGAAGAAACAACCATGAAACTGGCAAGAAACATTGCCAGTAAATCAGCTCACACCTTGAAAGTTGCAAAACAAGTCGTCAGGTCTTCTCTAGAAAGACCCCTGAATGAAGGCGTCGCATTAGAAGCCGAAGCGTTCGCAGAACTCTTCGATAGCGAAGACAAAGAAATCGGTGTCAAGGCATTTCTAGAAAGAGAGAAGGCAGTATGGAAAAACCGCTGATATCATTCATCGATTTCATCTCTCAATGCAGCCAATCTGGATTGGCTTTCCATCATCGGTGGTGGTGGGAGAGCGCCTACAGAAGGTGGCGGGGGTAGAGGTAATCCACCGGGCATTGGCAAAGGTAGTCCTTCAGGTAGTGGAAGTCCTTCAGGCAAGGGAAGGCCTTCAGGAAGTTCTTCCTCCTTGCTAGCCTTACGGAATCCCTCGTCGAGAGGGATGCGCAACTTGATTACTTTCTCAGAATCTATGCGAACATAGGTTGCTCCGTATGGGTGGCCTGGGGCAACACTGTCTGGCTCTTCGAGAATGCTCAAACCGTGGCCCTCCTGAGAAAGAATTTCTACCAAATCTTCTCTGTTCTGCCCTTCATCCCACATTCTCGCAGTTGAAGCGCGCACCTCAGCCATCTGACCCCTGCGGCGAGCCTCTATGCGCTGACGAATCTCGGCATGTCTACGCATTCTCTCTTCGACCCTATCCTCAATTCTCGATTCTTCAATAGATTCAGCATCGATTTCCACAACATACTCATCTGCGACGTGGACCTCCTCGATATCTTCAATATCCTCGATGGCCACTTCCTGAACCTCTTCCTCTTCCTCTTCTTCCTGTTTGGCCCTAATCTTAGCCATTTTTCGCTCACGCAAGGTTGCACCATCGAGAGGATCCGACTTGACTGGTGCTGGAAGCGGCTCGGCCGTTTCTTCCTGCTCTTCAACTTCTTCAGATTCAGCAACCTTTCTTCGAACTATGACCTTCTTGGGTTTGTTGGGAATAGCAACGAAAGCAAAGGCCTGCAACAAGATTGCACCGATGAAACCCCATTGAGCATTCTCGGTCATCTCACTAACCCTTGCCAAATAGAATGCAAAGGTCCCTAGAGTGCCAAGCGCTAGCAGCAACTTGAGACCAGATACCATGCTATCAAAGGGCCCAAAAGCGATTCACCTTTGACGATGACGGCGCGATGTAATGCTTATTTCGGCAAGATTTCAAGCAATTCATCTAGTGCCTTACGCCTATGACTGAATCTTTGTTTCATCTCCATAGAAACCGCACCAAATGGCTGACCATCAGTACTGGTTCCATCTTCGAGGTCGTCTGGAATGAATATTGGATCGAAGCCAAACCCTTCACCATGGGACGCACGCTCAGCAATCTTTCCTTGGCAGATTCCTCTGCCAATATGACTTGTTTCTCCATCCCAAAGAACTGCAACTGCTTCGAAATGCGCTCCTCGCTCCTCCTGCATCAATCGCAGAATTCCGTCACAACCTAGTGAAGCAAGAACCGAAGAGGAATAGACTCCCGGAAAACCAGGATAGGCATGCAGGAACAATCCAGCATCTTCGACTAATACTGCTTCTGAACCCCGCCCATCTGCTTGCAGGATAGAAATCGCTTGCGAGACCTTAGACATGGCAACTTCTTCGAGATTATCGCATTGGGGCTCTATCAATTCAGGTACCTTACCATCGATCAAGAATTGTTCAACCTGCCATCCCGAAGGGGCAAGATGTTGCTGTGCCTCAAGCAATTTACCTTGATTGGATGTCAAGAAGGCCAAACGGCGCGCCATACCCTTCGCAGGTGGCAAGATGCCTTGTTGCTGTCGGCAAGATGATGCGCCTGATGCTCAAGGCAGATTCATGCAGAGCAAGATCCTCTTCTACGTTGCAATCGGGGGTGCATTGGGGGCGGTACTTCGATTCCTGTTATCCCAATGGATGAACGGTCAGGACATGCCATGGGGCACATTAAGCGTGAATCTGGTTGGTTCCCTCCTATTGGGGGCATTGATGGGAGTCGCTGCAAGTTCCGATTCTATCAGTAACGAATTGGTTATGTTCCTAGGAGTCGGTATTCTTGGAGCATTCACTACACTCTCAACCTACAGTTTCGAAACTGTCGACTTATGGAGAAAGGGGCAGGTTTCTGGAGCATTGCTCTATGCAGGTGCGACTGCAGTTTTGGGGCCTGTTCTAGCATTCCTTGGATGGTATACAACTCACAAGCCTGTAGCGTGAAAATTGTCGCTCACTCTGCACCGTGTAAGCGGGCACTTAGTGAAGCGTTCATTTTGTGCTTAGACAAGCACAATCCTGCACCTTGTGCTCGGCCGCTCAGGAGTGGTGTCGGGAGATGGTTTATGGATAGATAGCCTATCTACTATACATGACGGGTAGAGAAGAGGTGCAAGGAATTCGCACTGGACCTTTGGTCGGCTCACTTGTTCTCCTTCTCCTCTCTTGTATTTTGATCCAATTATCGTTGAATTCAGATTGGGCAAGTATGTCTGCTGAAGTTGAGTATACAGCGGTAGACCGGGAAGTAGCGGAGCTTTGGGGGTTTGATCTTCCAGATATCTCCATGGCCGTTTCCTTTGGACTTACAGACATGACTACTATGGCTTCAAACGATGGTGAGGAAACAGAAGAAACCATCACCTTGGAAGAATACGTAGAGGAGAACGCACACCGTGAGCGCCAATTTCTAGACATGGATTGGGATGAATGGCATAGTACTGGGAAGTCGACCTCAATCGCTTTGTGGATTGGATTCATTGCCGCTATTCTCGGCTTTCTTATGGTACTCATTGGCGCATTCAAAGCTAATGACACAGCACATGGAGGTGGGATAATTCTATGCGGTCTTGCGGCAGCATTGATCAATGCTGGATGGTTTAATTGGATTATATTTGGTGGTAATTTCGCCGAGTTCGTAGACATAGGCGGTGATGGATTCAAATCGAATGGATTTGGTGTCACAACTGGTTTCTTAGTATGTATTGTTGCAGGGATTTTCCTGCTAATTGTGCCATTTATTCTTGCATGGTGTCAAGATTTGCCCATCAACAAATTATTGCCTCTAAATGGAGGTTTTTCCGAGTTAGAAATACGACAATACCAACCATCAGTCCGCTTGAATGCTACAATTGTAATCATGCTTGCTGGTTTACTTGTTCTTTCTGGAGTGGGCCAAGGGGTTGCCTCGGTATATTTCTACTCCGATAACACACAGCACTCCGTCAAAGACGACGGTGATGATGATGACCAAGACAATGTTCTGATCCCATGGATCTCTATCGGAGTAGAATATGATGAGGATTGGCTTGGATCTATAGAAGAAACTCTCAGTGAGGGTGATTCTGTGAGCTTTTTGTTTTTCGAAGGTGGCGAGGAACAGGTTCCTTCTTGGCAGAGGTTTGATGTAGATATTGTCTGTGATGATGGAGGTAATGGCGAAACAGGAGCGCCGAACGCGCAGGAAGAAACAGACATTCTTCATTGGACTATTAGTGCTAATAATGGACAAGAAGAAAGCGGAAGTCTAGATTGTGATGGCAGTAATAATGGCTTTTCTGTGTTCAACGAAGGCAATGATGACTTTGAAAACTGGTTCGATGGAAACCCCAATTGCCAAGACTTAATTTTTCATGATGAGGATGATGCAGATTCCTGCGTGGAAACTGCACCCTTAAACAAGAACATGTTTCCAATTTCCTTGGAGTTTACAGCAGAAACTCACGGCGATACAATGGGACAAAATCAAGACAAGGAATTGGAATTCCATAGCCAGGGCGCTAACAACTGTGAGACGTGCCATGTTCAAAAAAGGACATTCCATATTGAATATGACAGGTTTATGGCAGCAGAGGACGCCATGGAACATGAACACTATAATGGCAGTTCATAGATTCAGTTGTCGATTGGCTAACGATACAGCGCTACCGTTCCTGCACGGGTGATACATAGGGTCCCCTTGCGAACACAAGGGCTCTATTTGTGCTCAATTAAGCACAATTCAAAATCTGGCTTGTGCTTGAGAAAATTGCCGCTCACTCTGCACCCTATGATCAGCCGTGATACCTAACTCTACTGCGAATATCTTCCAGCCTCTTAATCACCTGTTCTGCACTAGGCAAAGCCCCTCCACTACTATCTGGAGTAGGACCTGCCGCTTCATCAAATGCAAGATATCCTGATTCAACCGCAGACAGTGCATCTTCGTATTCAGGGTGGCTGCCACTCAGAATCTCCTGAAGGACATGTAGATCTATTCCGAAATGCTCAATCTCTGTAGTCAATCTAGACAGACCGAGGTCAACCAATGCAGGTTCATCCTCACTCCATAGGATATTGTTGGTCGAAAGGTCACCATGCACAACACCTTGACGATGCATCTGTCTAATCATTCCTCCAACCTTGGATAGCATTGCTGATGCACCATCAACACCTTCTCTCAACAACTCGATCAATGGGCTTCCTGGTAAACGACTCATGACCATGGTATGTGTCGCTCGATCCAGTTGTAGTAAGGCTGGAATCCGAATGTCACAAGCACTCAAACGGCGCATTGCCCGACATTCAGCCTCTAATCTCCTACGAGTCAAAGTGCGATCTAAATCAGGATGTCTCCAAGTTCTTGGCAAACGTTTCTTCTTCACCGCAGATATACCAAGCCAGATTCCTGAACGAACCTCAGCTTCTGCACCAAGATGCAACAGACCCTCATCCTTCCACAACATCGCACTCCCGCCATCAATCCGTAGAGGGGATGGCTTCAAAGGCATCGCCCTCAGGGCTTTACTTGAGGGATGAGATGACTCTCAATCTGCCTATGTGCGACTTGAACGCCACTGGTGGTGACATGTCTGAGGAAGAAATGCATCAGGCCATAGATGCCATCAAACAAAGAATGGGAGATGACCTGATAATCCTAGGACACCATTACCAAAGGGACAGTATTGTCCAACACGCTGATCTATTGGGGGATTCCTTTCTTCTATCAAGAATGGCAAGCGAATCCAAAGCCGAGAATATCGTATTCTGCGGAGTACACTTCATGGCTGAATCTGCCGACATACTGAGTCGAGACGAACAGAAAGTTTCGCTACCCAATCTGAGAGCAGGATGCAGCATGGCAGATATGGCTAATCTAGAGCAGGTTGAGGATTGTTGGCAACAATTGATTCCCGGACTGGGTCTATCTGATCCAATAACTAGAGCTGACCAAAATGCACCTGCTGAGGAAGGTGAATCATATTTGGTCCCTGTCACTTACATGAACTCCAGCGCCGAACTCAAATCCTTTGTCGGCGCCCATGGTGGTATTGTCTGCACATCATCCAATGCCGCAGGAATCTTGGATTGGGCTTTTGACAAGGCTGGACCTAATGGCAAAGTTCTGTTCTTCCCAGACCAGCACCTCGGTCGAAACACCGGCCTAGCAATGGGTCTGCAAGAAGATGAAATGGCGATCTGGAGCCCTGAGGATTTTCCTGATTGGGACGCATTGAAGAACTCTCGAATCATCCTTTGGCACGGCTACTGCAGTGTCCACCGACGCTTCAACACTGGGCAAATAGAAGCGCTGAGAGAACAAGATCCTGAAGCGTTGGTAGTGGTTCATCCAGAATGTACCAGAGAGGTTGTCGATGCCAGCGATGCAGTCGGTTCGACCGAGTTCATCAAGCGCTACGTGGAAGAAGCACCAAGCGGCAGTAGAATCGGAGTTGGAACTGAAATCAACATGGTCAAGAGATTGAACGACCAACATCCAGACAAGGAAGTCGAATGTCTAGACCCAATGGTATGCCCATGCTCAACTATGTACATGATACACCCCACATATCTTCTCGATGTTCTACAAAGAATCGAGGCTGGAGAAGAAGCCAACAGAATCATTGTTCCCGAAGAGATTGCAGAGAATGCAAAAACCGCTCTCGACAGGATGCTTTCAATCCCCGTTTGACTTGAGCGATTCTGACTCTTGAATCTTCAGTTCAGTACTACGTTTCCAGATGTGGAAACAAACCAACGGAATCAACACTAGAACAGCCAATTGTAATGCTGTCGAAGAATAAGGTTGCAATTCAACATCACGTGGGTGGACCTTGGTAGCGGTAACCTTGTCACCTTCCACCTCTTGCCAAATAATGTGATCTTCAGTGACCAAAGGGTTGCGTTGGTCTAGCAGGTCTTCTGTCAATCGTTCTGTCAAATTCTTGGACAGATCGTGATACCAAATCTCATGGTCCTCAAATTGCTCACTAGGTTGAACTGGATTTAGATGCCACAATGAAGCCCAGACTACTAGACCATGCCCCAATACAGGGTCATGCGCAGGATACTTGGGGTCTGACAACAATCTACTCTGTCCACTTTCTAAGTCGACCAAAACCAAACGATCTGTTGCTGTTACATTGACAGTCACTGCCAACCACTTGTCATCGATATCCATATCGACAACAGTCGCATTCTCTTCATCGAGGACATATCCCCAACTTAGCAAGGTCTCATCCTCACTAATCGGTGCAGTGAAATTGACAGCATAATCCACGAACCCTTGGGTTCCAATCTGCCCTACTCTAACCTTGGTAGCATTGTCGCTGAATACAACTGCGAGCCTATTGTCATCGACCGCTATATTGAGCACAGAGATTTGTTCATCAGCCAATTGCGGCGTCTCCACTTCCGTGCCGTCAAATGCAACCGCTCTCAACACCCCGGCCTCAACCAGTATGATTACCGTCTCGCCAGTTCCCAACTCTGCAACCTTCAGGAAACTAGGTTCAGAGACTGCAAGAACAACCGGTTCATTCGCTAATTCCTCGAGATTCATGATCCATAACTCACTAGCATTGGCAACTGCAACCATGTTCCCTGCCGTATCGTATAATGTATCAGCATCAAGCAATGGGTGCGGAATAATATGCGATTCATCTGGAACTGCTAGATCTACTGCAACAACGACAAATCCCTCTTCTGAGCGGTTATCCAAACTGACTAACCAACCATCTGCAGCCGAAACCCCTACTGAAGCCTCAACACCAGTAACCGGCAAGTCACGATGTGTCATATCCCAGACGATGATGCTGGTGGTCATGATTACAACGATGAATATGGCCCACCCAGTTTCGCGACTTGAAGGATGTCTAATCGCTCTTGCCAACTTTCGAGAGCGCGAAGAAATCCACCACTTGACCCTGTTAGGCCTAGTGAATATCGTGGCTAATCTAGCGTTGAGGGTGCGTTCATCAAGTACGGACCATACCGGTTTATGATACCGTTCAGCGAGTTTCAATGCTAATGCAGCAATCACCATTCCACCGATGATATCGACAAACCAATGAATCCCAAGATAGACGATGCTAAATGCTGTCAGAATTATGTATCCCAACAAGAAATTTCGATACTTGGCCCAACGATTATCTTCGTCCCACCTAACAATGCATAACCATACTCCAAATGGTATTCCAATATGCAGACTAGGCATCCCAGTTGTGAACGGATCTATTCGCTCGAACCAATCATTGATTTCCGGAGTCAAATCATATGCTAGTGTCTGCATCTCAGGGATATGATCTCCTGTCACCCTGACATTGAAGAAGAGATAGAACGGAAGTGCGAGGGCATAGATGAAGAATACACAGAGTGATACCCTGTCTGCCATGAACCTATCATTGAAGTAACAGAAGTAAACGATGCTAACATAGACTACCATCAGA
>CAXRJJ010000008.1:0-8546 GCA_964230945.1 Yoonia sp.
ATGCAGAGTCATGCCCTATGACGATGAAGGTATGGGATTGTTTGCAAGGTGGGTTGAGTCTACACTTTCTTGCCCTCTTGGAAGCGGAGGTGGACAATTTGCTAGGTTTACTGGTAGACACCAGCACAAGGTACCCGCGTTTGTCATTCATAGAATGGAAGCTCTTCAAGATGCCCAAGGTTGGGATGAATCATTGCCGACCAATCAGGATTCAGATTTGAGCATGAGATTGATCAAGAGGGGTTGGCAGTTGTGGCGTTCAGATGTCAGCCCATTCCATATGGTCAAGCGAAGAAGGCCTCTAGAATTTGTTCGCATGTGCAGAAGATATGGATTCTGGAGAACTAAGACATTATTTCGACATGGAAGCCGTTTCAATATTCGTGAGTTTCTTCCATTGCTCGGAGTCATTTTGACATTGGCGATGTTCTTTTCCGGTTTCCAATATTGGTTTGCCCCTCTGGCTGCTTATGGCTTGGCTCTAGTTCAAGTTGGATTTATGGAGGCTATACGAAGTAAGGATGTTTCACTGATTTTTGGTTTGCCGTTATTGCTACCGATTCTACATACAATGTTCACTTTAGGACTGTTTGAGGGCTTGATTCGACGTAGTCTATCAATTGAAGACAGATGACTCAATTCTGTTCAGGTCACGACAACTTTGAACAGTATGATTGTGGGCGTATATGCATGGAACAGAGGAAGAACGAGTTGTTCGGACTGGTTATTCTACTTCTTCCGGCTTTCATAGTCTATCTTTTCTCAAGTATGATTGAACCCTTGCGACTGGCCTTTAGAGACCATGTTTGGGTGCCATTTGTCGCATATGCTGCTGCATTGGTAATCGGGTGGTATCTTCGCAAGTCCTCTGGGGTTCTCAAAGATCATGAATGGCAGAGAGCCAAGGCGATGAAGAATCTGAAGAAACACTATGACAAGGAAGAGAAGGGCATGTGGACAAAGGAGGCAGCGATGTCTACAGAACTTAGTCTTGAAGCTCAAGCCGCAATGCAGGGTAGTATTGGTAAATTGATGTCTGAACGAGTGACTGAGGAAATTCAGCGCAATCCAGAAACAGATACCGAGGGGATCAAGATGTTGGTTGATTCAGACCATGTGGCAAAGGCTTCCCGAAGGGTAAGCGGAGATGAGAACTTCGATGATGAAGCGGTTGATTCTACTATTGGGGCTATTCGTAGACAAAGTACCATGGATCGTTTCTTTGATTGGATTGCCAAGAGGTTCAGGGACAAGGATGCCGCTGCAAAGAGGAGAGAAGCGAAGCAATCAGCATTGAGTGCACGGGCTGCACAGGCTCCAGTACAGAACACCAATCTTGCAGAGGTTCACCAGAAGAATGAGGTGGCAAGGTTGCAGGAAGCCGTGGAAGTAAGTACTGTTTCGACTCCAGTGGTTTCTGCTTCTCAAGAAGTTACTAACCCTGCTCCAGAGGCTATCCAGGTCTCTCAAGTTTCGAGTTCGCAATCCATTGAAGAAATGGCATCTATGGCCGAGGGCTCTCAGGTTTCTCCGTCGATGTCCCAAACATCATCCAGTTCCTTTGCAGTACGGCGATGTCAGTGTGGACATGGGAATCCGCCGGAAGAAAGATTCTGTGTTAATTGCGGTACTGAGTTATGATTACGCAGCATCGTTCGGTTCATATGATGCCGTCTGCCCGAGCGCTTTGGAGGGATGACCTTGGTTGACAAGAGGGACTACTACGAAGTCTTGGGTGTTGACCGTTCGGCCGATGACAAGGAGTTGAAGAAGGCATTCCGTTCTTTGGCCAGAAGATATCATCCAGACAAGAATGATGACCCTGAAGCAGATGAGAGATTCAAGGAGATACAAGAGGCATATGCGGTATTATCGGATTCTCAGAAGCGTTCAACATACGATAGGTTCGGACACAATCCACCTGGCGGTTCTCCATTTGGAGCAAGTGGATTTTCAGGTTTCCGAATGAATTTTGACGATATCTTCTCAGGGGATCTCGGAGACTTGTTCGGCTCTTTCTTCGGTGGCTCTAGACGACGGCAGAGAGTGGCTCGCGGCCACGACGTCTTGCTTAGGCACCATGTCTCCTTGCAGGCTATCTTTGATGGTTCGGAAGAAGAAGTAGAGATTGAATTAGCAAGGTCCTGCGAAACCTGTCAGGGTAGTGGTGCAGAAGATCCCTCTTCGATTTCTACATGCAATACTTGTGCCGGAAGGGGACAGGTAACAGTTCGTGAGCAAATGGGGCCATTCATCAATCAAACTACTAGGCCGTGTGCTGATTGTTCAGGCAGCGGTCAAGAACGAGGCGACCTTTGTACTGATTGTGATGGCAGTGGTCAAGTCCACAAGGAGCAGCGAATACGTTTCAATGTGCCAACTGGTGCACTTGACGGCACGCGCCTGCGAATGAAGGGCAAGGGCGAACCAGCACCTTTTGGTCGCGGAGAATCTGGAGATCTATTCATTGAGATTCGAGTAGAAGATCATCCTTGGTTTGAGAGAGATGGTCCTGATTTGCTGATGTCACTACCGGTAGGTTATCCCGATTTGGTATTGGGTACTCAAGTTTCGATTCCACATATTGATGGTAAGGATTTGTCAATAAAAATTCCCGCTGGTTCCAGCGCTGGAAACACATTGGAGATTGCGGCAAGGGGTTTGCCATCCAGTAGGGGCAGGGGTCGTGGTAACGTGATTGTTCTACTCAAACTCTACGTTCCTCCAAAGTTATCTGGAGCAAACAAGAAGGAACTTGCAAAACTACAGGAATCCTTGGGCTTAAATGATGAAGGAACATTGCAAGCCATCAAGGATGAAGCAAATCAAAGAAGGCGCAATTTGTAATCACTCTTCTTCTAGAGTAATTGATCGTGATGGTTTAGCAGCAGTAGGTTCTCCTCCTACCAGGCCGGAGAGTGAGAGTTCAAGCCCTTCTCCTTGACCGGATAATTCGACATGTAGGAATGTCTTGCTTCCCGCTGCAAGGGTATCGAGAAACAATTCGTCTTCTCTGAATAGTAACTTGGGTTGGCAGCGAAGAATTTTCCAGTGTTCACCAGAACTGGATTCAAAGCGTATTGCAGCAACTTCCCAATCAGCATTGATGATATTGATTCCCAAGAGGATTGGCGTACCAGAACTCTTGCTAAGTTCGAGGGGTAATTTCCAAAGAACCAATTCGAGGTCATCTGTTCGATGTCTCAAATCAGGCTTACCCCACGTTTTGATACCAGTGTTCCATTCTAAACTAGCTATGGTTCGCAAACTGGTTTTCAGGTCCAGTCTTGCTTGTTTGACTTCTCCTTTTGCCAGTAGTTCTCTCAAAATAATCAATCTTTCTTTGTCTGCAGCCAAACGTTCTGCTTGGCGTAGATGTGCCCTGTAATTCCATAAAACCATCACCATCGGCATCAATAGCAACATACCAAGGAACCAAAGCAGTGCTTCACTGACATCGAAGACGAAGTCCTCGGCTTCAAACCACGGCTCTTCTCCTTCTTCAGTTTGTATGTAATCAACTTGTATCGTCCATGGAATTGGTGTTTGGTTGAAGTCTCCCCATGACCAATTCGCCAAAGAATCAGTTATTTGCAAGCTCTTTATTCTGATTAAGTGGAGTCCCGGGCCAATTTCGAGTGAGGCTTCAGTTTGTTCTGCCGTGCCCTTTGGAGTGGTAGTATTGGAAACAATACTACGATCGCCCCAATCCATTTCGATAATTTCGGCGCTAACCAGTTCAGTGTCGGCAAACAACTTGATCCTAACCCTAAATCTACTCTCTTCCCAGCCTACGAGATTGATGAGGTATGTGTCACTTCCATCATAGATGGATGTAGTCAACCATCCTGAATAAGAGTCCCCATCTTCCATAGGAAGGGTGTGGAAATTCTCCACTGCTACGCTTTGATTCCAAGGAATATTTCCAGGTGCATCGCTTTGTAATCCATAATCGAAATAAGTTTGACGGCTTGCTTCTAATGCCCAGAATAGGGCCTGATTTGAGGTGAAAGTAAAACGAAATAATTCTGTGCTTTCAAGACTCCAGAATTGCATATTTTCCTGTTTGTTGATTACTTGAAACAATTCAGTCATCGGGGTCAAGGTGACCCAGATTCCATCAACTAGTGCCTCGCAAGTGGCATTCAATTCAGCAGTGCTTCTGAATACAAGATTCCATGCATTTAATCCACTTGCATTGATGATTAGAACGTCTGTGTCATCATTACCAAGAATCCCGGTATTGTGCACCATACCTTCATCATCCAATTCTTGTACTGTATTGGCTTCCCCTGTGCTTGGCCAATCTCCACTTTCAGTATCTGAAGATGCAGAGTGGTGTGCTATTCTCGCGGTGAAACTAACTTCACTTTGGCTGCTATTTGCAACCAACCAATACTTGCCTTCGTCAAGCCCCATCCAGATTCTTTGTTCTGGTGAACCAGCCGAGGTATTACTAGGGGTTGAAAGTTCTACAATCGAACTGTAGTCACTATCGTTTGATTGAATTTCGAGACTTAACTCATCTGATGTGTGCAATAGAACCATTTCGATTAAATCACCTTGTTCGGCTTCAAATGGCCAATATATCTCACCCGCTTCTTCCAGAGTAGCATTGACCCATGTAGCATCAGGATCGGAGAGGTAATCCGGATCATGTCTGAGGATGGTATTCTTATCTTCACTGCTTGCGAAATTCAAAGGTGCTGAATCCGCCCTATCCGATTGTCCATGCGATTCGCTCATCGAATTAATTTCCGGAAGACTGGCTTGAAGATCGAGAATAATGATTCCGTCTCCATTGTTTTTCATACTGATAGTAGTATTACCGGCAGGAATCAGACCTTGCATATGAGCGCTAGATGTCACAGTTGCAGAGTGAATGGTTTCAGATGAGTCAATCAATTCCATCTCAAGACCTTGACAATCTACTGAGCACAATGCCTCGATCCAGAACCATCCTGATTGGGCTTCAAAAGAAAGGTTGTGAATTTCTCCACTAACGAGCTGTAATGAATTGCTTTCAAGGACATCTTCTTGCACATTTGTAGAGTTGGCCAAAGAAGATGTAGAGATTGTAATCCCAAGCATGAGAACAGCAAGTAGGACGGCTACAATCCGTCCGTTCTCCGCTGCGGCCATGACTCTGCGTGGGGGAGTGGTCTTTCAAATCATTCAAACCAATGATTCGCATCGCTCGATTTATGGAAGCGCAGGTGATGGGTCAGACTTTACTGTCAAACCATCGAATGGCTAGGATTATTGCGCTAGGAGACCGAAAAAATCCCGCAGTCTTGACACCATGCATGATTGTGGGTACTGAAGATGCACTCCTGATTCCAGAGCAGATGGCTCCCTTCATCCATGAACAGGATAATTCAGAATTACCAGGTAGCCTGAGAATCCATTCTAGACTTCCTTTGGCTATACCGTTTGAAGGAAATGGCCCTGATTGGAGTATTAGATTACCACATGTATTGCCACCGAGTATGCAGGACGCGGATTACAAACAGGACAGTAATGACGGTCCAATGTTGGTAGTTACTTGGCAGAAATTATGCCATGACCCAAAATTGGTCGATCCTGATTTGAAACCGCAGATTGTGGTCCTATTAGATGCGAGACAATTGGCAGAACATCCTGGAAGATTGGCTTCGGCCTTGCTTATTCTACGCAGCAGGTTTTCTTCATCGCTGATATGGTGTCCCGCAATTTCAGGCCCTGACAATCTCGCCCTACTAACATGGATGGGAGTAGATGTTCACGATATGGCAAGGACCATCCAATGTGAAGCGAATGAGCTATTGCTGACCTCTAGTGGCCCTCGCCATCCAGAATCTTCTCTGTCAGAGGAAGTATCCCGAGATGCCCATGTCAGAATATGGCGTGAAGAATTGGCTAATGTAAAGCAGGCGATAAGAGAAGGACGACTTAGAGAATTAGTTGAACAGAGAGTACTCTCCAGTCCTAGAATGGTTGAGCACTTACGTTATCATGACGCTATGGCCTACGAAGAAAAGGCTCATTCTACTTTGTCGGTAGTAGTGCCCACTGGGCAAGCATTGCGGGCCCATTCAGCCTCTTCATTGAACGACCCAGAGGTTTTGGATTGGGTGAATTTCATGCGTCGGGATTATCTCCCGCCAGAGTCCCGAAAGGAAGTCTTGGTATTGTTGCCATGTAGTCAGCGAAAACCGTACAGGGACAGTAGGTCTCATCGTCGCTTCCGAGAAGCCATGGGGAATACTTCCGCTCATGAAGTGATGGTTACTAGTCCTCTTGGATTAGTACCTAGAGATGTAGAAATGATCTGGCCTGCAGCACATTATGACGTACCAACAACAGGTGAGTGGACGGAAGATGAGAGGGTTAGAATCAATGATGTCCTCTCTTCGCGAATCGAGAGGTGCAACTATCGATTGATTGTCAACCACTCTGGGCTGGAATTTGATTTTCTTAGTGGAATAGAAGTTATCAATACGCGCGCATCAGATTCTGCAACCTCGAAAGAGGCGCTGGAGAGACTTCGAGATGCGATGTCGCAGGCGTGTGAAAAGTATGATATTGGCCGCCAATCTAATTCGCAGCGATTAATTGAGGAATTCAAATCAGTTGCACGCCGACAGATGCGTAATGATTCATGGATGAATGGTCTTGAAGTGGTTGGCAAACCACCCCAATGGAAACTTGCAAAATCTGGTGTTCAGATGGCTCAATGGCTTCCTGAACGTGGGTCTTTGTCTCTTACCAAGGCTGCATTGCCACTATTGTTTGAGAACAATTCATTGCCCGCTATCGAATTGATTTCTGGTATTGAGTGGAAAGGAGATGTATTTTCTTCCAATCTTTTGAGATTTGATTCGGATATCAAGAAGGGTGGGGATGTGTTGGTTTTGCAGGATGGAAAACTGCGAGGAATGGCTAGAGCAAGCATCGCATCATGGGCATGGCCTGACTCTCCTGGGCGCCTCGCAAGAGGTCATCACCGTCTTTGATATACAATTGATGCCACTCTTCACTAAACGATGTGGTTATGAAGGGGAAGTGGGTCGGCGGGTCGCTTGAGGTCTGTTTGATGGCAAGGATGTACACTCACCGTAGGGGGAAGAGCGGTTCTTCCAAGGTTCATGGTCAGGATCTTCCTGAGTGGTCTAACACCGACAAGGATGAAGTTGAGAAACTGATTTTGTCGCTAAATGAAAATGGTCATTCAAATGCGGAGATTGGGACGATACTACGTGATCAGCACGGAGTCCCTGATTTGCGCAGAGTCATCGGCATGAGGATTTCAGCATTCTTGACTGGTAAGGGGCAAGTTCCAACTTATCCTGAAGATATGATGAATTTAATGCGCAAAGCAGTTTCATTGATTGACCACCTGTCGAGCAACCGTAAGGATCTACATAACCGCAGGGCTTTGGAGTTGACTGAGTCCAAGATTCGTCGTTTGGCAAAATACTACCAATCACACGGCCGTTTAGCTGCAGACTGGAAGTATAAGAGAGACCAAGCACGTCTGATGGTCGAGTGAATTTTCCCACTCGTCTTTCACTTCAGTTTTCGTTCTTGTATTCACCTCATGTTGAAATGCCTTGGGTATCTGCACGTAATGTTCGAATGCAGGCGTGGCATGATTCTGAAGAGTTCTCTGTAATCAGAGAGACCTTGCTAAATGCTCTGCCAATCTTTGAAGGTAAGGATACGTTGACTCTTGTCGCACCATGTAATCTTGGAGGAGTTCTTGCGGTTGCACATCTTGAGGCTGCATGTATCGATGCAGGTGTTCCATACAGGCGAAAGTTCCTTGCTGGAGACGACAACTTACAATTCAATCCAGCGATATTGGTACAGGATTCGGAAGGAATCTCATCTAGCATGTTCAAAGATGGTTGTTTGCGCTTAAATCCGATGGAAATGGAATTTGACCTCGGTAGTAGTGGGTTGCGTAGAAATGGTGTGATCGAGGAGGTGTGTCAGAGTGCCATTCTTGCTAGCATGGTGGCTTCGAACGGAGCATTGGTCAAGAGATTAAGACCTTGGGCATTGGCAGGTTCATGGCTAAGAAATACCATGGATAACGCCTTTGATGCTCAATATTCTAGAATCAAAGAGTTGTTGTCGCAAGAAGGAACAATCCGTTTGGTTCCAATGGTTGAGGTTGAAGATTGTGACCTTCTCTCCCTCTCTGGAATTTCTGAGAGCCTATTGCAGAGGATGAAGAGACATTGGCCAAAGATGGATTTGGCTCAGAGGTCCAGTGCTATGAGTGACCTGATGTTACCTGCCTTGGAGGCCGATTCACCATCTACTGCTAGAATTGAGGAATTGGGTTGGTTGCGAGTATTGTCGGCTGATTGGAATAGTGACATGGCAACCATGCTTGGAAGGATTCAACGTGATTGGCCAAAGGATGGCCTAGGTGTACATTGTGCGCGACTTGTCGATCAATTGTTGAGCACTGGTAAATTGTGATCAACCAACAATCTTGAGGATTCTACCGCAGCCTCCACAAGGGAGCCTTAATGGCCTAACTTCGGAAACCACTG
>CAXRJJ010000009.1:0-13750 GCA_964230945.1 Yoonia sp.
TTGGTTTCAAGACCCTTGAGAGATCATATCTATTGAGGATGCATGGAGAGATTTCAGAGCGCCCACAGCAGATGTTGATGAGGGTAGCTGTCGGTATCCACAAGCAGGATATCGAAAAGGCTCTAGAAACCTATGATTTGATGTCAGAAGGGTGGTTCACTCATGCTACACCTACTCTCTTCAATTCGGGTACTCCTAAGCCACAAATGTCCAGTTGTTTCCTCTTGACCAGGCAGGGAGATTCTCTCGATGGAATCTATGACACTCTGAAGCAATGTGCACTGATCTCCAAGTCGGCAGGCGGAATCGGAATCTCGGTTCATCACATACGTTCCAAGGGATCATACATCAAGGGAACTAACGGCACCAGCAATGGCCTTGTTCCAATGCTTAGAGTGTTCAATGATACTGCTCGTTATGTGGACCAAGGTGGCGGTAAGCGCAAGGGATCCATCGCAGTGTATCTTGAGCCATGGCATCCTGATATCTTTGAATTCCTAGACTTGCGAAAGAATCACGGTAAGGAAGAGATGAGAGCTAGAGATTTATTCTACGCATTGTGGACTCCTGATTTGTTCATGGAAAGAGTAGAGGAAGATTCTGAATGGAGTCTTTTCTGTCCAAACGAATGTCCAGGCCTGCACGATGTATACGGCGATGAGTTCCGCGCCCTCTATGCAAAGTATGAGAGTGAAGGCAAAGCCCGACGTACCATCAAGGCTAGAGAATTGTGGGACCAGATTGTACAGGCTCAAATTGAAACAGGTACTCCGTATATGTTGTACAAGGATGCTGCCAATGAGAAGTCGAATCAAAAGAATCTCGGAACCATACGCTCATCTAATCTATGTACTGAGATTATCGAGTATACTGCTCCAGATGAGGTGGCTGTCTGTAACTTGGCAAGTATTGCTTTGCCACGCTTTGTCGATCAAGAGAACGGAGTTTTCAACCACCAGAAATTGTTCGATGTTACATACCATGCTACTGGAAACCTGAACCGTGTAATCGACGTCAATTACTATCCTGTTATTGAAGCCCAGAACTCTAACTTCCGCCACCGCCCAATCGGCTTAGGGGTACAAGGTTTGGCAGATACCTTTGCTATGCTCAAGTTGGACTTTGAATCAGAAGGTGCTCGACGTTTGAACAAGGATATCTTTGAGACCATCTATTTCGCAGCGTGCTCAGCATCCAAGGATGCAGCTGTCGCTGAAGGTGTTTACGAGAGTTATGAGGGTTCACCCGCCAGCAAGGGTCAGTTGCAATTCGATCTGTGGGGAGTAACTCCAGATTCAGGAAGGTGGGATTGGGATGCGCTCAAGGCGGAAATAGCCGAGCATGGCATGCGCAATTCACTCCTCTTGGCACCGATGCCTACCGCTTCAACCAGTCAGATTCTAGGAAACAATGAGTGCTTCGAGGCTTTTACCTCTAATCTCTATGTTCGTCGCACTCTATCCGGCGAATTCATCGTGGTCAACAAGCATCTAGTCAAGGACCTCATCAAGGCCGGCGTCTGGAACATGGAGTTGAAAGACAAGATTTTGTTGAACAAAGGTAGCGTTCAGGGAATTGAAGAGATTCCACAGCACATTCAAGATCTCTACAAGACTACTTGGGAAATCAAGCAACGTATAATCATCGACATGGCAGCAGAACGTGGCCCATACATCGATCAATCCCAGAGCCTCAACATCCACATGTTAGATGCTAATCCGGCCAAGGTTACTTCGATGCACTTCCATGGCTGGCGTAGTGGTTTGAAGACCGGCATGTACTATCTGCGCACTAAGGCTGCAGCAGACGCCATTCAGTTTACTGTTGAAGCTGAAACCAAACAGGATGAGAGCATCACGGGACTTGCAGAGCGTGCAGAAGATTCTTCTGAACAAAAGCCGATGGATGCAGATTCTCTAGAAGCGATAGCATGCAGTCTAGATAGTCCAGATGATTGCCTGATGTGCGGTAGTTGAATACCTTCTATTCGGGAATAAACATCATTTGAAAACTAAGCACTATACTCGTTTGGTTACTTAGGGTAACTTGGGGTATGAATATGTCGTGGCATGTTGCAATCAAGCAATCAAAATTGAAGCCTGGTAAGAAGAAGATGCTCAGAGTTGCAAAGAAGTTGGTCATGATTGGTCAGTCAGAAGATGGATATTTTGCAACTGAAGCATTGTGCAGGCACATGAGGTGGCCATTGGCTTATGGTTCAAAAATCATAGATGGTTGCGTTCGTTGTCCTCTTCATCAGACTAAGCACAAGTTGGAAGATGGAGAGTTGGTGGAATGGTCACCTTTCCCTCTGTTTCCAGCTTATGGCAAGTTGGTTGGTAAATTCAGCCGTAAGAAAAATCTGCGAATCTACGAAACGCGTGTAAATGCTGGAAACGTTGAGATCAAGATTGAAAGTTAGACTTTAGCCATTATTCCCATAGAGAGTGGAACGGGGTTTAGCAGATTCTGATTGATAGGATTGTTAACGCCATTGGCGTTGATATGATGGCTCAACAATACTATTGCCGCTGAACGCGGCAATATCCCTTTTCGGAATTGATGGATGACCTTAAGTAACTCTTTTTTGTCATGTTTCGACATCTGTGGCATTTTTCCTACAACTCTTTCCATAGCATTCGCAATCCTACCACGCTTGGTCAAGACGGAAAGGTGTCTTTGTGCTTCTGTCATGTATGCTAGTGCAACAGTTTCGGGGTGCTTTCTTTCATCGAATCCTTGCGCGATGATTCTCCCCAATTGGCGCTTTGATTCAGGAGCTCTACTGAGGAGAAACAATTTGTGTTCAGCATGGAATCTCATGAGTTTGCTAGCAGTCCATCCTTGTTTTCCGAGTGAATACCATTCGTTGAAGAAATGCACCCTCGCCAGAAAATGTTCGGCCTGCAATGGATCTGTTAAGCGTCCTTCTTCAATAACCGGAATGTGTGGATACAAGGTAGTGAATACTTTGGCAAACATACCGCGTCCATCTCTAACTGCGTGCTCTCCTCCTTCGCGATATACTCTGACTCTTTCCAAGCCACAGCTTGGCGAATCTTTCTTGAAGACGAATCCACAAATTCCTGAATTTATGAGAAAATCAGCTTGTATTTCTGCAAATTCCAACATTTTGTCCGTATAGTCAATATCATTTTTTGGATCTATTAGAGAGATTTTCTCATTAGACTTAACCAACCTGATAGTAGGTCTAGGAGTGCCTAAACCAATGCCGACTTCCGGGCAGACACCGAGCAGTTCTAGGTGCTCGCTCCATTCTCTAGTCAATTTTCTAAATTCAGCAGCATCTCCATTGTATCTGACCTTTTTTCCAAGAAGGCAAGAGGATACCGCTAGTTTTGGTTTTTCGAGCATGAAAGTCGTAAACTAGTTCAGTATATGAATGACCGTTTGTTGACAACAATTGGTGATTTGTAATTGAATATCAGAAGCGTGGGATTCTCCCTAATCGCTCCTCATGTTTCTTTTCAGCGACTTCCCAATCATACAGGTCTCTACCACCTTGCACAGTGTTGGCTGCAGCGACGTAACTTGGAGCGAGGTTACCAGCAGTCTGTGTTTGCACAGTATTCTGCGGTACATTCACAGCGCTCGATTTCATGGGCCCGAAGGCCATTGTACTGCTTATCCATGCTGCTGCTGCTCCCATTGCTGCACCTACTGGTGCAAGGAATAATTGGTATAGCAGGGCAAGTGATTCGCTGGATTGTAAATCGGTGAATATCTGCACGCCCAAGAGCATCAGCATTACGACTACTCCCCACATCACCAAGAATCCTATTCCACAAGAAAGTGCAGAGCAATTCATGGCGGACTTGGAATTCGACAATCTCTTGCCGTTGATGATTCCAACAGGTAAGGCAGCAATGACCGCTAGAACAGGAGCGATTGCTTTGATACTGCTGAATGAAATGATGAATGCGATTTCATCAAATATTCCTTGAACAAATAACCCGACTCCCAATATTGCTCCTATGGCTGCGTGCAAGGCTATGCCCCAAAATAGATCGCTGGATGAGTAATCTTCTGACATGGTGGGAAGAAGAAGGCCGTGACTATGATGCTTTTCCTTAGTAGCATCACGCGATGTGTATGGCGTGCCCCAGGGTTGCTAGGACACCTTCATGGAAGGATTCACTCATCGTTGGATGCGCATGAATGGTTCCTGCAACATCTTCGAGTAAGGCTCCCATTTCAAGTGCCAAGATGAACTCCCCCGACAATTCACTAACATGAGTACCAACCGCTTGGACTCCGAGGATGCGATGGTCATCTTCTCTAGCGACTACGCGGACGAATCCACCAGTCTTTTCCGCTTCCATGGTCAAGGCTCGACCATTAGCTGCTAGTGGAAATTTACCGGTTATGACAGGATGACCTTCTGCAGCAGCCTGTTCGGGAGAAAGTCCGACTTCTACTATTTCGGGCTCGGTGAAGACGATTGCAGGAACAGCAACAGGATCCCATTCTCTGATGTGGCCAGCGATGACCTCAGCGACCATCTCACCCTGTGAAGATGCGGTATGTGCGAGCATCTCGCCGCGATTAGCGAGGTCTCCAATACAATACACCCCGCGCATATTGGTTGCGCAACGCTCATCGACAATTACGAAGCCATGTTCGTCACACTTCAGGCCCATTTCTTCCAATCCCCAACCCTTGTTGTTTGGCCTGCGGCCAACGGTCACTAGAACCTTGTCGGATTTCACAATCTGAATATTCTCTTGGTCATCCTTGGCTGCGTACTCAACATCTCCATCTTTGTTGATACCCTTTGCGAAAACACCGGTGTGTACGGTTACTCCTAGACGCTTGAGGTTGAGTTCTACTGGCCTTCTCAACTCCTTGTCGAAGATAGGTAAGACGCTGTCCATGGCCTCTAGTATGGTGACTTTACTACCAAGTTGAGCATATACTATGCCCAATTCCAAGCCGATATATCCTCCACCAACTACGGTTATATTCTCTGGAATTTCTGTCAGGTCCAATGCTTCCCTACTGGAGATGACATCTCCTCCAAATGGCATGAATGGTAGTTCAGTTGGTACTGAACCATTGGCAAGGATGACGTTTTCAGCCTCGATGTGTATTTCGCCATCGGGACCAGCAACCTTGCAGGTTTTTGCATCAATGAATTCTGCCCAGCCATTGATCAATTGGGCCCCTGCTCGTTTGAGCAGGTTCTCTACTCCCTTGTTCAAGCGGTTGACGATGCAGTCTTTCAAGGCGACTAGTCCTTCCATTTCAATTTCGGCAGGTCCGGGAATACTGATTCCAATGTGTCCGCCTTTTTCGCTCATCTTGGCTAGTGAATGGCACTTATGCGCAGCGTGAATCATCGCTTTACTAGGGATACACCCGCGAATCAAACATGTTCCTCCGGCCTTTTGCGCTTCGACAATTATGGTGGAGAGGCCTAATTGACCAGCCCTAATGGCTGCGACATAACCTCCAGGCCCTGCACCAACGACAAGGACCTGACATTTCTTCTGCTCGACCAAAGAATCACCTCACATGAAAATTGTAGCTGGATGTTCGAGATATTGCTTGAGAATCTGAATCAACATGGCGCCATCATAGCCATCTACGACGCGGTGGTCCCAAGAAGAACTGACTCTCATGATTCTGCGGACAACGATGTTTCCATCTCTAACAACGGGGGTGTCAGTAGCATTGTGTACGCCTAGAATACCTACTTCTGGGTGATTAATTATGGGAGTTGCACCGATTCCGCCCATTCTTCCTAGACTGGTAATTGTGAATGTTGAACCTGACAATTGTTCCATACTGGCACTACCATCCTTGGCCGCTCCTGTAGATTCAATCATGTTGGCCGCTGTCTGCCATAGGTCCAATGCCTCCACATTCTTGACAACAGGAACGTACAATCCGCGCTCGGTCTGAGTTGCGATTCCTAAATTGATGGCTTGATGCCTGATTACAACTTCTCTTTCTTCGTCATAGTGGGCATTACACTCGGGTCTTTCTGCAAGTGCTTTGACCAAGGCCTGCATTATGAATGGTAGATAGGTCAATTTCGGCGCCCCATCTGGACGGTTAGCATTCAGGTGCTTGCGTAGTTCTTCCAGATTGGTGACGTCAATCTCCTCAAAGTAAGAGAAGTGTGGGATGCTGCTGTATGATTTGTGCATCTGCTCGGCGATTTTTCTACGTAGACCAACCACCTTGATTTCGGTAGTGCCATCCAGTGCTTGCCTTGCTGGACCTGCTGCTGCAACTGGTGAACCTGCTTGCTTCCACGAGTCCAGATCGTTTTGGGTGATTCTACCTGCAGGACCGCTACCTGAAACGCTTGAGAGATCGATACCCTCCTCCCTGGCTCGCTTGCGAACTGCAGGGCTTGCTAGAGGTTTACCACCTTTGGCAGCAGTCTTCTTCGCAGGTTCAGGAGTTGCTATTGGTTCGGGTTCTACTTCCTTGGCAACAGGTGCTTCTTCGACGTGTTCTTCTTTCGGTTCTTCTTCAGCCGCAGCATTTCCTTCTCCTTCGACCTCGAATGTAATACAGACTTGACCTACTGCAAGTATGTCGCCAACATCTCCCTTGCGGGATTTCAATACTCCATCTACTGGACTTGGAATAGTTACTGTTGCCTTGTCGGTCATGACGTCCAGAATTGAATCGTCTTCCTTCACAGTGTCTCCAACTTCTACGTGCCAAGCGACGACCTCGCCCTCGACCACTCCTTCTCCGATGTCTGGCAGTTTGAATGCATAGATTCCCATAATCAGTCCTCCTGTGTTCTCTTTATTGCTTCTGAAATTCTCTGTGGACTGGGCATGTAATCCCACTCAGTAGTATGAGGGAATGGGGTATCCCACCCGGTAACTCTCTCTATCGGTGCTTCAAGATGGTAGAAACAGCGCTCTTGGATACTCGCGACCATTTCGCCTCCAAATCCACTGGTCTTTGGTGCCTCGTGAACGACAACAACTCGACCGGTTTTCTCAACCGAAGATACCACGGCATCTCGATCCCATGGAACCAGTGTCTGAAGGTCGATCAGGTCACAAGATACGCCACTGTCTTTGATGGCTTGTTCACATACGTGAACCATAGTTCCCCATGCGATTACAGTACAATCGTTACCCTCCATTACCAGATTTGCTTCTTCCAAAGGAATGGAATATTCGCCTTCGGGAACCTCTGCATCAGGGTGCCCTTTCCAAGTTGGAACATTGTGTGGGTCCCCGTAGAAGGGTCCACGATAGCAGCGTTTAGGTTCAAAGAAGATGATTGGGTCATTGCTAGCGATTGCACTTGCCAACAATCCCTTTGCATTACGCGGAGTCGAGCAATAGACTACCTTGAGTCCTGGGGTGTGCGTGAATTGAGCCTCGGGAGATTGCGAGTGGTGATGTCCTCCACGAATCCCTCCGCCCGCAGGAGTGCGAATCGTAATTGGGCAAGTGAATTCCCCACCGCTACGGTGTCTGACCTTGGCCATTTCATTCACGATTTGGTCGTAAGCAGGGAAGATGTAGTCAGCGAACTGAATCTCCATGACAGGTCTTAGGCCATTGATTCCCATTCCAAATGCCATTGCAGCGAAGCCACCTTCGGCTAGAGGTGCATCGAAAACGCGGTGAGCGCCATGCTTCTTTTGCAGGCCATCAGTGACTCGGAATACTCCGCCAAAGAATCCAACATCCTCGCCAAAGACCACGACGTTTTCGTCGGCAGAAAGACTCTCATCGATAGCCGAGTTTAGAGCTTGAATCATGTTCATTTCAGCCATGCATCTCCCTCCTACTTACCCAATTCCTCTCTTTGTTCCTGAATATGCCAAGGAACTTCTTCGTAGACTTCAGTGAAAATTGTTGAGGCGGGAGGATATGGGCCGTTAGCCAGATCTCCGAACTTCACAGCCTCTTTGTAGGCTGCCATGACTTCTGCATCGAGAGTTTCCTTCAATTTCTTGTGTTTGTCTTCGTCCCAGATTCCCTTTTCTATGCAATGATTCTTGAGCCGCTCGATAGGATCACCTCCAGGCCAACAGGTAAACTCGTCCCCATGACGATATGCACTTGGATCATCGCTGCTGGAATGAGCTCCGGCTCGGTATGTGTAAATCTCCATGTGAGTGGGTCCAAGTCCTGCATCTATTCGCTGCCTTGCCCACTTGGTTGCAGCATATAGTGCGAGGAAATCATTGCCATCAACTCTCAGGCAAGGGATGTCATAGGCCAATCCTCTAGCCGCGAAGTTCGTTCCACCGGTTGCCAAGTTTGCATGTGTGGAAATCGCCCACTGATTATTGACTACGCACAAGATGACTGGTGGCTTGAAGGTAGAAGCGAAATTGATGGCATAGTGATAGTCTCCCTCTGCGGAGGCTCCCTCTCCAATCCAAGTGATGGTTGCTTCATCCAATTTCTTGTAGGCGCTAGCCATGGCAACTCCAACCGCTTGGGAGAATTGTGTTCCAACTGGAGATGAGACCGAGATGAATCGCCCTTCTTTCCAAGTATAATGTACTGGCATTTGACGACCTTTGACGTTGTCTTCTATGTTACCAATGCAGTGGTTGATCATTGAAACCATAGTTCGACCGCGCACGAATTGTGCACCAGGTTGCCTGTAGGTGGGGAATATCCAATCTTGCTCCTTCAATGCCATAGTTTGAGCAATAGCAATGGCTTCTTCCCCAAATGAGCGCATGTAGAAAGACAATTTTCCGGTCCTCTGCATCTTCATCATTCGTTCATCGAAGATACGTAATTGCAACATCCATCCTAATCCTTCTAGTAAGGTTCCATCGTCCAATCCGGGGTCCCATTCTCCCTTGGATTTGTTATCATCATCGAGGACCCTAATCAGGCCGTGTGCATGAGCATCAGTATCCTCTGCCTTACAAGTAGCGGGATCAGGTCTCGATAGGTCCGCAGGAGTCCATGGCCATGCTTGGAATCCAGGCTCTTGATCGGGACGCGCTGGAGGCTTGCCAACTTGATATGGTGCCTCGGTGTCCAGCAGTCTCTCTTCGCCCATGATTCAACCCAGTCCTTGTCCGCATATCACAATTCGCACTAACCTTCTTGCTCGCTCATACTCGTTCTGGCTTGGCGTAGTAGTATTCCCGCCTTGAATGAGGAGCGAACCAAAGGTCCACTGGCGACTCCCTTGAATCCCATTTCTTCAGCTTGTTCTGCCCATTTGTCGAATTGAATCGGTTCAGGGAATGAAGAAACAGGTAGATGCTTAGCGGTTGGCTGAAGGTATTGGCCTAAAGTAATCAGATCGACCTTTGCTTCTCTCAACAATTGCATCGCTTCTACAACTTCCTCAGGAGTTTCTCCCATCCCCACCATAATCGATGACTTGGTCAAAATATCGGGGCGCAGTATCTTTGCCTGCCTTAGAATTTCTAGAGACTGTTTGAATGAGGCGCGAGGGTCTCTTACAATCTGGTCCAATCTTGACACGCATTCGACATTGTGCGCAAATACGTCGAGTGGAGAGTCTTGTAGAAGATGCTCAAGGTCAGAAAGATCTCCGGCCAAATCAGAGCACAACAGTTCCAATGTGGTTTCTGGACATTCCTGATGCACAGCCTCGATACATCGTCTATAGTGTTCAGAACCTGAATCATTCAGGTCATCTCTATTGACGACCGTGATTACAGCATGCTCGAGATTCATTCTTCTGACTGACCTCGCCAATCTGGCCGGTTCTTCTTCATCTAATGGAGGAGGCGTCTTGATGCTTCCAACAGCACAGAATCTGCAGCCGCGAGTACATTCTTCACCAGCGATCATGAATGTAGCAGTACCCCTGCCCCAACAATCGTGGATATTGGGGCAACGGGCCTCTTGGCATACCGTTGCCAGCATGTTTTCATCGATGTTATTTCGAGTTTCATTGAAGGCTGCCAAACGCTCTCCCGTAGGTAATGTAGTACGAAACCAATCGGGCAACCGAGGTCTGTTCCGCATGCTTTCAGTACGTCGTTCAACCGCGCTGGAGCCGGAGGCCATGGGTAGTCTCCTCTCCGCCATAACGCACCTCTCCATCAAGGCCGGCTGGATTGAAGCAAACAAAGGTTAGCATTGTTCATCGAATCAACAATGACCCCGGAATCTTAGTTTCAGGATATTTTGCAGAAGGGTCGTGTTCAGCCAAAGCCACAGGTAATTCCCCTTGCCACCACTCAGGTATTGTTCCATTCTGGAACATCTTTCTCCAATGTAGTAACAGTGTTCGTCGTTCATCGCTTTGATTGCTCCAAGTACTATGTAGCAACCTTGCATCGACTAATACCAAGTCCCCCGCATTTGCTTCGATATCAACACAATCTGGATGTTCTGAGAATGTTGCATCACTTAAGTCGGTCATCTGTTGTACTTCGTTGTCATGAGGCGTCGGTATCTGGTCGTGTAACTCATGTCTTTTACGGTGGGAACCTGGGATCACCCTTAGGCATCCATTACCCCGATGCGTATCGCAAAGATAGTAGCCGAAAGAGAGTACGGTTGGCCACGGAGTCAAGCATTCAGGGCTGTTCCAATTGATGTAATCTTGATGCCAATAGCATTGCAAGCCACCCGGTGGTTTGGACAGTAGAATAACCCATTCTTGAACATCCATAGCACCGAACCCTAGTTCGTTACAGATTTGCTCCTGTAGTGGATGTTCAATGATTCTCTGCGCATTGGTATGGGGCATCCTAGTCGGGCCTTCTACGAGATGTACTCTGCGCGCCCATCTATCTTCAGTGAATACATGGATGTCACTACCTTGGTAACGAAATTTCTCGTCTGGGGGGTTGTCTTCGACCACTTTGCTTGACCATTGTTCCATCTCTGTAATGAAATCCGAATTCCATACTCCTTTGATGACCGTATAGCCTAGTTCAACCAGTTCGCGTCGATGTTCCTCGACCTGGTCCGACTCAAGGAACGACATGCTCTCAACTCTGCCTTACGGTCTTGACAGAAAAACGCATCCCTGACTTGTCAGGTGCAATAATGTCAAGAATGATTCACTCAGGCCTAGGCCTGAGAGTGGATGTCCATCAAGAACAGCCTTCCTTACCGTGCGGTCAGATACGGATTCAGGCTACCCGGACTATTGTACACCAGATTCATCACTCAGCCACTTGTAGATCGTTGGTTGAAGGATTCATCTTTGACTCTCTATGTCCATGATAATAACCGCGGTTTATTGCGTCCATTGACTAAGGCTGAACGCCTGAAGTGGACGATGAAAGAGGGGCTGGCTTGCGATGCAGTATATTGGCTGGATAGAGTGGAACCCCTCTTGAAAAAACAGGATGTAGTTTTCGATGTGGGTGCAAATATTGGAACTATCGCCAATTGGTTCGCAGAACGTTGCAAGGAGGTACATGCCTTTGAACCGCATCCAGACAATCTCAATACGATTCGTCAGCAGAATACTTTGCGGCGTACTGAAAACGTGATTCTATGCCCATTGGCATTAGGTAAGGAAGAAACCACGATGCAACTGCATGTCAAAGGCTTCCATGGTCACCATTCTTTAGGTGATGCAGCCAATAGTCCGACTGTGGAAAAAATAGATGTCGAAGTTAGAACATTAGACTCATACTGCACGGAGAAGGGAATTCAGAATATCGCTTTCCTCAAGATAGATGTCGAAGGATTCGAAGAAGATGTATTACTGGGTGCCAATAGTTTGCTGAAGTCTCAAAATATCGGCTTGATTCTATTTGAAATTAGAGAGAAGATTCTTACTTCGGTAGGGCGAAAGGGTAGCGCTGTATTTGCGCCCTTACTAGATAATGGATACAAAATTGTCAGTCTAGAGGGGCATGCTCTCTCTGATGAAGAACTCAGCAATCCAATCGATGGTGACTACCTAGCCGCTATTGATGTGGAGAAGGTCCTAGAAAATCTTGGTGAATCAAAACTCTCCTTCATCTAGGCAGACTATTCAAGAAAACGCTGCCTCGCTTGGAATGATGTCATCCAACCTTTCTGGCCAGACTGTGGTGGTGACAGGAGCATCGAGGCGAATCGGTGCGTCCATCTGTCGCAGTTTTGCAGAGTCTGGCGCTGATGTAATCATCCATTGTAATAGGTCGTTGCAGGATGCCGAGAATCTTGCCAATGAAATCGGTGCCGAAGTAGTTCAAGGGGACCTAGTCGAACCTGAGACCGATCAGCGAATATTGTCGGCGGTTCAGAAGTACGGCAATGGCCTCTTCTGTTTGGTTCATTCTGCATCGATTTTCGTTACTGATGAAGTTCCAAGTGCGAATTTGATGGCGGCAGTAAACCATGAGGCGCCGCGTAGGTTGACAGAGGTGCTGATGAGCGAATTAAGGAGTGCAAGAGGTAGTGTAATCAGTATAACAGATGCTTGTAAGAAACGTTCTGCGGATTATTCGAAATACGATGCATCAAAGGACTCATTACGACGTTGGACTTTGCAGTTTGCATTGGATAACGCTCCTGAAATAAGGGCTAATTGTATCGCTCCAGGTGCAATAATTCCTGCTCCCGAAGAGGAGGATATAGTAGACTCATTAGCAGCAAAAATTCCTCTATCAAGATGGGGGCAGGCTGATGATATCTCGAAAGCGGTGTTATTCTTTGCCACCTCTCCATATGTCACTGCGCAGGAATTGATGGTCGATGGGGGATGGAATGCTTCGATGAATCAGGATTGAAATTCTTTGACAACTCTTGCCAAAATTTCTATTCCGTTTCGAATCTCTTGTTCTTCGTTATCATTACGAATGCTAATTCGTATACTGGACAAAGCTTCATCCTCACTCAATCCCATAGAAGTCAAGATTCGCGAAGGCATTCCTGTAGAGGCTGTACAGCCACTAGAAGAGGACATGTAGACTCCTTCATTAGCCAAGTCCACAAGTACTGCTTCAGCAGATACTCTAGGTAATTGTATGTTGAGAATACCAGGGGCTCTATTACGGTCGGAATTGATTATGAATTCATGTTCATTCACTGCCTCTAAGAGAACAGAATCTAGTTTTTCAATCCCATCTAATGAGAAGATGTCTTCTGAGAACAGAATGGATGGTAGATGGCCTCCTCTGCGTCCTCCTTGTTCACCACCTCCATGAATCAGAGGATCGATTCTAACTCCCTTACTAGTAACTAGGGCTCCGAAGTGATCGAAACCCATTGTTAGCACATCTATTCCCTCATTTGAGATTGGAATCCTTCCTACTGCTGCAGTAGCTTCCACGATGAGAGTGGAGTTGGGATATTCATTTCTCAAGGCAGCAATATCTCTGATTCCACCAGTTTCGTGGTCTACCAATTCTACGGCGATTATATCGGCATCTCCATCAGAGCCGATATTCGCTACCTGCCAACCTTGTCGACTTAGCCAAAGGGCAGCGTTTCGCAGTGGCAGAGGAACTCTTGGCGATATCAAGATTCGGCCTCCTCTATTGCGAAAAGCCATTCCTTTCAGGGCATGATTGATGGCCTCAGCACCAGAAGAGGTGAGGATGACTTCTCCCTGAGTGCCAAGATTTTGTTGAATGATTTGCTTTACCTGTTCAGGAAGAGTCGATGACAAATCATGCAATTTAGATGTAATTGGATCTGTTGCCAATCCATCAAGCCGATTTAGCCATCCTCCCGCGCTCACTTGGCTACCTCCAAATGCCTCTGTGGAGGGGTCTAGGCTTGAATCCTGATATAGCAATGCGTGTCTGCCCCCCTCATGGTGTGGCGGCAGGCGAGTGACCTCTCGG
>CAXRJJ010000010.1:0-12379 GCA_964230945.1 Yoonia sp.
TGTTGTACCAATTATTCCCCATACTGCAGCAACTTCTCCAATCGGTGAAAACGATGTTGTAAATTCACGAACTTTGAGTGCTTCGGGCCAGGGTGACAAACTCTCATCATTGGACAAGTGATGGAGTTTCGACTCTGATGAAATCACTAAACCTGAAGGTTTTGCGACTATTTCTTCTATGCTTATTTCTAGATTGATCGATTTAGATTTGCCTTTGGAATCGATAGTTGACAAACCACCTTTTGAGTGGCCGATAATTATCTCATCTCCCGCTCTTATTCCGCAAGATACTGGGTCATCATCGATTAACTCGTGCCATTCTAATTCACCATCCTCAACCACTAATATCCCACACCGCGGTCTACCCAAACCCATCAGTGCTCTTTCGTTGTTGACATCGAAATACCATGGGCGCTCATCAAATCTGAATACTGATTGCAATTCTCCGTCTGTTGAATAATGCCAATATGCGCTCTCCATGAAATCTCCATGTTCAATGTCAAAAACAGAACTGATAGCATGAACTCCGCTATCTTCCAACATCACTGCTTCATCAGCCGAACCTTCAAGCTCCTTGCGCCATAATTCAATACCATCCTCCAAAGATAGCAACAAAATATCCACACCCATGGAAACAACAACATGCCCAGAATCCACATCTATACTTGAGACTCGGTCTGGGCCTGAAAATTCCCACAAAGTTTCGCCCTCCAACGACCAGCAAGCAAGCCCGCCAGACCAATCTCCAGCAATTATTGAACCCTCAATAATGTGAATGCATGACACTCTATCCGGAATAGATCTGACCATCCAAGCACAGGAGGTGGCATCCATCATGGCTGGTCGCTCCTCCATGAGGGTCCCTCCTCAATCATGCGAATAAGTCGAACGGGTGCTCGCATCCATAGTTCACTCTTCTTCAATCTTCATATCGGCGGGGGATTGCAAAAGATAGGCCCACAGCAACCATGCCCAAGAAACAAGAACTGTAGTAATGGCCCTGAGTGAAGAAGACCACTGCGGCTGCACTCCGTAGAACTCCTCGAGAGCCAGTGCGGAAGCCAATGGTGGCTAATACTGCAGAGATGGTTGCCAGACCCATGAATAAGAAACCCAACATGAAATACAAGCTACCTGCTTGAGGATCCATCAATGGCATTTCCATCTCTTGAGGAGTTTTGTCAACCCAAGCCATACATCCTTCTTCCTGGCCTTCACACTCTGCTGCATATTCATCTTCACTCGGCATTTCAATATCGATATTGGTGAACCCTATCGGCTCAAGCCCCGGCACCGGTGGGGTTAACAGAATTCTATGTTGTACACCTTTTTCGAAATCTATTGTATGTATCCATAATTCAGCAAGTCCTGGATCGACTTCTTCAAAATGATATCTTCCTTCTGAATCGGTTATATTCTGGAATTTTCGACCGTCTAGGTATACTAATTCTACCACGAAATCAGCCGCAGGTTCGCCATCTGCAGTCGAGATAACTCCGTCCAACATAGCGGATGAGGGTGGCGCCTGTTTTGCAAAGCGGTGGATGAACTCATGTGGACGCACTAAACCCTTGTCTTGGATAGAATAATCTAAACCATTCAAAAAACCCATTGAAGCAGCAATTAGAATCAATATTGCAAGTGCCTTGGTTTGGACTGGGACTGGGGATTCTGACGGCGTAGCCAAAGATATCTCACTACTAGCAAAGACTGACTCTTCTTCGGGTAGACCAACTAGGGCCTCATCACCGGCCGACCCCGTATCCATGGTGCTGGCAGCACTCCTCTCTTTCATGAACGCTCGCTCAAACCAAAGCGGCGTCCATCTGCAATTCCCAATTTTCTGGAACTCCGATTAGCATGGTAATTACGAAAACGACAATCATGACCCTATGCACTTTCTCCTTTCTGGTAAAACACATTGGAACCAACAATAGTAACAGTGCCATTCGCGAGAGCGTGGCTCTAGAAATAACTGGATTTCCATACAAAAATAAGGAAAATAGAACCGATGTCATTGCTACAAAGGAAACCGTTGCCCACATTTCATTGGAATTGTTGTAATAATGATCTTTCATATCGATCGGATCATCGTTTTTCATTTCAGGGATAGCAATCTCTAATGAAAGATACAGGAAAATTCCAGGAAGCATGTACAAGAAATATTCAGCCATGTTCCAAGTCAAATTCTTCTCTTCTCGATAATCATTAAACTGGTAAGAATTCCACCAATAAAGAAGTAAGGCAATGAATGTTGCAAAAATGAATAGAGAATGTACCCAATACAATTTGATTGGTTTGATTTCACTTTCTCTGTATTTATTTGATACCTCGATATAATGTGCAATTACTGAAATTATCTTTATCAGCCCTAGAGCGACCAATAAGAACGGGATCAACGAGAGGTGCTCGAAGAGGTCCATGTGTATTGGAGGACGGGGGGTTTCATTGAAATTTCGCTTAGATTACACATTAGTAATGTGTTTGGACGAAGAGCCAAAATACCGATGAACAAAGTCCTTCTGGGAAGGTTATGGCTGAGCATCAGGCAAGTATTGAATGGCGCGGGGACGGTAAGTTCCGCCAGAGTATTCTTGAGGTTTCAAACGCGATTGATGAAATCGATGCTGAGGAGATTGAAGGGGGAGTCAAGTTTACCATTACTGCATCATCAGTAGAAGGCTTACGAAAAACGGTCGATTCTTTTCTTGCAGAATGTGCAATTATTGAACAGAGTTAGAAATCAATATCCAATACTACAGGTGCATGATCAGAAACTACCAAACCGCCTTCCCTAACAATTTCAACATGCCTTACCTTGTCTGATGCTGCTTTATTTGCCAACAAATAATCGATGCGCCAACCCTTGTCTTCTGCCCGCGCCCTACCACGATTTGACCACCATGAATATGGCCCTTTACCTGGCCCCCTATATTCTCTGAATACATCACTCCAGCCACTAGCTAATAGAGCGGAGAACCATTCTCTTTCCTGAGGAAGAAAGCCGCTAGTGTTCTTGTTTCCCACCGGGTTCCAAATGTCATCTTCCGTATGACAGATATTCAAATCTCCAGCGAGAATAACGGGGGTATCGAGATCGACGAATTGCTTTGCCCAGTCAAGATAATCCGTCATCCATTCCTCTTTCCATTTCTGTCGCTCTTCTCTTGCAGAACCGGACGGGAGGTATGTATTTGCCAATAGTAAATCTCCATGCCTAGTCAAAAGTAGCCTACCTTCGTCATCATTTGGGTCATTGCGCGCATTAATCCCCCGCCCTTCCTCTGACATATTTTCTCTCGAAACTGTGCAAACTCCCGAATACCCCTTTTTTTGAGCAGGATGCCAAATCGCTTCGAAGCCTTCTGGAAACTGCCAATCTTTTGGAAGCTGTTCGGGTAATGCTCGCACCTCTTGGAACATCCAGATGTCAGCATCTATACTGGAAAGGAAATCGTCTAGACCTTTGCGAATTGCGGCTCGGATGCCGTTAAGGTTCCATGTAACTACCCGCACATACTTGGCTTCAATTGGGGGTCTTTGAACGCTATTATCCAACTGGTGTAACAATTATGCTCTTGAACAGTATATAATAAATCGAGCCCTAATCCTCAGTATATGCACTGGAAAAGCATGGGAATCGGGATAATCATCCTAATGGCATTGTTAGCAAATACGAATACTGTTTCAGCAAATAATCAAACAGATACTGAAGAATGTAATGTCACTATCAGCATCGATAGTTCGGGAATGGCTTTCGACAAAACGGATATATCGATAGATGTAGGTGATACTGTATGTTGGATTTGGGAAAATGAGTCGATGGGACATAATGTTGCAGAGGTAGACTCAGAAGATTCAGATGAAAGATCTTCAGGAGGAGTTTACAGTGGCGAGCCCGCTACAACCGTTGACTTCAGGCACACTTTCACTGAAGATGAGACATTTCACTACATTTGTGAGCCGCATGTCGCCGGCGATATGCGCGGGAAAATAACCGTGGGTGAAGGTACCCCTGTACAAACAGAAGAAAGAAAGACGCCAGGATTCAATATGGTGCTTGGAATCGTATCTATCGGTTGTGCTCTAATGGTCACCGTTTTCAAAGAATTGAACGGCCTTGAATAGTTAAACAGCGAGTTTTCGTCATTGTTCCATGTTCTCATGCAGTTCTTTGGCGGCTCTAATCCCGCTAACGAAAGCACCTTCAGACAGCCATTCATTGCCCGACATCCATTCACCTGCTAATGCGATGTTTCTATTCAACAAAGATTGTTCAAAATATATCCCTGGACGGCCTTCGAAGACCTCGCTCATTTGCGAGATAACCACTCGATCTAACTTCCTTTCTGAAACCAAATGGGAACGCCACCCCGAACAACGTTCATCGAGGAAGTCCTCTATTGAATCAGTGCCGGAATAGGACATTATCTGTAAATGGGAATGTGTTTTCCGGTATTTTTCAGGCATTCTTTCTGGAACTATTGAACTATTGATTATGACCATGATTTTGCGATCTGCATCCCAAATAGCGTGCGCATCTCTGAATAGTTCCTGTTCAAGCAACAAATCCCATACATCTACCTTCAACTCATGGGGTTCCGGTAATTCAAATTCCAATCTACTACTATTGAGAATTTCAACAATCGATTTTGTAGGAGTGCACAAGATTATTCCGTCCGCTTCAACTTTGATATTACCTGAAAGACGGGCCCCCCTAATCATTCCCTTCTTATCCATAATCAGGCGCAAGGCGGCAACTGGGGCCTTAATCTGAACTTCAAGAGAATCCATTGCCGTAAGGAATCTACCTGATACCTCTGCCCATCCCCCCAATGGAAGGAAGAGGTTTTTACCGCGTAGTGTTGCTATGATGTCTGGCAAATGAAAGGAAAGGTTACATCTCTGCTCAGGCAGCATCCATGTACTAATTATGCTCAAACATTCAATAGTATCAGTAAATGCCTTAGATTTCTTTTCTAGCCAATCTTCAAGTAATTGGTCTGGGTACTTCTTCAATTCAGAACCTAGATGCCTTGCTAATGACCTCATCCTACGTTTTTCAGATGCGTCTAGATGATATTGGTTCAATGCCTCTGGGGTTAATGGCAGTCGGCGCATTGTTCCATCGCGTATCACATTCATTCGGCGGGCATCAATTCTCCTTTTAGCGATCGAAACTTTACTGGATTTCTTCAACCAATCCTGTACCTCTCCCGTGCCTCGTAAGAAGTGGGGGCCGGGCTCCAATACCCATCCATCCTGTTCGATGCTTGTGCCCCTGCCTCCCAAAATAGGTGATGCGTCAACGATTGCGACGTCGTGACCCAATCGGCAAGATTCGAGGGCAGCCCCCATACCAGCCAGCCCTGCGCCGACAATCAGTATCCTCGCCACACCTAGCCGAACAGGTCTTCGCTGAGAAGACCTCCGATGCCGAAATATGCCACTACGATGCATTCATCGATAAGGTGCGCCTCGTAGAGTTGTGGTTAGAGGCGAAGAGCGGTTACCACATGACCGCGGTCATCTCCTATGGGATAGTGGGGTGGCAACGCCACGTCTGATAGAAAGTATGGATCGCTGGATTGAAAATCTCCTCTTAGATGATGGGCAAAGTGTAGTTCCGAATACTGGTGAACATACCGTCGCAAAATTGTTCTGTAAATCTGAAGGTGTATTGGCAGGTAGAGATGTTGTAAGACGCCTTCTAGAAAAATATGGGGTTGAGGCAACTTGGTATGTTGAAGATGGGGGTAAAATCAACTTAGGTATATTAGCTGAATTGAAAGGGGCGAAAGATACTTTGCTCGCTCTTGAAAGAACCATTCTCAACCTTCTAGCCAGATTATCTGGGATTGCTAGTAATACTGCGAAATGGGCTGATGTTGCTTATTGTCAGATTGCTTGTACGCGCAAAACTACTTGGGGGCTATTAGACAAATGGGCAGTACATCTAGGAGGTGGGTTGACTCATCGCTTGGACAAAAATGACGCATTGATGTTGAAAGAAAATGATCTCGCAAGTATGGATTCTATCGAGAGTGCTTTGTCATCAATCGACCCACAAGAATGGGGGTTTGTGGAAATAGAGGTGCGAACTGTGGAGCAGGCAATAAGTGCCGCAAATTCTTGGAAACACAACGATTCTCTGGTAATAATGCTGGATAATATGACCCTAGAAGAGCAAGCGGTTGTGAAAGATACACTGTCCGTAAATAACCTGATTCTAGAGGCCAGCGGAGGAATTAGTATGGAGAACCTTGGATCATTCACGAGTGTTGATGTAATCTCTGCCAGTGCCCTAAATCAAGGCGTGCCGCACCTAGATTTGTCGATTATTTTCGAGGGGGTGGATTGATGGAACATGCAGCAGATCCAACTCACCCTCGATATAACTCTCTGTTGAAAAGAAAAATGATAGAGGATGCTGCCAAAATAGGGATGTTGGCTGATTCGGCATTAATCGCCCATGGGCGCGGTGAAGCTTTCGATTACCTCATTGGTGAGCGTACCATTGAGAGTGCGATGGACGCAACCAAAGAATCTGCTGCCAGGCTTTGTGCTGCAGAAAGGCCTGTTATCTCATTGAATGGAAACGTCATGGCTCTAGCCGCAAAATCATTACTACGTTGTGCAGCGGTAATTGGGGCAAATGTGGAAGTGAATATCTTCTACAGAACTCCAGAGAGAATGAAAGTGTTGATGGAATATCTGAAAGTTGCCCATACTGAAGTTGCAAATCAAACGCCGCCTCAATTTGATGCAGTGGTTTGGCAAATGATGGTGTCTGGGGTTAAACTGCTTGGAGATTCCCCCGATGGTAGAATTCCTGGCCTAGAAGGGCCGCGCGCTAATTGCCACTCGGATGGAATTTTATCTTCCGATGTCATTCTGGTTCCTCTAGAAGATGGTGACCGTTGTGAAGCATTGGTGGGAATGGGGAAGGATGTCATCGTCGTCGATTTGAATCCCTTGTCTAGGAGTGCCAAGATGGCTAAAGTAACTGTAGTAGATGAACTATGTAGGTTCGCTGAAAATTTGTACATTTCATGCCTTAATCCCGCTAAGCCGAATAACAATTGGGACAATCCAAAAATCCTGCAATCTGCTTTGGAGGAAATTATTACCGGCGCTGTAGAAAGTACCTGAAATGCCTTTGCGGTGGAATTTTCACGCTTCCAATTTGGCTAAAACTCGGCTAATTATTGCAGAACCAACTTCAGATGTTGTCGCATTACCTCCTAGATCATAGGTTAGCAAAGTACCCTCAAAGATATGTTCTGCGACCGATTCATCAATACACCGGGCAACGCGTAATGCTTCTTCATCATCGTTCCTGTGACCCAACCATTCTAGCATCATTTGTACTGAATTGATTGTAGCAATTGGGTTCACCTTATTCTTACCAGCATGTTTCGGTGAAGAGCCGTGAACTGGCTCGAAGAATGCGTGTTCGTCTCCGATGTTTCCACTGGCCGCCATTCCCATGCCCCCTTGCAGAACGCTGCCAAGGTCGGTTGCTATGTCGCCAAACATGTTTGAAGTGACAACTACATCGAACCACTCTGGATTTCTTACAAGCCACATTGTAAATGCGTCTATGTATGCATGATCTACCTCAAGATCATCCCAATCAGCAGATTTCTCGTCAAAGATTGAGCGGAATAATTGACAACCGCGAGTGACATTTGACTTGTCAACACAAGTCAATTTACTGACGCCAGAAGGATTGCCATTACGCAAGGAAACCAGTCTTCGAGCGAAGTCGATGACCCTTTCACTTCCCGCTCTTGAAATCGGGCGCGGGTCCCATGCAACATCTCCATTCATACCTGGGAAGTCCATTTTTGGTGGTTCGTATTCCTCTCCTCCTTGGGCTTTGAGAGCCGAGCGGTGCAACAAACTGTGGTACAATCCTTCGGTGTTTTCTCGGACAATAACCATGTCTACTTTGCTTGCTTGCCAAACCTGTTGAAAGTCTCCATGCACTTTGTGTCTGACTCCCTCATAGAGCTTAATCGGCCTTACGTTAGCGTAGAGATCTAGTCCTCCGCGAAGTCCCAAAACAACTTGTCCGCCCGCTAAATCTCCATTATCACAAACAGCGTCTGGCCAACCAATAGCACCCAACAATATCGCGTCAGCCTCGTCACGGCACTTCTCAAAAGAGCCATCAGGCCATTCTTTACCTGTTTCAAGAAAATATTGGCCTCCGCAGGGAATTAGTATCTGTTCAAAATTCAATGATGTTGATGACGAAATCGCTGTCAACAAAGATTGTGCCTCTGCCATAACTTCCCTACCGGTGCCGTCGCCCGGAAGAATGGCAATACGGTATGAGGGCATAGATTGTGGCACAGGCATATCATACATGAACGCGACGATTGTGCACTGTCTACTTGCATTACGCGTCAATGTTGAGAATTAAATCCAAAATGGTGCGATTTGCAGAGTTAGAAGGGATAGAGTTCATCAACCCCCACGGTGGAGGTCGGAGAAGTGAGTGACCGAGAGAAGAGGGAGGCTGAAGAGGCTGGCTTCGATACTGGGCCGTTACCAGAGGTCCTTGAACGGTTATGTGATGCTATGCAGGGAGTCGATCCAGATTGGAGGCTTGAAGAATGGCTGATCAACATCGCTGAAGAAGAGATATCTTTGCTAAAAATGGATATTGAACGAGAGAGGTTGAGGTTGGAGCAGCGTATGCACAGAGTGGAATCTATTGCAAAAAGAATTGAGCCAGAAGAAGTTGTCGAGCAGGGGCAGCGGAATCTGTTCGATTGTTTTGATCTTGTCAAACCTCCTGTAAGTGAACCGCACGTTGGGACTGTGGATTTAGACGATGGTGAAGAGCCGCATCCTGCCAAGGCCTTGTTGAGTTATCTACCGGGTGAAATCGGGGATGATCCGTTGCTGGCCGTTGTGGCTCAACTAATCTTGTTAGAGATGAATGCTCTGATGGATGAGGGTTTAGAAGTAGTACCGTTAAGTGAAGTTTTGAGAGTAATGAATGAGCGAGGTATTGGAGAAGATGAAATGGATGAAGCCATAGATCATTTGTTACTTACCGGCGCGATTCACGAAATTGATGATGATTGTTTTATTCCCGATGAATGAATATCTTCACACCGTTCCCTATATGAGCACCACACTAGAGGGAAAATTGTGAGCGAGGGCAACATGAAGGCCATTCTGGTGGCCGGAGGAGAGGGTAGTAGACTGCTTCCTTTTACTAGATACACTCACAAGACATTGCTTCCATTGTTTGAACGGCCAGTTATTGACTATGCATTAGGAACGATTAGAAGAGCAGGTATTCAAGATATTACAATAATCGGCAACAGATTCATCGGACAAATCGCAAAACATGTTGGGACTGGGCTCAGGGATGAAAATATTCACTATGTCATCGAAGAAGAGCCTAGGGGTATTGGTCATGCATTGAATCTAGCAAGGCCACATGTAGAAGGGGCTCGGCTATTGATTTATTTTTCAGACAATATTACCAGTACCGAATTGGTTGATGAAGTGAAGCAATGGAAGGACTCGGGTGAAGCCCCTGGTGCTTTCTTGTTGGGAAGAACTGTGGATGCCCCTAACGCGTTTGGAGTAGGGAAATTCGATGAAGGAGGAAATCTTGTTGATATTGTGGAAAAACCTGCTAATCCACCAAGCAATGTTGCAATTGGTGGAATATATCTGTTCGATGAAAATTTTTGGGAACTATTGGATGAAGAAATGGTAAAGGCAGGAAGTGAATTTTCGATAACTGATGTCAACAAAAGATATCTACAGATGGATAAGATCACTTTGAAAAATCTCGAGGAAGATGTTTGGCTGGATTGTGGAACGCCCGATAATCTCCTTGAGGCTGCAAAGTATGCGCGTAAGGGGGTCTTGAACCCCATGCCTTGCAATTACAAAAAGGGCGATTCTAGAATTGGTTGGGCTGAATAATGAAAGTAGGAATCATCGGGGCTGGCATAGTTGGTGGCGCTATCGAGCATTGGTTCTCGAATGTTCATGAATTATTCATTCATGATCCAGTAAGGGGCACTTCTCTATCCGATGTCACTGATAATGTGAATATGGCATACATTGCAGTCCCTACACCTCCAAACGATGAAGGGGATTGTGATACAAGTATAGTTGAATCAATCCTTAGAGAGTTACCAGATGGATTCATGGCAGTAATCAAGAGTACAGTTGTTCCAGGTACCACCGAGTTGTTTCAGCAAAAATTTCCCCAACTAAAAATTGCATACTCTCCGGAGTTCTTAGTAGAAAGAAGGCACTTGGAAGATTTCGGAAATCAGGATATTTTGGTCTGTGGAACACATCACCAAGATTTGGCAGAAATGGTATTTGCGCAACATAAAGAAGCGGGAGTATTGAAAGGAGAGCAAACATTTCACGTCTCCCCAACACAAGCGGAATTGGTGAAATACTCTAAGAACACATTCTATGCTTTGAAAGTAATTTTTGCCAACCAGATGTATGATATCTGCAAAGCATTAGATGAAGATTGGTACACGGTGAAAGATGTGATTACTGCAGAACAATCTCAACCCATCGGGCCTAGTCATCTCGATCCTATTTTTGGATTAATGCGTGGATTTGGCGGTAAATGTTTGCCAAAGGATAGTCAAGCACTAACAGTTCTAGCTGAAAAATTGGGCGTCAAATATCACTTGATGGACGCCCTCCAAAACGATAATCAAAATCTTCGTTCAATCAAAACTGGCAAACCATCAGATGTGGAAACCATGGATGATTGATTATAACGCGTGAAGTTCCAATTGTTCCAAATCAATGATTTGTAAGGCCGATTCGTGTGTCGCTTCAAGGTCGACAGGGCATGCTGCTCCTTCTTCAAATGCTGCTGCCCAAGTCTCTGCACACACACACCAACGGTCTCCTGCTTCAAGTCCTGGAAATCCAAATTGGGGGGCCGGGGTCATCAAATCGTTGCCTTTGGACCTAGCAAATTGAAGGAATACGTCAGTGACGATGCAGCAAACTACATGCCTTCCTAAATCTGAATTGTCAGTATTACAACAGCCGTCCCTGAACCAGCCGGTCAGAGGCTTGGTAGAACATTCGGCCAAGGGGCCGCCAAGTACATTGATTGAGGGGTGCATGCTTCTCCGAAGTTGAAGTATGGGATGAGTTTTACCTTACCATTTCGTCATCCTTCAGGCGATTTGCTCATAGGTGATGCCACTACTCGGATGCACAATGCTTCCCGACACCCTGCACAAGTTGCCTCAGGCCGAGCGCTTCGCTTACGCAAAATTGCTGGCGTTCATTACCAGAATCGACAATGAATTGTCCATTGATGAAATGGCTATGTTTGAACAGCGACTTGGTACTGCACTACTTTCTCCAGGACAGCGAAAGGAAATTCGTGCCGCCCTGAAAAATCCTCCACCACTAGAAGAGGCATTGAAAGGCTTGGGCAAGGAATCTGGTCGACTAGCACTGAGAGATGCTGTATTGATGTCAGCAGCTGATGGGCATGTAGACGAAGATGAAAAAGCAGCCCTATTGAAAATCGCATCTCACCTTGGAATGGATTCCGGAGTTGTAGAGAGCCTCCTGCAATGGGTAGTTAGGGGCTATTCTTGGATGCAAGAAGGATATGATATCCTTAATGGGTGAAGGGGTTGGCTTGCTGCCCGATTTACTGGAAAGCCTTGATGTTGAAGAGAAAAAGGGCGTTCTTGCACTATTGACTTTGGTATGTGCTTCAGACGGGGATTTAGTCAGGGAAGAGATGGCTGCTCTGGAAGCAAAAATGGGGCAAGCCCTGATGCATCCCGAAAATAGACGTGAAATTAGACAGATGTTGGAGCGGCCGCCAATTCTAGAAGAAGTGATTGCTGAAATGGAAGAAAATAGCCTAAGGTTGGCAATTAGGGATGCCGTTTTAATCGCCGCTTCTGATGGTGAATATCATGAAAAAGAATTGACCTTGATAAAGAAAATTGTTTCCGCCGCAGGGCTTGAAAACCACGTCATTGATGAGTTGACATCTTGGGTAGATGATCTTTGGAAAATTCAAGCAAAGGGTAGAGCCATAGTTGGAGTTTCCTTACCGGGAGACGATATAGTGTTGGGTTCGCGCTAAATCGCGCGCGTAAACGCGTGCGTAGCATTCAAACGGAGGGCTCTCCCCGCTGCGGCTGGTGGGTGTTTGCGTCCGGATGGGGTTAGTGGCTGGTATGCTCGATTAGATCGGGTAGAAAGTGACAGAGTTGGGCAGATGAACCCCTGGCTAGAAGCTTGGTCTGAATCTTTGGAACAGGGCGGTCCTGTCGCCGCCAGATTACCAGAGGGAGGGCCTACGCTACCTGCAGCTTTGCTTGCAGATGCT
>CAXRJJ010000011.1:0-8438 GCA_964230945.1 Yoonia sp.
GGGAAATTACTCCGTTCAAAAACGAGAAAAAGGGCATCTCGAAAATGGATGTATTCCAAGGGAGAATCTCATCCGCCGCCTTCAATACTGGTGACAGAATAATCGTAGGGAATTGGCATGAATCTCCACTAGGCAAATTCAATGATGTGATGTGGGCAAACCCGGACGGCAAGAGGACACTGATTGCACCTTCAGAAAAAGTAGCAGAATATCTGAATTCAATCTATTCATTTGATGAAACAATCATCCAAGAAATCGAAGTGATTGGTGACGATTCGCAATTATCTTTGAGATGCGAAAAGATGGAATTGAAATTCGAGTGGAACAGGGGTTGGAAAGTTCCATTCAAGAGGTCACTGCTGTTCATTTCTACTGTGGAAACAATCTTTGCAAGAATGTTCTTTGGGACGAAAACCTATGGCCTTACCAAGAACGGAAGGAAGGAATGGTATGCAATCGATCGTGTCTCCAAACTTACCACAGCTACCGCGTCTATCGATAGCACTGATTTAGGCTCAGTGGGCACTATGAAAGAACCTTGTAAATTTGGGTTCAGTGAGGCGCCCAAGAAGCCATCATCTTGTGTACTCAGAACACACATTTTGAGAAATTGAAATCATGAATCTAATTCAAAAATACAATATTCTGTTAGCGCCATACCATAGGTATGGCGTCAGCATTATTGTTACATCTAGTCAAGTGCTTCATATAGTGATGAAGTACCGAGGCTGCTTATGTCATCGCGCTCACACATTACGGCACGCCGCGGCAAAAGCCTATTTTTGGCAGCCTTGATGCTCTTGTTCTCTAGCGCCCCCGTGCTTACTACATCGTTAATTTCTGCTCACGAAAACCATACTGTTGCTAGTTGGTCAACCGGAGGTTCAAACGATACGGGTTGGTTAAGACTCGACGCTGTTGGGGCCAATCCTGAGACTGGCGCTGGGGCATATACCGACTTGGTCATGGAATTCCCCCCTGGGGCAGAGATTTCGAATGTGTCCTTGGGAATCAGAGCAGATGGTGCTGCGGGACTGGCAATAGATGCGCCAAGATTGTTCAGCCTTGACAACAATGACGCACTGTTGGATTGGGGAAGTTGGGGCTCATTCGGAAGTGCAGACCAATTCTCTAGCAATAATCCACATAATTCTCGCATGAACCCATACAGCGACAATGGAGCGTTTTGGAATCTACCTGCTGGAGCAGAAGTGAGTGATTTGGTCTTTGAAACTCTAGCACCATTGGATCCAGTTGTTTCATTCTCACCATACTCAATGGAGATTACTGCTCACGCAGTTCATCCAGACGATGGACGAATGTACATGGCAATTTCTGAAGTCATACTTCAAGTAGATGCAAACGCTGATCCAATGATTATCGATGTTCTTGATCTTGAAGGTGCTGACGAGATTTACGATCTCGATATCGATGTCAACAATGACAGATTGATTGCTGTTTCTAGGGATATTGGGCTTCATGCCTTTTCTCTAAGTGATTCGGCTTATCTTGGAACCTTACCACAAAGCCCGGTTCCTGATGATTATATCACCAAGGTTCAGGTTAGTGGAAGCGATATCTACGCTGCGAGTCCTGAAGGATTCTTCAGCCTCAACAGTGCGGGAACTGGTTGGACCATGGAGAGAATGAGTGATACCAGTAACTGGCCAGCTGGAGAGCCGATTGCAATGGAACGGGTTGGCGACACGTTGTACGTGAGCATCTTAGAGGGAGGAGTTGCACGGTGGGACCTAGTCAATGGACAGCCCTTGTCCCTATGGAGCACGCAGAACAATTTGCAAAGTGATGACATCAATATCTTCCATGATACTGGTACTCAATTACTGATGGGCTCGCCAAACAATGGTGTTGCAAGATATGATCACCAGAATGATTTCTGGTTGGCTACATGGAGTTCTTCCAATTGGTTGACCGCTAATCAGATTCATGGTATCGTCCAAATGTCGGGACATATTGGAATTCTAGCAGGAGATTCATTGCACCTATACGATACCTCTATTGGGGCATTCAGCAATACAATGCCCTTAACTGACTTAGGTTTGCCCAGAGATGGTAGTAATCTTGTGCATTGGCCAAGCATGGGGCCAAGGTCTCCAGGGATCGACCAGATGCTAGTTAGTGATGGAAGCGGCAGGGTTGCTGTCATTGAACCATTGAGTTCTCCTATGCAGCAAGATGACATCATCATCGCAAGCGGGCCAAGCGGATTTTCAATGATGGATGTAATTCAAACTGGAAACATCGTGTGGGTTGCAGTCGACGAATACGTTGACCGATTCGATACCAGTACTCAATTGTGGCTTGACCCAGTTACTCTGCCCAGTGAGGCCATGTGTCTTGCTAGCGACAACAATCATGTCTATGTTGGGACCAAGGAAGATGGAGTCTTTGCCCTGAATATAGGCAATGCTTCTCAAGTCGATAACTGGAATGCTGCACAATCATCCAGCAATGGAGACTTGAACAATGATTTGGTAACTTCTCTTGCTAGTGATGGAGATTGGTTGGTAATTGGACATCCAGATGATGGAGTATCGGTGGTCAACCTTGCAAATAACCTAGTCGAACAAAGTTGGACAACTGATGATGGGCTTGAAAATGAGCGTATCAATGATGTAACTATCCTTGACGGAATAGCGTATTTCGCCTTAGATGAAGGCGGGGTTAGCCGTATAGATTTGGACAATGCCACACGACTAAGCCCTTGGTCGTCCACAGGGGTGAATTCCGTTTCTGAAGCACCTATCGCAATTGCTGGTAGCATACTTTACATCGGACTATCTGGTTATGGTGTCGTGCGAAAGAACCTACAAACAGGAGAATTCTTGGATACTTGGTTCCCTAGTAATCAAGGGATCCCCACTTCAACAATTTACGCATTACATACCGATACTAGCGGCAACCTTTGGATTGGAACCTCTAATGGAGTTAGAGTGTGGGATGGGCAGAACTTCGATACTCCATTTTCAGGAAATGGAAATGGTAGACCTTCATACTTCTTTGATTTCGATTCTGATTCAAGTATGATGTACGCTGCCACAAATTCTGGAATATGTGCATACTTCCTTTCTTCGCAAAATATTGATGGTTGTTGGGATGATGATGACGACCTTGTCTCCAACTGGATGCGCACTGTCGAAGTAGATGGAAACAACCTGTTCGCTGGCTCTTGGTATGGAGCTAATCTAATCGATCTCAGTACTGAAGAAGTCGTGCAATCTTGGGAGGCGGGAGAAGAGACTGGCAATGCACTCTCTGTGGTCATTGGAGATATCGCATATATCGGCCTCAGAAACATGGGCGTTGCGCGATACCAACTCTCAACCATGAGTTGGTTGGACATGTGGGTAGATGGGTCTGGTGGCTTGCTTGATACTGATGTGGTCACAAGTCTAGCTGCAGATCGAAACCCGAATCGAATTTGGGTTGGAGGAGATGATGGATTCCAATGCCTCGATTGGGTAAACGAAACTGAAGAAATAGACATCGAAAAGTCTTCCAGCGCATTCACTGGAAGTGGAGACCCAATCGACATAGTCATCGAAGGAAACGTGATGTATTACATCACATACTACTACTATGGAGACAACGTATACAGAATCAATCTTGACTCAATTTCCGCCTTATCCAGTCTCGATGCGGGACAAAGAGCAGGGATAAGCGGTTATGTGCGCGGAATCGACATGGTAGGAGACCATCTTGCTATCGGAGTAGGTCCAAACTGGAACTCAAATGCAGAAGGTGCTGTTGTCCGATGGAATACTAGTTCCTCAAGTTGGGGCACTGATTGGGATGCTACAGGTTCCGTTGAGCGAGTGGAGATGTATGAGTCGTCCAGTGGAGATTCTTGGGTTGCGTGGGGAGAAGTGTACCTACGCCGCTACGACAGTACAGGCCAAGTCACTGGAGAGTGGGATGATTCTACCATCGAGTTCCCCGTCAGAGAAATTCTAGAATACGATGGTGAACTACTCTTTGCTACAGGTGACGGTATCGAGCGTTATGACGAAGTTAATGGGCAATGGCTGAGTAGTTGGACGCCGGGCAGTGGAATGCCTTCTGCTGCTGCTGACATGGTCATGGATATCCACGTAGACGGAACTGACCTTTGGGTTGGAACCTCAGATACAAACTGGTGGGGCAATCCACAAAATCCGACTATTTTGAGGTTGGATTCTTCTGGTAACTGGGATGATTGGAGAGGTGGACAGAATGGAATTCCGAATGGATTCCCAATCTCATTTGCTCGTTGTGATGACTACATGCATGTCGCTATGTCAAACAACAACAATGGTGGAATAGGCAGATTTGACACAACCACCGGCCAATGGTCTTCTTGGACACAAAATGGTGGAAGTCTAAGCGATGATACACCTTCTGCAGTAGCGTGCGATAATACAGACACCCTATACATTGGATACCTCTCTCCAGATCAAGGTGTTGATAGGTATAGTTACCGGAATTCCAAATTTATCTCTCAAATTGATGAAGCAGGAAATGGAATCTCAGGTGATGGAGTTTGGTGGGATTCAATTGGTTGGAACAATGGGGTGTTAGTACTAGGTCACGAGGCTGAAGCTGCTGGAAATGGTGGGGGAACTGCCCAATACGGTGGCTTCTCCATGCTAAGCGCTTCTGGAAACAACGCTGGACGTGCATCAGTAATGTCGATTGGAGCAACAGTCACTTCTTTCCTACCGGACGGTACCGATTGGCTAATTGGTCAAGCCGGTTCATCGAGTGGTTATTCGCATGTAGACAGATTTAATCCTCAATTGGGATTGAATACAGAATTCGACTTACCAGGGCTGATGAATGGAAATGTAGTTGATTTCGCATCAAACTCCACACATGTTTGGGTAGTCACAGCAGATTCACAGAGTAGAGGAACAGGAGTATTGCAGGGCGAAGTTCTGCAGAATGGCAGTGTTGAATGGGAATACGGCTGGAGTGGCCAAGGAGGAGAAGTAGAAGATATCGTTCTTCACAATGGATACATCTGGGCAGCAGTTAGCGGATTAGGACTAGCGAAGCTCGATCCAAACACCGGAGCAGCAAATTGGATGCCACAAGGATTGCACAATTCGATGGATGAAATCGCTGTTTATGGGGATGATTTGGTCGTTGGCCTACAAGGCACTTGGTACTCTGGCCCGGGAATGAGCGTCTTCAATACCACTCAGATGATTTGGACTGGAGGGAAACTTATCTCAGGACTTCCAAGCAATGTAGTAAACGATGTTGAAGTCATTGATTCAAAGGCCTATATCGCTACTGAAGGTGGACTAGGTATTTGGAATCTGAACACCGATGAATGGGAGGATTCCCTAACCAGTCTCAACGGTTTACCATCAAATGTCATCAATTCTTTGTCTTACTATGAAGTGACCAACAATGCAGGAGTACAAACTGAGAGTACGTTGTACATTGCAACCAGTGTAGGTTTGGCTAGATATGACCTAATGAATAGTACCGCTATGTCAACACTGACGAGGGTGAACGGAATGGTGGGAGACAGCAGTGTCTCAACTATCATGTGGTCACCGAATTCAGGTACACCACCTAATCTGTTTGTGGCTCACGATGGTGTTGGAAGTACTCGACCAGGAGTGAGTGAAGTAAGTATCAGTGGAACGGATAGTGTAGTAGATATTCACAGAATTGATCAATTGCCGAGTAACAACGTATTCGCTCTAGCCAGCGACTGGTGGGGCCTTCACATCGCAACCGATCAGAACCCATTGGTGCACTGGAACTTGACTACTCGTGAATTCGAAGATGGTTCTGCGGCTTGGCAAACTGCTGGATGGCCGATGAGGCAAATGCGAAGCGATGGTACAAACTTGATTGGAATAACTCCTCAAGGAGTTACTCATTTCGACGCTTCCGGACAGGGACATGCAGTCATCAACACAATATTCACTCAAGGGGCAACAAATGGTTTCATCAGCTCTGCTGGACTATGGGTTACCACCTCTAATGGAGACGGACTGCTTGGCTGGGGCCCTGCTCCCGGTTATGCTCAACTGGAATCAGTAATGATGCGAAGAGCAGATCCATTGACAACTTCATTCGTTGGAGCATCAATGAATGTGACAGCATACACTCATCCTGGAATGAGTATCGTGTTAGTTGACCCGAGCAACCCACAAATGGTTCCCGACGTTGGTGGCACTTCAGGACCAGGAGGTATCGATATGATTCAGATGCCCCTGATTCTCAGTTCTCCTGTTGCTGGTTCTGCAACCTACGCAATCACTCATTCATTGAATTACAGTGGAACATGGTGGTTGAATGAAACCGATAGTGGCTTGGACGCAAGACTTCAGAATATAGTCGATAATGGAATGTTGCTCAATGGCAGTAGATTTGTTGCACTCAGACTACAAAGCCCAAACAATGGTTCTATGGAAATCCGCTTGACATATGATTGGATGCGTACAGATAGCCCAGTTCAGATTAGCGATTTGTATGACAGGCCGAATGATGGAGGAGGAGTATTAACCGCCAACTGGAGTATGGTCATGGATCCTGATTTCTCCCGTTATCTATTGTTCTTGAACCAAGGAGAGTGGGCTTCGCCTCCAACAGAGAGTGAACTTTCGGGACTGGTGCCAGACGCTGCAATTAGTATCCACAGTAGGACCACTACCGACATAGTGACTGCTGGAGGAATGCCAATTATCGATGGCTTAGATTACTGGGCTGTTGCAGTTGTTGAATACAACGATGGGCGCTGGGGCCCTGTGAGTCAACCATTTGGCCCTGCATGGACCAGTGATGAAATTCCTGCGCCACCAGAATGGGGTATGGCCGAACCAAATGAAGGTGGCGAACTTGGTGAATTGTTTGTCGAATGGAAACGTTGTGATGCAATCGATCTAGCTTCAACCAAGATTTATCATAGCAGTACAGCAATCAACGATGTCTTGGGAATGACCGAATCCTCAATCGTACCTATCACCGAAGGAAACTCTTCAATCATTTCACTTGAGGCAGGAAGACCATACTGGATTGGCCTAACTTGCCTAGATGATGCCGGGCAGGAAGACCAAGCCAATGCTACCATCATTGGACCAGTTGTGCCAACTGGAGGTATCAACGATATGATTCCACCACCTCGAATCGAAGGAGTATGGGCAGAAGACGTACCAGATGACGAGGGCGGCCGTATACAGGTTGGATGGGAAACTTCTGATGCAGAAGATTGTGCATTCTATACAATATACATCCATGAAGTTAACGTCAACGTTCCAGTAAACGAAGACGGCGTGCCGTTCAATGTCGAGAACTTCCTAGTGTCTCAAGTAGTCACAGATTGTGCTGAGAATTCAACCATCATCTCATCTATCGATGGAATGCCACTCATTGATGGAAGGGAGTATTGGATTGCTGTAGTTGCTGCCGATGATTGGTTGAATGAAGATAAAGGAGATGTCAACATTGTCGAGGCTACTCCTCTACGCAACCTTGTGAATGTCAATACTCCTCCCGAGCGCATTGCCGAACTAGATGCATGGGACGTACCGGATGATGATGGAACTGCAATCGAAATACAATGGCGAGCAGATGATTCGACCGATTTCGACTACTATGTGATTTGGGTTTCTGATAGTGATATCACTGATTTGAGCGATGAAGACGAATTGTTCAGTCCAGACTATTCGATGTGTGGTTGTATCAAGGTAAGCAATCAGAAGAATGGTGATGCTGGCGAACTCTTGACTCTGATTACCAGTAAAGCAATCTACGATGGATACGAATCAGAAATTGTTCCAGATATTCCACTGAATGTTGCAATAACTGTACATGATATCAAGGGTAATGTGCACTTGACCGGATTGAACAGTGTCAGTGTGACACCTATCGACAACAGTCTCGATGAAACTCCTCCCGACAGGCTTGAACTGATATTACTCTCGGATTACCAAGGCGATGCAGGGGACAAGTTACTACTCGATTTCGATCTCTCCGAGGCAAGCGATGTAGAAGGATACCGAGTTTACGCTGCGACTTGGGACTTTGAAGGCGAGGTCGGTCCTGGATTGAAGGGGCCCGATAGCAGCATTATCGAATTAGGTCGAAATCCCGCTTTACCACTAATTATTGATGAGATATTCGATGACCCATTGATACCTGGACTAACTGTACACGTTGCGGTTGTTGTTTACGATACCAGCGGTAATGCTCACATGAGTGGCCTGACTATGGCGGCTGCTGCACCTGTAGACAATCTAGGAGAAGACCCGGGTGCACATCTACCAAATATCGCAGACCTCAATGTCGAGTGGGTTTCTGAAGGTACCAGAATCTTGGTCTCTTGGAGCCCAACAGGAGATGCTGCTGTTCAGTCATTCAAAATCTACATCTCGGATGAACAATTCGATAATGTCGATGATGCAATATTGATTGATACT
>CAXRJJ010000012.1:0-9660 GCA_964230945.1 Yoonia sp.
CAATGTAGTTGGAAACAGCATTTCCGATATCTTCGTAGAGATTCATGTAGCGCCTCAGGAAACGTGGATTGAATTCATGAGTTATTCCTATGAGGTCATGCAATACCAGAACTTGTCCATCAACACCTGAACCGGCACCAATACCAATGGTAGGGATGTTGAGAGATTGGCTGGCCTTTTCTGCAAGTTCTGCTGGGATCTTCTCAAATACAATTGAGAAACATCCTGCTTTTTCCAACAATCTACAATCTTCAAGCAACTTATTTGCTTCTTCTTCTTCCTTTGCCCTGACGCTGTAGGTTCCAAATTTGTAGATTGATTGAGGAGTAAGGCCCAGATGCCCCATGACTGGAATACCTGCAGTTAAGATGCGTTCAATCGATTCTACGATTTCTGCTCCACCTTCCAGTTTGACTGCGTGAGCCCCACTTTCTTTCATGATACGAATGGCTGATTCCAAAGCTAGTTTGGAATTACCTTGGTAAGTCCCGAAGGGCATGTCAACGACGATTAGTGCGCGGTCCACGGCTCTTTCAACGCATTGTGCATGGTAGATCATGTGGTCAAGCGTCATTGGCACAGTGGTATCATTTCCAGCCATTACATTGGATGCCGAATCACCAACCAGTATGACATCTATTCCCGCTTTGTCGATGATACGTGCGAGACTGAAATCATAGGCAGTCAGCATGGTGATTGGTTCACCTTCTCGCTTCATTTCCTGCAAGGTATTGGTAGTAACTTTGCGAGCCTTTCCTGCTACCGACATGCTACCACTCCGGTTGCCTGAATTGACACTGTGGTTTGAATGCCTCGCAAGACAGGCCAGCCCTCATTCTTCGGCTTCTTTGCCTATCTCTCCTTCAATGAAAGCAAGGAATTCATCGATGTCTATGACTCCGTCGGCGTTCTCATCAGCCACGTGGAAAGTAGTACGAATCTCATCGTGATTCAGTTCGAATCCTAATGATTCCATCGCTCTGATGAATTGCCTGACGTTAAGGTGGTTCTTTCCTCCAAGGTCGCAAGCATGGAAGACTGCTTCTCTACGAGCATGCTCTACATGGTCGGGATTACGCATCAATTTAGTGACGGTATTCCACGGAGTCTCTCTCTCAACCGCATGCTTCCTTCCATAAGATAGCCATAGAGCGAATCCAAGTATGATGGCTGCAGCACCTCCAATGATTGCTTTGTATCCCATGAGGTAGATTAGGGCCAATCCAGAAATTATGCCGAACCACTGTACCCAAGGGGCCATTGGGCTACGATACTCTGGTCGATACCATTGGTGTGATGTGTTGGCTCTTCGTAATACAAGAACGCAGGAATGTACGGCGATGAAAACCATGATCTTGAACCCTGATGCTAGTTTAGCGATGTCTTCAACAGGTAGGTATAGTATGGTGAATGCCATTGCTATCGAGGTTATCATGATTGCAACATGAGGGGTTTCAAAACGCGGGTGAACATTTTCCAGCGACTCTGGCAATAGGTTGTCGCGTGCCATTCCAAAGGGAAATCGAGACGCTCCTAACAACCCCGCTAATGCCCCTGACACCATAGTAACGACGGCGATTATCGCTGTGAACAGGGCTAGTTTCGAACCACCGATCGCCTTTGCGAAAACATAGATTGGGTCCTCTCTTCCTTTCAGATCCTCCGGCGAAACGGTAGCCATCATGCAATAGGATACTACGGTATAGATTATCGTGGCGATAGCCAATGAGATTAACATCCCACGCGGTAGATTCTTGCCGGGATCTTTGACTTCTTCACCTATTGCTGCAACCTTGGTTACTCCTGTGTAGGCAACGAAGACGAAGGCTGTGGTTTCAAGCAATCCAATTGTTCCCGTAGAGAATGCATTAGCATTGGCAGGTCTGGCCATATCCGCTTTACCAGAGAAGAAAGACATGATACATAGAACGATGAGTAGAACAATGCTAACTACAATTATTGGTGCTTGAATTGCCTTGACCTTCTTCATTCCGAGGATATTTATCAGTGTGATAACCGCTAGTAGTGCTAATGCAGTAGTCTTGATACTAAGATCGATATCTAATGCTGCTGTAAGAACTGCAAAATAGGCGCCGAAGCCAATCAATGCAAAAGCGGATTTCAGCAATAATGATGACCATAATCCAAGGCCAGCAATAGAACCAGCAACTGGTCCGTATGTCTTTTCGATGTAAGTATAGGTTCCACCGGATGCCGGCATTGCAGAGGCCAGTTCCGATTTGGACAATGCCCCTGGAAGTACTACAATAGCGGCAAGAAGGAATGCTAGCCAGATACCACTTCCCATGATTTCAGTAGCGAGAGCAGGGAGAACGAAGACTCCAGGTCCGAGCATGGCCGACAATGAAATGATGACCACTCCAACAAGGCCAACGCTGCGTTCTAACTTGCCAGTGAAAACTTTGGTTGCGTCCTCAAATCCTTTCTCTATTCTACGAATTGCATCTCGTATGACATTGAACAACAGCGGGTTGGTTTTTGACAATTCATCACACCCTGCGGTCGAACCTGTTTTGTTGGCCTTAGAATCACTTGATGATGCTTTGCCCTTCTAATGTACAGAAAAAGCCGAAGCAACGCTATTCCAAGGTGGCGATAACCTTCAATTCTACAGCGATAGGTGTTGGTAATGCTCTAACTGCAAGGGTTGTCCTAGTCGCTCCTATCTGACTGAAATATTCACCGTATACCTCATTGTATCCCTTGAAATCACGATCCATATCCACTAGGAAGGATGTGACGTCGAGAACTTTACTCAGATTCGAACCCGAGGCTTCAAGAATCGCTTTTACATTCTCGATGCAAGCCCTTGTCTGAGCCTTAATGTCGTAATCCAATGCTTGTCCATCTTCATCTTTGATTGGTCCCCCTGGGATGCTATTGTCTGCAACTTGTCTAGGCCCAACTCCTGACAGATACAACAGATTGCCAACTCTTCGGGCATGTGGATATGGGCCAACCGGTAGTGGAGCTTTGTCGCTGCTATGTTGCCCTTCTCCTTCGGTAGGTTGCCACAATTCCGGTCCTGATTGCGCCTGCTCTGCTTTAGCCAGAGTCTTCAGTAGAGAGTCTTCGATTTCTTCGACATCTTTGTCTTCTGGTATGTCTTCATTGACTTCTTCAGCTAAAGTTTCGGCCAACACGTTATCCAAAACACTTCGATCTCCACTGTAGTAATCGACATCGTCTTCATCGTATTCCTTGTCTCCGATACCACCTTTGCTAGGTTCGAGCATGACTACTGCTCCACCGGCACCGTGCAAGGCCTCGTAAGCCAGTACCCTGCCTGAGAAATTGTTGTGCTGCCCATTCATCGCAGAGAGCCACCACATCGGTTTGAAGGAAACTACCTTTTGCACTCTGATTTGAGAATGTATGTTGCGCGATAATTGTGCTACATCTTCCAATCGACCCTCTGCGAGGAATTCCAGAATCTTGTTATTCCATTCATCATCCTTGAGAGAGTGGATCTTGTCATCCTGTGCGTCAATAGGTTCAGTGAACATTCTGTTTGACAAAGACATGACCACTACTGCGATGGCTTTGCGCCCTTGGGCCTTGATTGCATCAATACAGGATTTCGCCAAAACTGTGGTTTCACTACGGTTGGCATAGACGTTAGAAGAACAGATGACTGCAGGAATCCGATTGTCTGGATTGAGCAGTTTCAGGGCGACTACAGAGCCACCGTCGATGGGAAAGCCATGATAGGCGACCGTTCGACTTTGTAGACCACGGTCTTTGTTTGCTTGATTCCAAGCGTTTGCAAATTCTGAATCTATCTTCAGGGAGTACGGAATAGAACCTAAATCGTGGAAGTCATGGTCAACAAAAACCCATTCTGGATTCGGGTCAGCCTGTATTTGGTGGCCGATGATCGAAGGCCATAGTGTGGAATAAATAATCAACAAGTCAGCGTCGCTATTCTCAATTTCTTCGCGTGCGGTATCGAATGCTTGTCTCAATCGTCCCCAGCCTTCATTTTGTTCAGGGACGAGATATGGATGCGGATGTGCCGGCACAACCAAGGATTTGATGACGCCGCTTTCACTCACTGTCTCCGCCTCCAACTTTCCATTCCATTATGGCGTTGCCAGTTCCAATTATCGTTCCATATCCATGCAGAATTGCTGGGGTATTTGGGACCTCTAGCGCAGAAAGCATCCAAGTGAGAGCACCTCCATCGGCTTCAGCTATCGATTGCTCTACAAACTCAGGCATCATGTCCAGCACTTCTTGTGCCTTTCCGGACTTCATCAATTCGATCATTCGCATATCCCATAGGTGCATGGCGTGACTGGTGATATGCTCCTTACTCATGTCTTCAGGAACTTCAGATTCAGTAGTGAAATGTCTATGTGACAGCGAGTTGCTGGCTATAATCAATGCACGCTTTCCGCTAGCCTCGATAGCCTTGCGTGTGCTCTCTCCGAGTTGCATCATCATTTCCTGCATAACTTCCACAGAGTAGTAATGCCTACTTCGGTTGCTGGATATTGCGACCACGGGTTTGTCCCATTCTGGTCTAATCATGTGACAGGATACTATTGTTCCATAATCAACCCTAAAGTCAGGATTTTCCATCATCTTGACAGACATTCCATCTGCCTTAGCAACATCGTGAATGGCTTTGGATAACTCTACGTCGACATTCATGTCATAATGGAAGCGGAATAGATTGGGGAAAATTGGGTCAACGGATAGACTCTGGAATCTTTCAACTCCGAGAAAATGCGTTCCCACATAGGTCTGCCAATGAGGTGAGAGGAGTACTATGACATCGTATTCGATATCTTTCAGACTATCTCTCAACCTTTCATATCCCCAGCGTAGTTGTTCCCATCCCCCTTCGGCATGTGGTTCGTTCTGTTCAGGGTTCTCAGCGTACACCAGATGTGGCGGATGTGGGGCTAATGCCGCTCCAACTATTGCCCCCTTCGGCATGTGTCTCGGTCTGCTCATCGGCTCTTGGTCCTTGAGGACTGTCACGCCAGACTCAGGTGTATATACCACTCATTTCATCAATTAATCGCCCGAGGGTCAGCCATGGAAGAGGTCGATGCATCGCGTGCGGTCGAATTGGAGAAGCGCTCCAAGAAGTCCCTTCCTCATGTTGTCATCCCTTCTCTGGTCGGTGCCGTCACTGGTATGATTGCACAATTGCTCATCGATTCAGAACATTTGCCGAGCCCTTGGCGATTAGATGGGTATCTTGATTCGATTTGGAATATGCACGCAGCCCTGTTCTGTGTAGCGATTACTGGTTCATTGGCTATGCTGGCATATTGGCAATACAAGGGTAAACAGTTTTCTCTAACCGAATTCATCATGGGAGGATTATCGATGATTGTTTTTGCTTCATTGATTTCCAGTATGCGCGGTTGTGGAGCATTCTTGCTTCTGCTGTTGTGGTTCTTCTCATCGGCATCCTGGGGTAGGTATGAGTTGCCACCATTCCGCTTGGGTGTTTGGTGGGGAATGGGCTTAGTTGTCGGCGCACTTTCGGGAGTGTTGGCGATGGATCTCAGGACCTAGGAAAGATATTCAATAATTCACCAGCCAGTTCATCGATGTCTTCACTTTCCAGTAAGGATTGTTTGTCATTGGCGTCCAGAACCATGACCGAAGCAATTCTCCACAACGCTGCTGCATCCCAGTCGTTTACAGTTGCCAATTGGGCTCCCTTCCATTCCTCTAGTATTTCGCTAGACATACCATTGTGATTGCCTAGAATGTCCAAGAATGACAACCATTCTTCCTCCAATTTACACTTCAGTTCATCTTTCAAGGCGCCTTGAGGTTCCGACAAGAATTCTACTTCTGCTCTGATATACAATCTACCTTCTTCTTCGTCATCAACCAATTGTAATAATGATTCTAAATCTGGAAATACCCTATGTTGAACGGGATCCATAGGGGGTAGTGAAGGCTCAATCAATTTGAGGATACGAAATCTTCTCTGACCCTGAATCTCAATCATGTGGTTACTACCAACCTCCTCATGTTCGGTGATTCTAGCCGTTGTTCCAACTAAATGTGGACCTGCCCAACCAGTTATTGGATGGAATGGATCAATTAGGCAAAGGCCAAACGGCGCCTCGTCTAACAAGCAATCATCGAGCATCTGTTTGTATCTCGGCTCGTAGATGCGTAAGACCTGCGGTTCACCCGGTAAAAGGGTCAACTCTAGAGGGAAGACAGGGATGATTAGAGTCTGCTCGTCGTCGGCGCCCACGGAACCTTGGCATAGCAGACCATCTTTGAATGAGTCGCTTGTTTCTCAGCTAGAGCGCCCTATTCTTCCGATTCATTGTCACGCCATTTGTAAGATGGAAGAGAAGAGATTAGTGGTTGGCCAGACATCTTCAAGCGCACCAACCGATGAACGACAAAACCAGTCATCCATAATGACGGTAAGGAAAGCAGGAAGGCTCTGAACATCGAATCATCAGGATAGTGATTTACAATCTTGACCTCCATCACTTCTGCTCCAGAATCAACAGGATTGTGTATGAAGACCAAGTGCCAGATACTCGATCTATTGAGGATCAAAGTTTCACTCTCTCCAGGTTCCAACAATAATTCTCCGCCTGCTTCGTCAACCAGCATCTGCCAATCTATACCGTCACCTTTCATCGCATCTAGACTGGCTTGTAACTGCATAGCGGTTACATGCAGAACTCCTTCTTGACCGACGTTACTAATTTCAACTTCGATAGTTTCACCGTAATCCATTTTCTGAATTATCTCATAGGTGGTGTCTCCTTCTCCAAGTCGGAATGAAACTCTATCATCCAATTCCGCTTCTTGATAGGCAATTGCTCCAAAGATTCCAACCAGCAGAAGTAACCCAACGCATCCTTCTACCAGAACGTGGCGCATCACTTTCTTGCGATCAACCCCTTCAAACATCTTACCGTGGTCATTACGCATTCTAGGTTGGACATGATGAATGAACAATGCTCCGATAGCACCTACTGCCATTCCCAATGGGATGTCAACCAACCAGTGGATTCCAAGATATAGAATTGTGAAAGCGAATAGTATTGTATTTGCGACAATGAAAACATGATAGCGATAGTGTGCCCATTCTTTCATTTTCATACCGCGTTCTCTGACATGTAGCCAATTGAGCAGGATGATGCCGAATGGAATAGCAATGTGCAAGGAGGGAACCGCATTGTCAAGAGGGTCGTGAGTAGCATAGAATTCAGCATACCAACCATCGTGATAGAGTAGAGCATCCATCCCCGGAATCCATGAACTAGTGACTTCAACGTTGAAGAAGAGATAGTAAGGAACTGCTATTGCATAGATGAGTAGATAATTCAGAGTGACCTTGTCTGTCATGTCTCTTTCGCCCACGTATGCAAAGTAGACAGTCGTGATGTAAATCAAGAATAGATAGATGAAGAGATAATGGAAGTTCAGAATATCGGTTAGTAAGGCATTGCTGAAGACTTCTTGCACCCAAAGGGTTAGGTCACCTTCGATGGCATAAATCCAGTCAGTCCAGTGTCCAGTAGATGATTTCATCGGCTCATTCAATTTGTCAGTGAGAGACTTCCATCGGATAATTACGAGATAACCTAGAATGTGCAGGTAATATCGTTGCTCGTGGATGACGCGTGAGATTCTTCCAAATGGAGTTCTGCGTTCTTTTTGGTCTAATGTGAAAAACCAACAAGTTAGAGGAGTCAGGATGAGAATAATACCCATCATTGTCCAATATGGGTTGAGTTCCACGAGGTCTGCGCCTAGGCTTTACTTCAATAGTCTTGTCAGAGCATCTATCTCTTGATGCATATGTTCTGAGCCTCTGAGAAGAAGGCAAGAGACCATTCTCCACCCTCTCTTCCGACTCCTGAATTCTTGGTTCCACCGAATGGAACTCTCAAGTCCCTGTGTAACCAACAGTTGATCCAAACCATTCCACTATCGATTGCTTCAGCAACCCGTTCTGCTTTCGCAATGTCGCTACTCCATACCGAACCTGCTAGGCCATATTCCGTTGCATTTGCCATTACCACGGCTTCTTCTTCGCTGTCGAATGGGTGAACTACGACAACAGGGCCGAAGATTTCTTCAGTGGAGCATCGAGATTCACTATCAAGTCCAGTAACAATTGTGGGCTGCAAATAGGCTCCAGCAGCGAGTTCACCTTCCAATTCGGGGCGCCCTCCACCTTGTATGAGCACACCACCTTCCTGTTCCGCCAAAGCGATGTATGACTCGACCTTTTGGCGATGCTCTTGGGAAATCAATGAACCGAGTTGAGTTTCTTCATTGGAAGGATCTCCAATCACCATCTTTCCTACATGTTCGCACAGCATTTGTACGAATTCATCGTGGACTTTTCTTTCAACTAGGATTCTCGAACCACAGAGACAGACTTGACCCTGGTTGAGGAAAGCCGATCTAGCAACTCCCGCAACCGTGTTCTGCATGTTGGCGTCTGCAAAGACAATGCTTGCATTCTTACCACCTAATTCAAGACTCAATTTCTTGAACATCGGCGCTGCAGTAGCGGCAACCAATTTGCCTGTGGCGGTGCCACCGGTGAATGAAATGAGTTTGATTTCTGGGTGTTCGACTATTGCTTGACCAACTTCTGAACCAAGACCATGGACGATATTCACTACCCCTGCAGGTAAGCCAACTTCCACCAATACCTTGGCGAGTAGGTCTGCGGTAAGTGGAGTTAATTCGCTAGGTTTGGCGACAACGGTATTCCCCATCGCCAGAGCCGGAGCTATCTTCCAAGACAGAAGATACAACGGTAGATTCCAAGGGGTAATCAATCCTGCAATTCCAACAGGTTTCTGAATTACGTTATTTTCAGCGTCATCCATCGGGAATTTCTTGTCTTGAATACTGACAACCTGTTCTGCAAAAAATCGGAAATTTGCAACACTACGTGCCGCATCAACATTTCTTGCCAATGTAATCGGTTTACCAGTATCCATTGACTCAAGTGCTGCAATTTCTTCACTCCTTGATTCCAAGGCGTCTGCTATTTTGTTCAACCATGCCGCTCTGTTTTCGACAGTCTCTACTGCCCAAGCGGGGAAGGCTCGTTCAGCGGCTTCAACTGCAGCCTCAACTTCGCTTTTACCTGAACGAGGAATACTGGCAATCTTCTGAGTGGTGGCTGGATTAAAATCATCCAATCGTGTATCTGTAGAGGTGAATTTACCTCCGATAAGATTCTCGACGATAATCAGAATTCATCACCACTGGTATCGATTTCATAGTGCCACCGATCGCTATCGGGGTCCCATTCATCCCAAGTGGGGATGGTCTCAAGAATTTCAATCAAATTCGAGGGGACCACTCCGGGAACGATGAACGCTTTTTGTCGATGTAACGGGTATGGATTACGTAGTTCAATTCCCAGAACTCCGAGAATTGCCCTTGCTATGTACCAAGTGGCTTGAGAATTCCACCCGTGTGCGACTTTCACTACTACGCCGAGTCCTTTTGGATAATCGGGATGTTCTATCGCCATGCCAAGTAATCCATCTGCTCCTTCCTTAGCGACGACTTTGCCTTCTCCGGCTTTGATGATGGTTGAATCAAGTCGGTTGAATCCACCAATAAGGTCGGGGTGTCTAATCATTGACTCCCATATCCAATCAT
>CAXRJJ010000013.1:0-4889 GCA_964230945.1 Yoonia sp.
CACGACTGGTACCGTAAACCTGCTTCCGGAAGCGAATGGGTATTTTGGCGCTGAAAACTAGTTTTCTTTCAATAGCATCGGGATAATCCTCTAATCATTGAAGGTCTTCCAGCCAATTGTGGCAGAGGAGCACGAGAAGTATTCCACCATGGAACAGCCATGGTGGGCCAACGATGGTCTGATTCTTGTTTTGACCATGTTGAACATCGGTATCGTCATCTACGATTTGGAAAGAGGATTGGAATTCGGCACCACAGAATGGTGGATTCTTGCAATTGTTGATTCTTTCCTTATCGCGCTGTTCGTCGCAGATTTAGCCGAGGATTATTCCCGTTGTGAGGACAAAGAATGGTGGTGGAGAACCCATGGTTGGGAATTCCTCGGCCTAGTGCCATTGGCGGTAACCGCATTGCCTATGCTACGCAACGCTGGAGCCTTGCGATTGTTGCGTCTGATTCGCGCTTTCTCGGGAATCCTTCGCTTGATTGGAGCAACCCAGAGGGCCAAGGAAGTGACCATCCAGAAGCAGGTGCAACACCTCTTCATGATCGTCTTCGTTCTGATAGTATCGGCTGCCTTCTTCGTCTACATCTTTGAGAATGAATATCACGATACGAATTGCCATGCTGACTCGGATTCAGATGATTGCAGCAATGTTCTGGACAGTTTCCAGGATGCCATTTGGTGGTCTGTGGTAACTACGACCACAGTCGGGTATGGTGACTATTCACCGGTCACTTGGCCTGCGAGAATCATCGCCATGTGTCTGATGATGATAGGCATAGGTTTGGTCGGTTCTTTGGCTGCGACGCTGTCGCAATTGTTCTATTCCACTCGGGACCTCGGAGATGATTACGAAATAGAGTTCGAAGCGGACGTTGCAGACCAACTCGAGCGCTTCGCGTCTTGGCGAGAAAAGGATTTGATTGGTGAGGAGGAATGGGATCTCGTCAAGGATTTACTCGTCAGACGAATGCGGGCTGAGATTCACATGCTGAAGGTAGAGATGCATCATTCGGCTTCGCTACCAGTTCCTATGCAGGTTGCTGCCAAGATGGCGATGAAAGACAAGATCAAGGTACTGGAGAGCGACCTATTGGTGGTAGAAGAGCGATTGGCCGATGAAGAAGAGGCCGATCGAAAGGCTGCTGCTGCCGCAGAAGAAGAGTGAACTGGAATCATAGATGATTCTGTTTCAGCGCTTCCATTGCAACGACCCCCATGGCGGTCTGTAGGTTGTAAGAAGGTACGAAGCCAACCATAGGCAGGCGAATCACTTGTTGCGAGGCCTCGATGACCGAATCCGGGATTCCATCGTGTTCTCCACCTACGCAGATGACAGGATTACCAGTTAGGTCGGCTTGCCAAGGTGCGATATCTCCAACATCCTCAACACTGACCAACCTTCTTCCAGAATCGCTGATTTCGGACATCGCATCCTCAAGGCTATTCCAGAATACAGGGATGAAGCGGTCAGATTGCATCGACGCCCTCAATGCAGTTCTTTGCTCGGTCTTGCTGAAATCTCCACAGACGATTAACGCGCTGGCACCGGTGATTTCGGCAGTTCTTACCACGTAGCCAATGTTCACCGCATACTTTACGCCGACCAACATCCAGACCACACCATCTCCATGCAATACCTCTGCAAGGCTAGCCTCAGTCTTACGTCCTACCAATGCGAGAATAAGTGGTGCTTCATCTCCCGGCTTTGCCATTCTCCACAGGTCACTAGCTGGCCCCTCATGAACCGGTATTCCGCTATTTCTGGCGATATCAACCAACGCCAATACCTCCGTATCATCGATGTCCCGTTGCACTAGAATCAACGTGACTTCCTCGGTATCGAGAGCCTTTGCGACCTCCTCAACACCTCTTCGCTGCATACCCATGCGAGGAGAGGTTGGGTTTTCAGGTCGGCGGTCGCTTCGCGTCGCGGTTAAATATGGGAGGACGGTCGGCCGTTTGCTCAGTAGGAGGGTATCACCATGGTCAAGGGTCTTTACCAGCATGTTCGTGCAACATGGAATCGCCCCAAAGATGCCCTTCCCTACGCATACCGCAGAGACAGGATGGCCCAGTGGAGGCGCCAGCCAGTCAACCACCGAATCGAGCGCCCAACTCGCTTGGATGCAGCACGCCGCCTTGGATACAAGGCCAAGCAGGGAGTCGTCTTAGTACGAACTCGAGTTCGCCGTGGAGGTCTGCGCAAGGGCAAGATCAACATGAAGCGAAAGCCCAGAAACATGGGTATCCGCAAGATTACCATGGCCAAGAACATCCAGAGAATCGCTGAAGAGCGCGTTAACCGCCACTTCCCTAACCTCGAGGTACTCAACTCCTACTGGGTTGGAGAAGATGGTAAGCACAAGTACTACGAGATTATCATGCTAGACCCACATCACCCTGCAATCATTGCAGACAAGGACTTGGGTTGGATTGCTCCTTCAAACCACAAGAAGGGTCGCGGTTCACACAGGGGCCGTGCATACCGTGGAAAGACCAGCGCAGGAAAGCGTGGTCGTGGATTGCACAACAAGGGTAAGGGCGCAGAGAACCTACGTCCTTCACTCAAGGCTCGTGGCAACCTCGGCAAGTAAGGCCATCATTGTATAGCGTGCTCCATCTTGAGAGCATTTTGTTTACACGTTTGGGCTCCAATTTATTCAGAGGTCAAGAGGCCTCGGTCAACTCGTAAGAACTCAAAGTGGCGAAAGTAGCCGACACCGTAATCTCCTCGCCGCTGTCACTATTGACGACTGGAGTTGCGATATTCACATCGACTCTTACATTGAAGATGATTTCACCGGCATCTTTGTCCACAGTTAAATTTGCTATTGTATTCTGGTGATTTTCGTATGTGTCGTTTTGGAGTGAACTTTGCCACGTGGCAATCATACCGAGCGGGTGCTCGCCGCATTCAGAAACGGAAATATTTTCTAAATCCATAATCGAGAATTCGTCAGGGACCTCTGTGTCATCATAATTCGATTGCACATTGTCACATGCCTCACCGACCCCACCTTCATTGGATTCATCATAATCCAACATGAAAGTGAATGCTATTACATCGGCTGGAATTTCAAACAAGAAACTGTGTGTATTTCCATTTGCAATCGGTGCCTTTTGCTCTTCGACTTGTATGTCCAATTCAATGCTCAAATTCCACATCGATTCTGGGTCGGGTCCAGCCTCTGCCTTTTCTGGAGTGCTGGTGAGGTAATAGATCTCTGTGGGGATGATAATTAGTAGAATAGCAACTCCAAAAGTCGTCAATTTTTTTCTTTCAGGTAATACTTCCAACCAAGGATCTTGATTCTTGATGACCATGATGAAGTGAGCGATGAATGCAGCCCCTACTCCTGGAACCGATTCAAAGACGTGGACATTCAGTCCCAACAATCGCCACAGAATGACTGCACTCAGAGCAGATGTCATCATAATTATCGAATGTCGAGATGATGGCTTGAAACCGGCCATTCTGATGATTATCAATGGAATGAACATTCCACCCAATCCGTATACTGCAAGAACAACCAGTGAGAATACCGAATTGTTTCCAGAGAAATATGCTCCCAAGGAAAGACAGGTTGCAACGAATGCCATTGCAATAGTTGTGAGTTTAGTCTTCTTGTGATTCTCAGACCACTCGGGAATGACGTCATCGGTTATCGCTGCTGTACAAGCCAGCACTTGTGAATCGGCAGTTGACATTGTCGCTGCAAAGATCGAAGCGAGTATCAGGCCGACCCAGAATGGCCCTAGAACATCCATGGCCAGCATTGGCAATGCCAATTCAGGATCGAAACTGCCTTCCACTGGGAAGATTACTCTCGAAGCTAAACCGATGATAATCATCAGTGCCAAGAAAGGAGTCTGCCAAACGAAGAACCACAGACATGCTTGCTTTCGGTCCTCTTCTGAATCCAGAGTCATGATTCTGGAAACTACCTGCGGTTGACCAGCGACTCCAAGCCCACCTAGGAAGAAGGCAAAGATCCACATGCTTAGACCTAACATCAAATCGGGAGGGGTGATAGAAGTCAATGCGGGGTCGATATTGTTGAGAGAATCGTGCAATCCTCCGAACCAACCGACTTCACTCAAGGCAACAAAGCAGAGCAGAGTCGAACCGACAAGCATTACACAGGATTGTACAGCATCTGTCCAGATAGATGCGCGGATTCCACCTGCGTAACAATATGCTACCACAAGAACGAATCCGATCAGGATACCTATCCATTCATCCCATTCGAGCATAGCGAACAGCGCTTTACCTCCACTTGATAATTGAGCACCTGCATAAATCAACAGGAAAGCAACAGAACAGATAGCAGCCATCTTTGCTTCTGGTGCCCCCTTCACATTTGCAACCAAGGAAGAAAGAGAGCGGATATTCCTCTCTTTTCCTTCATTCTGAATGTACTTGTACAACCAAATCCAAGCGACTAATTGACCGATGGTAGAAATCAGTGATATCCAAATCGCAGAATATCCCATCAACCACATGAAACCGATGAAACCGATGAACATGTAACCTGAATTCCAAGTGGAAACTGCCGATAATGCCGCGAGAGCAGGATGCATTCCTCTACCTGCAACCAGATAATCATCGGTAGTATCCTTCTTAACGCGGATACTGGCCAATCATACTCCTGCAAAAAGGAGGAGAAAGGCGAGGAATGATACCAGTACTAGCCAACTCACAAGGGGCTGTGGAAGCCAAGCATACTTCTAATCAACGATTCAGCGACCTAGGTTATTTTCACATTTGCAGAGGAACTACATCCTCGCCAAGGCCTGAGTAAACTCGTTGAGTGAGAATGCTCATTCTTTCTTTCCACTGGCGGTCAACCATTCCATGCACCAACGGCATTTCTTGGCTGCCT
>CAXRJJ010000014.1:0-3321 GCA_964230945.1 Yoonia sp.
ATTCCTCTGTCATTCAGTTCAGTTAGCGGTGGCATTGCCATAACAGGTGGAGTTTACCATGAATTGATGATTACTAATGAGCCGTTCACAGTGCCTTCGACATTCCATCCTAACGGAATTGCACAAGGTTTCGTCACAGGCCATCATCATTTGTATGATCAGTCGGAGATTTCAGTCATCAAATTGACTGGAACAACTTCCGCAGGAGATCAGATTCGATGTGAAGTTTCAAACCTAGCTGCTGGAGGTACATTCACACAACTATCTGGTTCCAGCATGATGGCCCTCAACTCTACAGCATCTTCTGTTTCGTTGATTTCTAATTCATGGAAAGTTGATTGGCAGTTTGACATTTCTTGGGATTGGGATGATGAGTCAGATGTTGAATGGTCAGCACAGGCCTTCAACCATAGTGGCGAGGGCCTTGCTCCTGCAACCGCCTCTAGTGGTGGTAGCGGTTCTCAGGCCAGCGAGAATGATTTGGAAATCGATTCTTGGGCGGTGCATGATTCGATGGGCCACGTGCTTAGCGATGCCTTCGATCCGTCTTACCCATTCTATGCAAAATCTGGCAGTATGTTGGATGTGGTCGGCAGTGTCAGGTTCCAGAATACAGTGGCTAACCGTCCTCTGATGGAGCATTTCGTGGTCAACATCAATATCGCTGGTAGTGATTACATCATGAACAGCACATCTGCAGGTTTCTGGTCAGGTCAAATTGCAATGCCTGAGAGTGGAAGTCAAGTGGACATCACGCCAAGTATTGTCAGAGTTGGACCCATTACAGGCGCTGCTGGGGCAGATGATGTAACTGCGGCTTCTTCCTACAGCGTACAAGTGGATAACTCTCCACCTACCGTCATCGCTTTTGAGGTTGATACCGCTAATGGTAGAAGGGCTGCAGATGGATACACATGGGATCCTTTGAACGACCTCAAAGTCTGGGCTACATTCTCTGAAGATCAAGCCTATTCTGACAAGGTAACATTGCATTATTGGAGAGAGGGAATGGATTCTGCCGGAGTCTATCAAACCATGGATGCTGCTATGCCAACTCTGTCCAAGGGTGAGTGGACGGTTTCTTTTGAGGGCATAGATGTCTCTCAAATTCCAACCAATGGAAATGTCTCACTATACTTGACTGGGCAAGATTGGGTAGGCTTGGAATTGTTTGAAGGAGGAGGTCCTGGATTGGATGCAGATTTGGCCACACTTGTGGTTGCAACTAACGTTGATCCGAGTCTGGATACTTCACTGATAACTTTGGACAGATCTGATGAATATCTGTTGCCTGGAACGGAACACACTTTCTCGATGCAGATGACAGAACCGAATGGTCTGCATACCATCGATAAGATAGAGATTCGTTTGGCCGGTACTGAAGAGGATCAGTTGGCTGCGATTCATTTGGACCCGCGTTCGTCGACGTTTTCTACACCATCTGGTTCCATGGTGGAAGTTTCGTCTTTGGAGATTACCGATGTCTCTACGGGAGTATATCATCTCGAAGTGTCATTCTTCTTATCTTGGGATTTGGATTCTGCTGATTTACCGGAGTGGTCTTTACCCGCAGTTCTGGTTTACGATGATGACCTATTCAATCCTGTAATTACCGTTCCTAATCTTGGACACCTTAGGTGGCAATTTGATTCTGCTCTTGCCCTAGTTCTCGAACAGATGGATGATTTGACTCCACCAATCAGTCCTTCTGGAACCGACCAGATATATGTCGGACTAGGAGATGAGTTGCGCTTGAGCGGATATTTAGAGCACGTTCTCAGCAATTCACCTGTTGAAGTATTGCCAGATGATGTCAGCCTGACTCTGGAATACATGCATGGTTCCCAAACTCGTACCCTGAGTGAATTAGTTGGTGCTGATGGTGAATGGCAAATTTCCTTTGTTTTGGAGAATCGTAGGGTTGAAGACCCGTTGATACCTTTGGAATTCTCTCTACACAACCTACCTGGAATGTCCATCGATGCAACTACGCAGACCGCTAACATCATCCTTGACAGTTATGCACCAGTTGTTTCCTTTGATTCTCTTCCGTCAACTATCGATAGCACGATGCTGGATTCCCAGTTGATTTCAATCTCGATACAAGATGATGGAGGTATGTCTGATGAAGATGTCATTCTGATGTGGGAGTTCAGGAGGCCTAATTCAGGGGGTGGTTCGAGTCTACTCAATGTTGTTCCTTATCAGATTACGATGCCCTTGGATGAGCAGGTTGGAGATGTCTGGAGTTATTCTCGCACTGTTGATTTGACCAATGGTTCGATCCTAGGTCTTCTCCCGGGGGACATGATTTCCTTATGGGTAATTGCAAGTGACCAAGCCGGGAATTCGTTGTCCGGAGTCGGTTCAGTTGACGACAAGGTTTCTCCTTACCTGAACGTACGTCAATTCGTTCTAGGTATTCCTTCAATTGCAATCGCACTAGCTGATGGAAGCACTCCAAGGGGCGGAGAGATCAAGGAAGGAGATGAAATAGGAATCACCGTTAGTTTGCGAAACATCGGTAGCAAGAATGGAAATGTCAAGGTTGAGTTATTCCATGATCTTGGTGCAGGAAGTTGGGCATCTCAGGGCTTTGTCAATACCGACTTGAACGATGGTCAATTACGTACCTTGGACACGTTTATCTTTGAGACTTACAAGCAAGGTTCACAAGGCTTGCACCTGAATATCAGTGGTGATTTTGATGTCTGGGATACGGCAACATCTCCGGCTGGTTGCATCAAGGTAGGACAGATCATCACTTGCGATCTTAGTTTGGAACAGGATATGCCCACAGTATTATCTCGCCAGCAGGATGACAGTTCAGGTAGCGACCCCGTTCTGATTGCATCAATCTTCGTCCTGATTTTGGTCATTGTTCTAGCAGTGCTGGTTATCCTGAAGAGGCAAGGTGAATCTGAGTATTATGAGGAACTAGATGAGGAATGGGAGGAGGCAGCAAATACTGCCTTTTACGAGGCACCTCAATCCACATATCAGGAACCTGAGGAACAGAAGGTGTTACCACCGATGCCTGAAGAACAACCCAGTACTCCGGAAGTTAACCAAGGACCACCTTTACCTGAAACAGGTCTTCCAGATGGGTGGAGTATGGAACAGTGGAGCCACTATGGCGACCAGTGGTTGGAAAAGAATCAGTAACGGCTTCAAGCACTTAGTAAGGAAATCGCGCGCAACCCTTGTCGCCAATCGTTACATATAAAGGTCGTATCGCGAGGAAGGCCTTCTCAAGAGGTCAAACTCTTGGATGGGATGGGAATGCAAACAATGAGCGAAGCAATGGGGGATTCCTCCAGC
>CAXRJJ010000015.1:0-4802 GCA_964230945.1 Yoonia sp.
CTAGAATTAGTCAAACGCCTACAAGACGTATGGAATGAGGTTTCAGGGATCAGAGATTTGGCTTGGGAGCACGTAAAGGCGCACCGAGGGCATCGGTGGAACGAGAGGGCTGATCATTTAGCAAATAGGGCGGCGTCGGAATCTACTCCTATACCGTTGGAATTCTGGAAACCTGGTCAGCGCTGATTATTCCTCTTCATCCACTAAATCCTTCAATGGCCCTTGAAGAACCAAGGCTGCATATACCGCTACCAAAAGTGTTAGCATTCCAATCAAAAAGAGAACCATGCCCGCAGGGGCGGGGAAATGTGCAGACAATGGCCCGCCGATTAACCACCCAAGGAAAATGAAAACTATACCACAAATTCCAGTCACAGGTATACTGCTTGAGGGGTTGCTCCAAAGGTCTGTTGTAGGAATAATACCTTTACGAGAAAAGGTACGCCTGAACCATGCTAGATAGATCAATACAATACCTAACAATCCCAATGCACCAGTAGTGAATGTAGGCTGCCAGGGACCCGGCCAATCGATAGTGAAAAATGTCTGCGCTAGCAATAATACTCCGATCGCCAAAAACTTCCCCCAAGCGAGGGGTTCATCGTTTCTTGCGCTTGCCACAGGTTGCGGAACTGTTACCATTTTGAAACATCTCGCACAATTCTTCTAGCCAACGTACCTATCTGCCCATCGGTCTTCGGCCTTATTTGGAAGCCCTTCAGGGGTTTTTGGTTCTCTATTTTTGACTAACATCAATATGACTACAATGAACAATAATACCGCTAGTACCAAGAAACCTATTCTTAGAAGATCGTTCTCCGACTCTAATTCTGAAGAGGTAGATTCTTTCATCTCTTCATCGTTCAAATCATTATGCGTATCATCCACGGATTGAGAGAGGGACTGTTCGCCAACAGATTTGAGCGTCAATACGAGATAAGATGGATTTCCTGCTGTGTCCAAGGCTTTGATTTCCATTGTCATAGAAGCTGTTGTCAAATCAAGTTCACATTTCCAAGTTGCAACTTCGAGTTCTGCTGAATAATATGGTGAAGTCTGTTCTGATTGATTGCCCAATAGCCTACAAGATACCTCAGATAGTTGTTCACCGCCTCGTATAGTTAGGTGAGACATTCCAATAGGTACTCCATCAAAGGTAGTACTCATTCCATTAGTCAACCAAGTTTGTTCAAGTGGGGATTCGGATCCATTGGTAACAATCCCCAGCAATATAGAGGGAGTCAGCATATCTTCATCCACCAAGATTACCGCTCCTGGATTCAAATTTAGGTCACTGTTACCCGCCTGATCCGAAACACTAACTGCATAAGTTGCAGTCAAATCAGTATTGGCTGATGGGATTGTGTAGGTAGTGCTAATTGTTTGTGCCTCGCCTGATGTAGACTTGACAACTTCCCAACCACTAGATTCTAGATCCCAATTTGTCTGAGATGACCAATCGCCAGCCTTTCTCCATATCTGATAGGTGGCGTTTTCTTCTACAGCGCCCCATGTAAAAGAGACTGTTTTTGTTGAGCCATCAAAGGTTGCACTGAGATCATTGACTTGGGATGGAGATTTTGTGTCTTCATGTATGCTTGAAATTATGGTATTTCTTCCCGAAATTAACAATTCGCTTTGATATGGTGTTGTCGATTGTGCCCATGTCGCAACAGCCGTAACTGCATACCAAGTATCTCTTTCAATGCCTATGGGAATGGCATTATCGGCCGTGGTTTCATTAGTGCTGACAACCTTGGAACAGGTGGAATTCAAACATGATTCTGTAACCTCTCCCGATGTACTCATCCATACATCATAGATCGCGTCAGTTACATATGGAATTGGATCCCAAGAAATTGTAGTCAAAGTAGAAGATTTGCTCTCTACAATCAGCCCTGAGGGGACGGTTAAAATCGTTCCAATATTTGTTTCATGAATCGGGCCGGCAATTGGATTTGCGGAATCCAGATCAGAAATTCTGTTTCCGACTTCATCCTTGAGTGTTATCGCATACCAAAATTCCCCATTACTTTCTGGCACAAGGTTATGGTCGTAAGTTGTTGTATTGTACGGTAATTCGGCCAACAACTCCACTCCATTCTGAGTTAATGAAGAAAATTCTGAACTCGAACGCCAAACCTGAATCGTGAAATTCTCTTCTAGAACTCCTCCTTCCCAAGATAAATTGGTGGCTCCCAATGTAGGATTGAATGTGGCTTGAAGTTGGCCAAATAATTCAGGGGCTACGTTGTCTTCCCTTATTGGTTCAAGTAGAGTATTAGTACCTATGAATCTCGAATCTTCCCATGTATCATATCGATAAGTTACTGAATAATACGCCTCTTCTTCGATTTCACCAACGTGCTGATGAACAAATGAAGTGGCATCGTGACTAAGAGTTGCTACAATGCTTGAATCTATATCGTCCCAATTGTTTCCCGCTATTGGTACTAGATGTCTCCATACCCAAATCGTTCTGTTTGAAGGGACGTCTAATCCTACCTCATCGGCATTGACCCAATGAATACTGGTAGAACTGTTTGCAGGGTTATATTCTGCCGAAACTCTCAACGGAGCCCATATGGGGTGTACATCTTCCCATACTCCCGTGCTCTGACTATGTCCAGTGTTGAGATCTGTGATTGTGCTTCCATTAGGCAAATTTGTTACTACTCCATAATAGTAGGTACCTTCAGTTCCAGGATGGGATTGCCATTCATATTCGTGAGACTTGCCAGAACAAGTTGAATAGTCATCTTCACCCAAACAGGCTTCTATCCCATTTACAATAGGAGTCATCGATTCCAAATTGCTAGAGTTTAATGGAGAAGTTGATCTGTAAATCTCATACGTGGACTCATTAAGAGTGTCGAGTAAAATGTAATCATTAGTCTCAAGGTTTTTCCAAGAGATAGTCGTCGACTCATTTGAATTGAAAGATACGGAGATTTCTCTAGCTTCCAATGAAGAGGCACTCGGTGCCCCCCTCCCGCCTGCTTCAACCAAAGGGAGAAATGGTACAACCATTAACAAAAACACGAGTAGGGTGCCGCTCAATCTACCGCTCATGCTTATGTGAAGGGGTTTGAACCAATATCGGTTGTGTATCAGAAGGTTCAATTCTAAAACCACCATCACGGGCCATGCTTCACGATATATTGCACCATCTAGACCCTGAACAACGCTGGGGGCATGCTAGATTGTTGGCCCATCTTGCCACCGTTGACGGGCGTGTTGAGCGTGATGAGTTGGCGTTCTTTGAACAGAGGTTGGGGGCGGGCCTGCTAAGTCCACAACGTAAGGAACAGTTGAGAGAGGCGCTTATCGACACTCCTTCCATGGAAGAATGTTTCAGTGGAATGGATGCAAGAGGAATCAAACTCGCCCTTCGAGATGCTTGCTTGATGGCTTTGGCGGATAGAGATGTTAGTGATGTGGAAAGGGCCAGATTGGTTGAAGTGGCAACTAAAGTTGGGCTTTCTGAAAAAGAAGTTGATGACTTAATTGCATGGGTAGTGAAAGGATACCATTGGATGCAGGAAGGGTACGACCTACTCTCGATTCAAGTCTGATTACTCTTCAGAATCGAGAATACTCAATGCATCGGTTAATTCGGGTAACTCGATTTCAAGATTGCTAGTGGAGGGTTTTGATTCTACGTTTACTGGAGTTTCTGCTGGAGGGGGGGCTCCCTCTTCGAGATGTTGCCTCCACTTTTCACAAACTTCTGGTTTACGTATCTTTAGAATCTCAAATAGCCGATATAATGCTTCATTAGATTCGCTACGTAATCTATTGAGATATCTTGAAAATGATGTAGGATCTACTTCTTCCAAACGCATTAACAATTCCCTCAACCTAGCTGCTACGACTTCATCTCCATCGATCCATAGTGCTGCGATAACACCTTTGTCATCATCAGGATGAATGCGCATATATTCGCGTAAGTGGGGCACAAGGTTTCTTCTCACTATAGGTAAATCGTGTTTGGAAAGTTGTTGCAACATATCAGTGAATTTCTGTTCATCCAAGAATCTCAAATCACCGGCTGTAACTGATGCAGCGGCCAGAACATTCTCATCTTTACTCTTCAACATGTCTTCAAGATAAGGCACTGCATCCCAACCGATGCGTCTAAACATCCTCGTCAATACATCAGCAAGTGCTCGCTTAACCAGATCCTCATCTCTAGTACTCAATCTCTTCAGGGCTTCTCTTCCGGTCTCCCCATCTGCATCAACCAATCTAGCAAGGTTCGGAACTAGAGCTGCCGCCACTCGAGGAGAAGGGTCACTTGTTCTTCGCAAAATGATTTCACCAATATTGAGGGGAGAGAATAACTCCTTTCTCTCCAACAACAACCCTATCCATCCTGTTAACAATAATCTACGCTCTTCGTCACCTTCCTCTAACCTCCTTAACAACTCGCTCGCTGAAAAACAGCCATCAGCATGTGCAATAATGTCGGTCTTTGGAGTGACTGAGTGGGGGTCCCATCCAATTTGGTGGGGTCCCGCTTCTGGTTGACTATGCCAAGTTCCAGGCCTTTGCGCCAATGCAATTGATTCCAACAAATGATATCCCTGATGTACGGCTTGCCCGTGGCTCTGAATACTCAATCCATCAAGAAGAGTGAACGCCAACCACCAACGATCTGTGTCTGGGAGGTTTTCATCCAAAGCCTGAGCCAACCAAGATGTGCATGTTGCAAATAGAATTCTTTCAGCTACTAAATCCAATCTACGCATCAACCATTTTTCATGTTGTTCAAATGGATCTTCGGTCAAACTCATTCTATG
>CAXRJJ010000016.1:0-8348 GCA_964230945.1 Yoonia sp.
CCGGTCTATTCGTTGAGGTAACGATTCTTGAAATGGTTTCCAATTACTGTGCGCCTTTCCGCTACCAGTGAAACCAACCAAATCAACGAACAACGGTAACTCTCCAGCACTTTCCCAACCCGGTGAAAGGTAGACCAGCACCTCTCTGTTACAAGGGTCACCGAGGAGATTGTTCTGTAGAGCCTCTGAGTTTATTGTGAAGTTACGAAAATCACCTTCTACAGATGAAAAAGGGTGGAGGGGCATCGGGCTCATATGTCTCGAGTAGGCCCCTCCATTTCAAGGTCTCACCAATGTCTTGGCGTGATTTCAACAACTCTCCATAAATGTTCAAAAAACTCGAAAAACCCTCCTTCGGAAGAGCCTAAAATCTCTAGAAGGCTTACGTTGCAGCATACTATTCTCCAGTGGAAGAAGGGGGGTGTGAACGCGATGCTGATAAGCCCCCCGCGCCCCGTTCCGCTGCCTAGCCAAGAGGTAATCACATGATTCAGGAGTTCGATATGCCTGCTCGATGGCGAAGTTTTCTAGAGGAATACAAGTCTGAGGAAATTCATGCTCTCGCTATGATGTGGCCACAGACCCAGAGCATCGAAGTTTCATTTCATATTCTGGAGACATTTGATTCCAATTTCGCAGTTGATATTCTTGCACGTCCAGAGAAGCACCTGGATGCAGCCAATACTGCAGTACGACTACTGTTGATGGAATCTGGAAATGACTTGTTGGCTTTTGTCAGAGTTGTTGGCCTACCTAGTGATCATTCTCCAAAGATTCGTGATTTGCGCAGCGATCATATTGGCCGTTTGATTGGCTTAGACAGTATTGTGACCAAGATTTCAGGCGTCAGGCCAAGAATACATGAAGCGGTTTTCAGTTGTGGAATGTGTAGTCATGTACAGTACATTTCCCAACCAAATGAACAAGAATTGATTGAACCGATCGATTGCCCTCCAGCACTAGGAGGGTGCGACAGGAAGAAGCGCGATACGCGCTTTTTCCTCGATGAAAAACAATCCAAGATGATTAACAATCAGTTCATTGAAATTCAGGAACCACCTGAAAAATTGCGGGGCGGAATTCAACCTCAACGTCTGTTAGCAGTAGCTGAACATGATGTTGCTGGAGTCATCAATCCCGGTGATCGTGTGAAGGTAAATGGTGAGTTATTTGTCAGGAGCCAGCGCAAGGCGGGAAGGGATACGCCGATTTTCGATATTTTCCTAAGAGTTGTCTCACTAGAGCGACAGAACATACCTCTAGAAGAGGTAAATATTGACCCTGAGGATGAGAAAAAGATACGAGAATTATCCAAACGCGATGATATCTATGACATTTTGAGGGGCAGTATTGCACCCTCGATATTTGGTTTGCCATCTGTGAAGGAGAGCTTGATGCTGCAGTTGTTTGGCGGAGTGGCAAGGAAAAATGCTGATGGAAAGCGCAATCGAGGAGATATCCATATCTTGTTGATGGGAGATCCCGGAGTGGCGAAATCAGAATTACTCAACTACATGTCAATCCTTTCACCCCGTGGTCGCTTCACCAGTGGTATGTCTGCCTCAGCAGCAGGATTGACCGCCGCAGCGGTTCAAGATTCAACAGCCGATGGACGTTGGACACTAGAGGCCGGAGCCTTGGCTTTGGCCGACCAAGGCCTTGCTGCAATCGATGAGTTTGACAAGATGAGTGAGAACGATCGCAGTTCAATGCATGAAGCGATGGAACAACAGAGGATTTCAGTTTCCAAAGCAGGAATCAATGCAACTCTTTCTACTAGATGCGCAGTGTTGGCTGCAGCAAACCCGAAATCCGGTAGATTTGATTCACTGAGTGAAACTCCATTCACGTCCCAAGTCAACCTCGGCCCACCACTTCTGTCTCGTTTCGATGTAATCTGGTTGATTACAGATACCGCTGTTGAGGAAATGGATCGCAGAATTGCAATGCATATCATCGCTAATCGCCTTGCAGGAGTCAGTGAACAGCGTATTGAAGAAGGTCTTGACGCCGACCCAACCAGTACATCTGAAGAAGGAGGGCTTGCAAAGACACATGATGGTTCAGATGTTTTGGGACATGAATTGTTCAGAAAGTATGTGGCCTATGCCAAGCGAAACATCAGTCCAGTCATGGAAGATGCAGCACGTCAGGAAGTCACTGATTACTATGTGTCAACTAGATTGAAGGGAGGAGAATCGAGAGATAGTGTATCGATAACTGCCCGTGCTCTAGAAGCTCTTGTCAGGTTGGCAGAGGCCAGTGCCAGAGTCAGATTATCAGATGTTGCCACTATTGAGGATGCCAAGAGAGCCATTAGATTGACTACTAACTGGAGGCATGGTTTGATGGGTGATTCTTTCGATGAGACTACTATGCAATCAGGGGTCAAGTCAAGTAAACGAAACAAGACGCTTGAAGTTCTTAGTTTCATCACTGAAGAATACCAGCGAACCAACAATGTAGTTGATTTGCAAGCAGTATTGAATTATTGCGAAACAAATGATTTCCCTACCAATGATATTGAAGACTTGCTTGAAGACCTGGTCAATAAGGGAACACTATTCCAGCCTCAAGGATACGGAACCTATCAACCATCAAATGCTTGATTCATCCGTCGTCCATATCAAGGCGTAGAGGCTGCGACGGTGTGGTGATGATGCGATATGAGCAGTGAACCGAACGGTGATGTTGCCGACGCGGATTCGCTTGACCCTGAATCACTCGGCTTCATGTGCGGCCTCGAAATACATCAGCAGTTGGCAACTGGTAAACTACACTCTCGCCAGATCGGGGAGTTGTATGATGTAACTATCGATACAATACCAGAGCAGTGGCCTCGAATTGCACGCCGCTTGCGAGCGGCATCTGGAGAAGGCGGAGTTGTGGATGTTGCTGCTAGATTTGAACAGCGCCGAAGGCGCGGGTTCGTATACGTTCAATCACCTAATGCTGGCCTAGTTGAATTGGATGAAGCGCCACCTTTGCAACATGATGCTGATGCCGTTGATATCTCATTGATTTTGGCTGCCATGCTGAAAATGAAACCGATTCCTTTGATGCAAGCAATGCGAAAAACCGTGGTCGATGGTTCAAACACGTCCGGTTTCCAGAGAACCACGCTGATTGCAACTGATGGAGTTCTTGAGGTTGCAGGAGGAGATGTAGGAATTGATGTATTGTGCTTGGAAGAGGACAGCGCTCGCAAACTCGATACCCAATCAACAGATTCAGGGGATCTAGTTTCTTGGAACCTAGACCGTCTGGGAGTGCCCCTAATTGAAATTGCAACCGCACCAGATGTTGTTAATCCGCAACATGCCAAGGATACGGCAAGGGCATTAGGGACTTTGTTGCGGGATACACGTCGCGTTAGAAGAGGTCTAGGCTCAATTCGACAAGACCTCAATGTATCGATAGCTGCAGGAGATCGTGTCGAAATCAAAGGATGCCAAGATATTGACTGGATTCCCCGCATCATCAGTTTGGAAATGGCAAGGCAACTTCATTTCTACCGCCTTGCAAATCAATTACGGGAAGGAATGGAATTGCCGCTACTGCCGGCAGACCGTCGAGATACACAAGAAGAAGTTGAGAAAATTGTTCGCAATGCAGTTGAACAGGCTTTACCACTAACCATTGAAGATGTTTCAGATATCTTTTCTGGAAGCGAGTCAGTGATGATTTCAGAGGCATTGAAATCAGGTTCCAGAATGGTGGCTTTACCATTACCTACCCTTTCAGGTAGTCTTGGCAATAAGAGCGTAGATGGACAAGGTGCTCAACTTCCAAGACTCGGACGTGAACTTGCCGGAGCGGCCAAACTCGCAGGAGTGAAAGGCATATTCCATTCAGGCGAGTTACCTGCATATGGAATAGTTGAATCTGAAGTTGCATTGGTAAGGTCGCACCTTTCACTTTCTAGCAAGGATGCTTTTGCATTATGTATCGCTCCATTTTGGCAGGCCGAACTTGCACTTGAATCAGTTCTCCATAGGGCACGAATGGCTTGGCACAGAATACCTCAGGAGGTTCGCAATGTCGTTATCAAGAAAGGGGCGCCAGAAGATGGAACTACGGCTCCAATGCGCCCTTTGCCAGGGGGTGCACGGATGTACCCCGAGACCGATGTCCCGCCGATGTCTCTTTCCTCAGAACGCTGGGAATCATTGTCGTCGAATCTTCCTTTGACCAGCGAACAAAGATTGGAGAGGTTGAATGGTACAGAAATCAGCGATGATCAAGCAAAACAGATACTTGCTAGAGAATTGGATGATGAGTTTCTTGACGGAACAAATGGAAATAATGGCTTTCCTCCAGTTCAAGCAAAATCATACGCTTCTCTTCTTCTTGCTGGGATGGAACAAGTCCCCCCACGTCTTGTTGCAGCAATGGTGCATCTCAGAGAACAGAATTTACTCGCAAGAGAGGCCGAAGCAACACTTGCTCAGGATTTGATAGAAGGTGGTGCATGGAGTGATGGAATGATTGAATCTGAGTGTACGGCATTTTTGGATATCGCAATTCAGCGCGCTGTAGAACTTGGTTTGGAACCTGCAGATGCCGGAGAACTGAGAGGTTTGATTGAATCATTGGTGGAAGAGCGCCTTGATTTTGTCAAAGAACGGGGAATGGGGGCAATTGGACCCTTGATGGGAATTGTCATGGGACAGTCTCAGGGTGTGGATGGAAAGGAAGTAAGCACAATCTTGCGTGAAGTCATCCAACAACACATCTGAGGAGTTGCGATGAGAAGAATCAATGCCTTCGCCATCATCTTACTCTTGTCAATATCTTCATCCTCAGTATTAGCAGAATCTGAACAAAGAATCAGTATTGACCTCGCTAGAGGAATGATCTCTACAGCGCCCATAACAAATGGTGAGATTGTAATCATCAAATCAATAGGGAACATTACGGCATTGGACATCGAAGATGGTAAGGAAAAATGGGTGGTGGAACATACAACGCCGCATTTGTTTGAGATTTCACCACCATTGTTCCATTCAGTCTCTGGAAAGGAGATGTTATTGGTTGGTTGGACCGATGGCATGGTTTGTGCATATGATGTAAACACAGGCGTAGAACTCTGGAATTATAGTACAGAGATGAAGGGATATGGCATCACTGGAGCATTACTCATTGATGAGAATGCAGTCATCGTGCCGTATGATCATGGATTGATGGCTTTGGATACGGCATCAGGATTGCAGTTATGGGATGTTGCTTTTGAAGAGGAATTGTTCTATCGTAGCAGTCCAGTAACTTTCGATGATTCGTACCTCATGGGTTCTGAAAGTGGAATATTGTGGAAAATTTCACCAAATTCAACACCTACCAAGTTGTATTCTCCCGTAGCAGAAATTGAATCTGCAAAGATAAGAGGGCCGGTATTGACTCTTGATGAACGAGTCTTGATACCCGTTCAAGGCAGTAATAATGGAAGCCTTATTGAAACTGATTTTTCCTCTACAGTAGTTCATTCTGCATTGGGTACGATAGCGATGCTTGCAGAGTATGAGAACTGGGTTGTGGCCGCAACTTCTCAAAATACAACAATCTATGATTGCTCTACTTGGTGTACATCAACTCAGATCTTGACGGATGAGCCAGTCACGGGTGAAGTTGATTTCAACGCAGGTATCATCACACTTCCAGTCAATGATGGCAGTGGAAAATGGTTGAGGTTTGGTCAAGATTGCACCCTTGGGAATTGTACTTGGGTTGAGATTGCACCTTTGATTCATAGCCACCCTCAATACCTGACAGCAGGAGTAGGGAATTTTGTTAATGCAGTATTCATGGTCAACGATGCAGGATGGGTAGATATTATCAAAAACGATGTATTGAAAGAAGAAACATCAAATCTCAAAAGCCAAAATAGTTCAGATAATGAGGATATTTTTGCGCTGATTTTCATCATTCCAGGAGTCATAATGATAGTCGTTGGAATGAGAAAAGAGGGTTGGGAAAACTACCTTCCAGCTTTAGGAGCAAGTATCATTCTGCTAGGGGCTGGATACTATTTACAAGCGATATCTGATTTGACATCCGATACTTCAGAATCGGTTGAAGATCCTCTTCGAAAATCCATACCAGAATTATGGAATGGAACTCAGGTCGTTGTTTTTGACTTTGGAAATGACTTCCCATCTAGGTTTTTGGGAAATGAAACATTCATTGCAAGTACTGGCGAAGTTATCGAAACGCGCCAATTTCCAGATGGGGGAAGGGTGTATGTTGGTGGCTTTGAAGGGTATGGAGATGTTCGTTCATTGACGATCGCTGCAACCGAGATAGCCTCTGTTGAATATGTTGAACATCACGAAGGCATGGGATATAGAGTAGATAGAATTGGGACGGTTTTAGATGGTGAATTTGGCTTATGGCTGCAATATTATGAGGATGGAAAAGTTGGACTGCTAGCCATTGATGCGAATAGCATAGATGATGATGCAGTTATCATATGGAAATTGATTTAGCGGGCATATTCTCAAGCACCACATTCATGGGATTAACCACCTTCGACGATACATGATAGGACCACATCCTGCAGAAGTGGGGCAAGCCGCCTTCTGGATCATACATTTGGTATTGCTATGTATTCTGATGGCTTTGATCTGGTCGACACTGAAACGTCCATTTGGGCGCGAGATGGGATTATTCATGTCATACGGCATTACAGCGGTAGTCGGCAGGTTGTTGTTAGAAGGGGCACCGAATATTCAACCAGTCACTATTCTGATGTTGCTTGCTGGCGCTCATATAGGAATCCGAAGGGGAATGGCATTAGCAGTACTTACCACTCTAGTCAGTAACATGTTCCTTGGTTCTGGACTTTGGACTATCTATCAGGCTTCAGGTTGGGCATTGATTGCTTTGTTCGGGGGATTGCTTTCGAGTAAATTGGTTGAAAATGGCAGAATCAACATGTGGAGGTTGGCATCTGCGGGACTGGTTCTTGCTTTCGCCTTTGATTGGTGGGTTTCATTGTACATTTTCCATGGAGATGCATCCATTTCCACTTACCTACAATATCTGATTTCTGGGTTGTCTTATGATTTGATGCATGCATTGGGGAATGTCACTTTTGCATTCTGGTTGGCACCGATACTGAACAGGTCTCCTGATTTGAACATCATCAACACCAAGGTACAGCAAAAGCACGATTCATTGGTAGTGTGATCAGATGACTGCTGAGATCACGATGGTTATCGTGGCCAGGGCCGACCTTAATCTGTCAAAGGGGAAATTTGCAGCGCAGGCAGCACATGCAGCAGTGAAATGTGCACTTACTGCTAAGCGCGTTGCCCCCAAGACTCTGGAGAAGTGGAATGCTTCCGGTGCAAGAAAAATTGTGTGTGTAGTTTCAAACTTGGATGCGATGAAGAGGCTTTACGGTGAAGCAAGAGCGTTGGAACTGGTTACTGAGATGATAACTGACGCAGGGCATACCGAAATTCCAGCAGGCACTGTAACATGCCTTGCAATTGGTCCTGGGGCACGGCTGGATATTGATTCCTTGACATCTAATCTGCCTTTGATGAAGTGATTTCATTCTTCTGAATCATCTGAATTCAATTGGAGGCGTTTGTGGATGGTGGCTTTCTTGAAATTTTCATTGTCTTCGATACTCCGTTTCAAACGTAAAGCCGTGGAGTTAACTTCTTCCTCAGAACCACTGATGTAGGGTGCCATTACCACTTCGCAACCATCAAACAGCATATGCAGTAGAGGTTCACTCACTAGATCAATAGAAGGAAAATCACTGACGATATTGTCGATTACTTTCAGCAGTTCTTGTCTGGTTGCAAGAATCGTTGTCCCATCCTCATCATCTTCTGGGTCTACATGAACCGTAACTTCAGCGACTCTGGGTACTGCGTTGATTATTGCCAACCTTACTCTTTCAGCCATTTGATGGCCCGCTGAGACAGTAACTCTGGGTGGGACTTGGATATGTACTTCACAGAGGACTTCTCCACCGATATGCCTTGTTTTCAAGAGATGCAGTGCAACAACATCGGGTTCCTTGATGATGAGTTCTTGAATGATTGCTGAAGTTTCAGCATCCACTCCGATATCACTGATTTCCAGAATGGATTCCCATCCCATTTTTGCAGCTACTCTCAACAGCATCAACCCGATAATAAGTGCAGCAATCAGATCCAAAGTTGCATATCCATTCATCGTACCTGCAATTCCAACCAAAGCAGCAATTGATGTCAGTGCATCAGAGCGATGATGATGGGCATTGGCGATGATTAGAGGCATGGAGTGAGTATTACCGACTCTTATTGTCAAATGGAACAGAATCTCCTTAGCGATTATTGCTCCAAAGGCAACAT
>CAXRJJ010000017.1:0-13374 GCA_964230945.1 Yoonia sp.
AGGGCCCTGCTGTGGTGAGTGTCTATACTACTTGTCAGCCCGAACACGGAGTGGCAGACCATGTCTCATACGAGCGTTCTAATGTCGCTTTGGCGACTAGAGCTTGGCCGATATTCATCTACGATCCCAAGAAGGGTCCACGGTTTCAGGATCGTTGGGATTTGAGAGGAAACCCTAGTCCAAAGAAGGATTGGCACCGTAAGGAGAACGAGGAAGGAGAGTGGGAGGACCTCAAGTTCAGGCACTTCGCTATGGGAGAAGGTAGATTCCGTAAGCAATTCGATAAGGATGGCAACCCATCTGAAACTATTCTGAGGGCTGAAGAGGACCGAGTTAGTTTCTGGAACCGTCTTCAGGACATGGCTGGAGTCGACCGAGTCATCGCTGAGGAACAAGACGCGTCTTGAACGCTGCCTCAGTTTATCTTGAATGAGATATTGGCCCCATCTACTTCGAAGAATACGGCATCAGCCGGCCCTTCACCGATGTTTTTGCTGGCTGTTCTAGCTCTAGTTTCATGGCAAAGATGCGCCCAGTCGTACTCGACTAATTCGGGGCAATTCTCATCTAACCACACTTCGAGTTCGATAGTCGCCTCCATTTCAAGGTCCATTTCCTTGCGTTGTGATTGAATGCGGCGGATTATCTCTCTAGCCAAGCCCTTTGATAGCAGTGCATCGTCTAGACTCATGTCAAGAACTAGAGAAACATCTACGCTGACCTCATTTTCGCTGACTTCAACGGTCATCGCGGAATAACCGGTTCTCTCCACTCTTCGTACCTCGATATCCTCCTCTTCTATGAGGTACCCTGCGATTGTCATGCGCCCCGAACGAATATCTTCGAGAGCCACTTCATGATCGGAAAGAGCATCCAACCCTTCGAGAACCTGCGGCAAATCTTGCCGTGCTTTACGGCCCAGACTTTTGCGGTTGGGCAAGATTTCGACTCTCTGGAAGCGATCCAAATCCTGCTCGATGGAGATGTTTTCCACGTTGAGTTCCTCGGCCAAAAGGTCATGCATGTCAGAAAGGTCTGGTCCACCTACAATCCACCCTTCCGCACAAGGTAGTCGTTGTCGCCTCTTTGCCTCAACCCTGATTTTTCGACCCATCTCCGCAAGTTGTCTAACTAAGGCCATTCTTGCTTCCAACACTTCGTCTCTTGGCGGAAGACTCGAACCGGATTCAGTAACCGGCCAATCGGCTAGATGCACTGAGGTGCCGTGTAGGTTGCGATGGATTGAGTCGACCATGTAGGGTGAGATGGGTGCGACCAGTCTGCATACCAAGGTTAGGACTTCGTGAAGGGTATGTTGGCAGGAGGCTTTGTCGCTGGATTCATTCTCATCCCAAAGCCGACGACGACTGCGACGGACATACCAGTTGGATAGATCATCAACCACAAATCCCTCAAGGATTCGAGCCGCCTTGTGGATATCCCAAGTCTCCAGCAATCGGTGGAATTCGGTGGCTACTGCATTACTGCGAGATAGAATCCAGCGGTCTAATAACGACCTCTCCTCGGCCTTGGAATCCTCAGGGTTGAACTCGTCGAGTGCGGCATAATCTGCATGGAAGCGATAGACATTCCACAAAGTCAGGAAGAAACGCGCATAGGTTTCTCGTACACCCATCGGGTCGAATTTCAATGGACTCCAAGGCGCTCCAGCACTGACCATGTACCATCGACTTGCATCGGCACCTTCACGATTGAAGTGATCCCACGGGTCGACTACATTACCCTTGGATTTCGACATCTTTTTTCCTTCTTTGTCAAGGATTAAACCAAGAGAAAGACAGCGTTTGTAGCAGATTTCATCGAATACTGTAGTCGAGACAGCCAAGAGAGTGTAGAACCATCCTCTAGTTTGATCGACACCTTCGCAGATATAATCCACAGGGAATGAGTTTGCTAACTTCTCCTCCCCTGCGAATGGGTGATGCCATTGTGCGAAAGTAGCACAGCCAGAGTCGAACCAACAGTCCATTACAAATTGCTCCCTTTCCATATTTTCTCCGCATTCAGGACAATTCAATCTGACTTCGTCGACAAATGGCCGGTGTAGGTCTCGGGGCATCTTGGAATCAGAAGTCATCATCTCAGCCATTTCCTGTTTGGAACCGATACAATGCTGGTGCCCACAATCCACACATATCCACACAGGCAAAGGAGTCCCCCAGAATCTCTCTCTGCTGATAGCCCAATCCTTGACATTGCGAAGCCATTCTCCGAAGCGGCCAGTACCGATGTTTGCAGGAGCCCATTCAATTTGGTCGTTGAATTCCAAGAGCCTGTCTTTCACAGCGGTCATTTGCACGAACCAACTGTCCATTGCATAGTAGAGAAGAGGGTGGCCAGTGCGCCAGCAATGCGGATAATCGTGAGTATACATCTTTTCGCGGTATAGCAATCCTAAATCGGTCAATAAATCGATGATGATGTCATCGCAATCCTTGACATAGCGCCCATCCAGTTGTGAATGGACACCTTCAACAAAATTTCCATCCATGCCAACTGTGTGCTGAGCCGGTAGGCCAATTTCCATTCCAAGGTTGTAGTCATCTTCACCATACATAACTGCAGTATGCACTACTCCGGTTCCATCGCTGGTAGTAACCCAGTCAGCACCAAGAATTGTCCATGCTGTAGTAGAATCTCCCCTGTCAACAGCATCCGGGAATAATGGCTCATAAGCTAATCCCAATAGGTCAGAACCCTTCAGTTCTGAGACGACTTCACAATGATGTCTGATGACTTCCTTGAACAGATCTTTTGCGAGAATTAACTCCTCACCAACTTCAGCACCACCGCGCCCATCCCAACCTTCGGGAGGAGTTGTCACTCGAACTCGAATATAGTCGACATCAGGCCCTACCGCAAGCCCGACATTCCCGGGTAGAGTCCACGGGGTGGTGGTCCATGCAAGAATGGATGCAGTATCATCTACTAACTTGAATTTGACATACACTGATGGCTCTTCTACTTCCTTGTATCCAAGTGCAACTTCATGGCTCGAATAACTGGTTCCTGTCTGAGGGCAGTAAGGTAGAACTTTGTGGCCTCGAAACAGCAATTTCTTCTTGAACATCTCAGACAAAGCCCACCAACATGATTCGATGTACTCATCGTGCAGGGTGACGTACGGGTTGTCTAGGTCTACCCAGAAGGCCATTCTCTCGGTCATCTTACGCCATGCATCCTCGTAGGTCCATACGCTGTTTCGACATTCTTCGTTGAATTCTTCCATACCAAATTTGATGATATCTTCATTGCTTTTCAGATCGAGGCGCTTCTGCACTTCAATCTCAACTGGAAGACCGTGAGTATCCCAGCCACCTTTTCTTTCGACAAGATATCCCTCCATCGCCTTCCAACGACATACCAAGTCCTTGTAAGTTCGAGCAACAACGTGATGGATTCCTGGCTTTCCATTGGCTGTTGGAGGGCCTTCCAGAAAGATGAATGGTTGTCCACTTCGGCGATTTTCTACCTGCTGTTCGAAGGTCTTCTCTTGTTTCCAGACCTCCATCAGTGACTCCTCGAGTGCAACTGCATCGAGTTCCGCCACTGCCTCCGGCACCACCATGGCCCTCGGCACCGTAGGTGCCTCTATCAAACCAATGTTTGTTCAAGATGACCGTTGGGGTTCTCGTGAGGGAATTTTGTTGAGGAAAGGTTCAGATGCTTACATGACTCCCGCCAAACATGGTCCGAGCGCCAGCCCACACCGTAGGTGTGGTTCTGCTTTGTTTCATTCTCTTGGCCATGCCGTGGTCAGCCGTGATACAATCTGAGGAACTCGAAAGCGAGTCGGATAGGGATTTGACAGCAGTGGGTTCCACTCAGACTCTACTGGTCAGTTCGGCTGGTGGAGTGGCCTCGAATCTTGCTGTTGAAGTACCATATGGAGAGGCATTGACGGGTCTCTCATTGAAGTTAGAACCAGCAATCCTCTCACGTTCAGAAGGCATTTCTTGGACAACTGAACAGCATTTCAATCATAGCGACGCCATACCCGATAAGGTCGACTACAACAACACAGGCCTTGGTTTAGTAGGCATAGATATGAATTGGGATCTCGATCATTCGGGTTCAGTTCCCCCTGGGTGGACTAGAAGTACCTCGACATATTCTCTTGTGAATACACAGAATTGTGGCACAAATGGTTCTGGTGGTGCATCACTATCAACCCGTGGTTCGTCAACATGGTGGAATTCACCCATTGTCGACCTTTCAGGATTGTCCAATGGGCAGATCTCCTACTGGGTTAGACAAGGTTACTCCGGATGTGGTGAGGAGCCGGATTCAAACGAGAATTTCTACGTTCAATACAAGACCTCGTCGGGTAGTTTCACCACGCTTAGAACCTTTTCCGGTTCGACAAGTGGTTACGGTGCAAGTGGTAATTCGTACACTACTTCTTTGCCTTCTGCAGCATTCCACAGTAATTTCCAAGTGCGCTTCTATCAGAATTCAGGTTCGGGAACTTGTTGTGATTACTGGTATTTCGACGATGTCTCGGTGACTCGCCCTGGAGGTGAAGGAAACTGGACTTCTCCTTCATTCGGCTGGAGTGCTAATGCCTCATACAGTTCTTTGAAAGGACCACACGGAATCATTTCTTTTGATGCTGAGATACCTTCAGGTGCTGTATTTGAGTGGGAACTCATCGATGCAACTACTGGAAATGTTATGCCAGGATATGTCAATCGAACAGATTTGATTGCTGATTTAGGAGCAATAGATTGGCAGCGGTTTCCTGATCTACGAGTTAAATTGCATCTGGTAGCGGGTAGTGGAGGTGCTTTGCCTGCCCTGCATGGAATCCATATCAATGGCAGAATGGTTGACTCATTCCACGACGACCCCGGTGACAGAGGATGGACACATTCCTACACCTATTGGGATGATGGTGCCATAGCGGGAACTGGGAATTTCACTGGTCCTGTTATCGAGTTGCAAAGGCCTCTAGCACGCTTGAACACTGCTATGTCAATCGGAGGTGCAGGTCAATTGCAGGTAAGTCTAGATGGGGCGGAGTGGGTTGCCTTGGCCCACAATGGAGTCACTTCGGTAGATGCAACTCATACTGTCCAATTCCGAGTTGTCGGTTCAGGATCATGGTCCATGACTGAATTCAGAGTCGATCTCGATACCGGTGGAATGGCTTTGGATCCAATGATTGATGTTGGTCGGGATGGGGTGGAGGAATGGAGTTTGAGCGATCCTGGAATCGGCCCATGGGGTTGGCAAGACCGCCTAAGTACAGGTTCTCTCTCTCATGATATGTCTTGGTTCAGCAATTCTAGCAAGGCGGTTAGCATACTATTGCCAGCTGATGGAGTGAAAGCCTTCTCTGCGGGCCTTACAGCTCTGCAAGGTGTCGCACAGAGCGTTTCTTGGACTCTTGATGTCGGTTCAGTTCAGGTGGCTGAAGGCGACCTTGGCGACATTGAAACATCTTCCAGTATTTCTTTGAATACTACACAATTGGAGTCTCTGTCGGAGAATCTTAGTATCGCTCAGAATCCTTCTTGGTCCACTAGAGGAATAGAATTCTATCTTGTAACTCTGAACCTCCGCTGTGAATCTGGTGACCTTCGTCTTGAAGGTCTTCGCATTCCCTATGACTCTGAGATAAACCTCATGTTTTCACCGATTGATGATTTGGTTCAAGCAATTAATGATGAGATTCCAGAAGCCGTTGTTGCCAGCGGCAAACATCACGTCTCAATCCCTCTGGTTCTCAGCGCACCAGGGGCAGTTAAAGCGACGATAACCAATGTCCAGAGTTCGGCGGGTACCAAGACAGATGTTATGGTCGTACGAAACGTATCTCAGACCGTTGTCGCATCCGAACCTTGGATTGAGGTCGTAGCTTCACATCTCAGTGAAAATGGTGTTCCTGACAAGGTACAACTCGACCTTGTTGGAGGTGTTTCAAAGACGAGATTTGAATGGCCGATAGATGGTTCATCACCGACCGAGAGCGGTGATACTGGATTGATTGAATGGCATCCAGATCATCCCTTTGAAGTGGATGTTAACGGTAGTCGGGTCAACTCACTGATGCGATTTCGAATAGAACCGATTTGGGATGATGAGGATTGGCTGGAAGTACGTTGTCGTTTAGTTCTGAGCAATGGAGTTCGCAGCGTTCCTGCAGTAGTGACCTACGGTGCTGGACAAGCGATGGGATTAGAGAATGATGTGCGTATTGACTCTTGGCAGGTCTTCAACGATGCAGGCGGATTGATTCCAGTGGAACAATCACAAATTAGAGCAGGACATAACATCAACATAGAGGTGCAAGTAGGTTTTGACAGCCTTCCGCTTACCCACCTACCGAGGAGTGGAATTGTCAATGTATCATTATTGCAGAATGGCGTGGTTGTTGCGAGTACAACCGAGTTATCGTCAGGAATTGCGAACTTCACTCAACTTGTTCCGTTGGGAGTTATGGACTTGACATATAGGGTGGAAATTGAGCACTTATTCGGTGGAGAAGATGTCACTACCATCGCGCAGAATCGAACATTCGTTTCCGATTCGCTTGCTCCATATATGGTCGGCAGCAACATTAGACATTATGACCACCTTGAGTCCTCCAGCAATCAAGTTCTCCAGTTTGAAATTCATGACCAACCTTCTTTGCCTAATGAACTGACACTGATGTTGTGGAGATCTTGGTTGGATGATTGGGACTTCGATGGTTGGCCTAATGCCGAAGAGTACTCTCCTTTCGAGTTGAATTCTCCTGCAGATATGGATGGCACGCGTGGAAATTACACCTACTTCCTAGACGATACAAGTGGGGGCGAAGGAGGCGTTGTTGCAGGATACATTGTCGGTACAGACCCCGCTGGCAATCCACTGGTTGGGGGAGGCGGTTCGGAACCCGATGAGCACCTCTTCATGTATCAATTGAAGAGCGACGGCTCACCCAGTATCTCTACTGGAGTTGGCTTCCAAGGTGGACACGTTCCGTGGCTGCACCCCGGGAATAGTTACGTTGTCGAGATACCGTTAGAGGAACCCAACGGTATGTCTGATATCGATCGGGTCGTAGTCGAATTAGCAAGTAATGCTCAGCATGATACTCTACCGATAATCTGGAGAGCAGATAATCGTCAGTGCACCTCATTTTCCGAATTTATCGTGATTGAGAATTGTTATGTTAGTACTCCTGAAGGGGATTTGACACCATATACTGAGCACATTACTTTGGAAATAGAGTTCACTCCTCAATGGAGAATGCCTGACGAAGGAACGCTAAGGAGAGAGCCCTCGGTTGAAATTGTCGATAGAGCAGGACAATCAGCGTTCTCCTTGTTTCCAAACATGCGTTGGCGTTGGAGCACGGATATGATGATTGATTCTGAAAGCGTATCTCTATCCGTACAATCAGGGGAAAATACCGTTGAAGGCGCGTGGGCGACACCTGGCGCACCGATGGTATTGACCGGACAGGTTGTCTTTGCAGAGAGTGGACAGATTCCAAAGGAAGGCTACATGGTAAAGATTGCATTGGATGGTTCTGTACAACACGTTTCTTTCGAAGATGGTTCGTTTTATGCAGAATTGAATGCGCCTATAGGAACCGGAAACCATCCATTGACTTGGTCTTTGGATTTGCTACCGATACAGGCTAGAGATGTCACCACTCCTTCTGAAGCGATGATGTGGATTGTGGTTGATGGAGTCGGGCCAGTTGTTACTGGAGTTGTGGCACCGCGTCTAGAAGAATTACCAGTAGAGAGTCTAGATGAGTTGACGTTTGATATTCGAATCAAGGAATTGGAAGAGATCGATCCAGATTCTCTTGAACTTAATTGGCGACTAGTAAAGGGTTCTGAGGCGGACGGAGAAATCATTCTCTCAGGAGTAGATCCTTTGTCATTACCCGAAGGCATTCTATCCAGCCAACAGATTCGAGCCATGGCCGTAGTTGGTATTCTTGCTGAGGTTGAAGAAGACGTATTCTTGGAGAGTACCTCCTTGCACATTTGGATAACTGGAAGGGACATTGCAGGTAATCCTGTATTTTCTTCGTCCACTCTAAATTCAGAAACGGCTCCTTTCGCAACTTGGTCAATCGAACAATATAGGCCAATTTGGAAGGTCTCCAGTGATGATATCGATTTGCCTTTAGGAGGGTTGGAAGTCAATCAAGTCCATTCCATCCCGATTACTTTGCGCAATGAAGGGATGGCAGATGGAACTGGCGAGGTCTGGATCACCGGTCACGATCTTGTTGGAGATTCCTATGATCTGTTCAAGCAGGATGTCTATGTCGCTTCAGGAGAAAGCGAGTTGTTGACGATTGAATGGCAACCCAAGAGCATAGGTCTTCAGTGGTTGGAGATCCATGTCGATGGCGAATTATTGGTATCAAGTGCTGAAGTAGACGTTCGGCCGATGCAGGACTCAAGTTCATGGCTAGGGATTGAAGGAGTTGATGATAGCGTGATGATTATTTTTACAATCCTGCTTATGGCTTTGGTTGGGATAGTTTTCCTCTTCCTTAGGGATCATCTCAGAAGTCAAGAGGGCGATTGGGGTGACGATTATTGGGAAGATGAGGATGCCCATGAATACGAAGAAGAGCAACAATATGATCCCGCTTTGTTGCAACAACCTGTTCCTGTGCAGAGTGGCGGTTTGGCCGCTCAACTACAACATGCTGATCCATATGCAACGGTTGCACCAGTGGTACCTCAACAGCAGGTCCAGCCGCAAGCGGTTGCAGCCCCAGCACCGCAGCCCACAGGTCTGACGCCTGCTCAAGCAGTTCACCAGCCGGGAGTAGGGCCTGGTTGGATGCAGGATGAGCATGGCAGATGGTGGAAACAAAATGCTGAGGGTTATTGGTACAGATTGGGAGAAGATGGAGGATGGTATCCTCCTGAACAGAACCAATATGGTTGGAGCTGAATGCAGAATCTCAGGTGAAGATGATGGCGCGACGTATCGCACTCTTGCAGGTGGACCCTACCGTTGGCGATTTAGATGGAAATCGTACACGCTTGGAAGCATTGTGCGCCATTGCAGACAAGGCCGGAGCAGATGTTGCCGTGGCCACAGAATTGGCAATTTCTGGATATCCTCCTCGAGACTTGCTACTTTCAGAGGGATTCGCAGATCGTTGTCTTGCCGCCTGTTCAGGAATTGAAACCGCCCTTCCCCTTTTGGTGGGGGCCCCTCTCCCTCCTAAGACAGAACGAGAAAAGGCAGGAAATGGTATCTTGCGAGTACTTCCTGAAGGAGAGGTAAGAGAATTGACGCGCAAGCAACTTTTGCCGACATACGAGGTCTTTGATGAAGCCAGATATTTCACTCCGGATTCGCGCCCAGGAATTGGCAGAGATATCGGCGGCCTATCTCTGGGATTGACGATTTGTGAAGATGCATGGCAGCATTCAGGAGAGACGCCTAGTGATTATGACAGCGACCCAATTATGCAACTATGTGCTTGGCAGGATCAGGGAGAGAGCCTAGATGCAACAGTCAATTTATCCGCTTCTCCATATCATGCTAGCAAACCTGAACAGCGTGCCGAGGTGGTTAAGGCTGCAGCAGCCAGTTTAGGCCATCCATTCTTGTTGGCAAATCAGGTCGGTGGAAATGATGACCTCTTGTTCGATGGACGTTCTTTGGCAGCCTGGCCTGATGGCACTACAATTGAAGCACCTGCCTGGCAAGAAGGAGTTTTGATCATCGATCTCGACCAGCCTTCACGTTCATTTTGGCTACCTTGGGATGAGGGTGTTGACTATGCATTATCCACGAATGACCTGTTCAATGCGGTCTGTGCAGGGCTTGCTGATTATTGTCGCAAATCCAATTTGAGCAAGGTAGTAATTGGCTTGTCAGGCGGGATTGATTCAGCATTGACCGCAGCAGTTGCTAGTTCTGCTCTTGGTTCGGCGAATGTCATTGGAGTTTCCATGCCATCTAGACATTCCAGCGATCACAGCATCAGAGATGCAGAATCATTAGCAGAATCATTAGGAATCGAATACCAGCAACGTCCATTGGAAGATCTCCATCTAGCGGCTGAGACTACTTTGGAGGATGAATTGGAAATGGGTGACCCAATCGCCGCCGAGAATCTTCAGGCGCGTCTACGTGGGATGATCATAATGGGAATTGCTAATGCCCGTAGAGCGATGGCACTTGCGACTGGAAACAAGAGCGAATTGGCTCAAGGATACTGCACATTGTACGGTGATATGGCTGGGGGTTACGCTCCACTTGGCGACCTCTACAAGACTGAGGTATACCAATTAGCAGAGGCCTTCAATCAAGAAGCGGGCAAGGAATTGATACCTCGAAATAGCATCGACAAACCTCCGAGTGCTGAGCTGGCACCAGACCAGAAAGATGAGGATACCTTGCCTCCATATTCGCTCCTAGATGAAATTCTCCGCAGTCATATCGAGCAAGGAATGTCAAGTCAACAGATTGCGGCCAAAGGTATCGATGAGGAAGTCGTCGACGAAGTAATTTCCAGATTAGTTCGTAATGAGCACAAGAGGTGGCAGATGCCGCCAGCGCCACGCGTAAGCAGCCGTGCCTTTGGACAGGGTTGGCGTCTACCGATGGCCGCTAGAAGGAACGATCAATCGATGTAGAGATGTTCCGCATCTTCTGGAAGAAAACCGATCTGATACAATTCGTGTCCTCTTAGTCCATCATCAAAAGAGAAGAACAAGGTATTGGCTACTACAACTAGTCCACCGTACAATCCCACTTGTCCGTCGGCTCCATCATCGCTTTGACCTTCAAAGATCAACTCGGCTGAACCTGTCGAGGTAAGTTTCCACAATTCATATCCAGTATTTTTGCTGCCATTCATTCCTTCTGCAACCGCATAGATGTAGCCACCCATGCTTGCAATACTACGAACATTGGAGGATGCCAGCCCGGGCATGAATTCCCAGATAATTCCTGCAACTTCACCATCGCTCAAACATAATTCCATTCCTTGACTCGCAGATTGGCAAGAGAACCACAAATTTCCATCCGTATCGAAGACCGGAGAATCCGCTCCAGCACCGATGTTCATCATACTACCATTGATTGTGCTGGTAGAATAGTTCTGAACCGCTGTCAATATTCCATTTGAGGTGGTTCGAAGCAATAGTTTGCCATTCACCACATGAGCACCGAAGTCATTGCTGAACAAGGAAGAGGCTGAATCTCCACTCAAGTCCTCCAACATACTGAGGTTTTCTCCATCACTATACCACAATTCTCGGCCATTCTGTCCATCATCCGCATCAAACCATATCCTCTCCTCAAAAGTCACCAAACCGATAACCTGGCCAACATCTGGATTAACTCCGTTATCGAAGTTGGAAACTTCACGCAGACTGTCTGAATAAGCCCAGATCTCTACTCCTTCACCACCTTCGGCGGTGAAAAACAACTCACCGCCAAGAGTGGTCCAACCGTTCGCACCAGATTCGCTTGAACAGGAACCAGGGCAGATATCTGCAATCATTTCCGCCTCCTCTCCTAACATATCGAGGCTCCAGAGTTCGCTTCCAGTTCCATTTCCAGCATCTGCCGAGAACCACAGGTTATCCTTGAATCCATACAGGTTTTCAGGGTTTGAGGAGCATGAATTAGGGCAAATATCGGCTGCCATGACTGTTCCTTCAGTGGTGCCATCAGTGCTCCATAATTCCCTGCCATTCACTCCATCATCAGCATCGAACCATAATCTGCCATGCCAGGCAATGAAGCCAGTCAACAAACCCGGCAGGCTTTCTCCCATGAGATTGATATCTTTCAGAATCGAAGTTCCAGCAAGGGTGCCATCACTGATGTATAGTTCACAACCTTCGACTGGAGTTATTGCAGTGTAAATGAACCAGTCTTCAAAGTCAACTCTTTGGTCACATGCTGAACTGAAAGAATCAGCGACCCCCATTATTGACTCGGGGAACGACTGGTTCCATTGCTGGACCCAACATAAGACCATCATTGAATGAACTTCATCTGACTGGAGGATTTGGTCTCCCGCCTTTGCAGTTCCCATTCCATCATCGACTCCAAATCTAGTGCGTAAGCCATCGGGGCAAACGGTGGCGCGGGAATCAGAAGACATCAGAGTCTCGAGAGTTTGTCCATCAGAACCATCCTCTCCCGAGCGACCATTGCATAGGTATTCTTCAGCCGTGACTTCATCTTCTGATAGATTACCATCTCCATCATTATCGATACCGACTCTGATCAATAAACCGCCTTCAATACAGTTCGGCTCACCTGTTGAGATAGTCTGTATATCCGTCAGTGAAGTTCCTGGCTCTGCAACTTCGGCATCGATACCATTGCAGATGAAACTGGTGCGTTCTACTTCTTGTGAATCGAGGCTGCCATCCCTGTCCAAGTCAATACCTGTGAGGATGGCATGCCCTCCGTTACTACAATTCTGGCCGTCGGGTTCTGGTTGGATGAACATCAGTGAAGATAGGCCCTGTTGGCCATCAGCACCCTCTTCCCCAGGTTTACCAGTACTAGCCGTATTTTCAATATCTCTCAGGCTCCATAGCAAGGCAGTAGCCGACATCGATAGGCAAATCAACAATACAAATGCAACTGCAATACGCCGGTTCGGAGAAGTGGCCATGGCTACAGCCCTACTCTTCTTTGCGGATTCAGTGATACTTTTCTTAGTACCATATTTTCCTTCATTCGGTGGAGGTGGAGGGACCTTCTCGTCATCGGGTGGTGGCGGTGGTATCTTCTCTTCGTTATCAGGTGGTGGCGGTGGGACCGCACTACCTTGTATCGGTCCTTGAACCGCGTTGGGGTCGGGTCTTGCTCGAGTAGGAAGTGCCATCCCACAGACTTGACATGACCATTCTCTAGTTTGCATATTCAAATGAGGCACTGAAGGGGAACATCCACAAAGGGCATTGCTTGTCATGGACTAGGATGGTCGTCAACCCATATCAAGACCTATGTTGAATAACAGAGGTATGAGGGCAAGGGCTCATCATGTGCCGCCTGTTCTCACCGCATGTGCAGACGCCCGATGTCTTGGCGGAGATGCTTGCTGGCGAGCAAGGCGAGAGCAGGCGTATGGCTGCAAGTCTAGTCGTAGATTTAGCTCATGTTTCAAAGGCATCAGAATTTATCGAGGTGGATCATGCGCACGTTAGCGGCGTATCGGTATTAACTGGGGGTCATGGCCTACGTAGGTTTCTTGCTGAACTAAGCGAAGAAGGCCAAGTTGTCATACCTACCACTCTCAATTCAGCAGGCTGCGATGCCGACAAAATTGAAGACATGGGAATCGATTATCCGGACTTCTTAGAACAGCAGTTTGAGATTATCCATGCCTATGAGAGGTTAGGAATT
>CAXRJJ010000018.1:0-38420 GCA_964230945.1 Yoonia sp.
AATCCTGCCCCCGGCACTACAAATCAAAAGGATTTGAACCAGACTTGAACTGAACATTCAACAACAATACTGCCGTTCAAGACTTATGTTCAAATGCTGCCCCCCGGAACCACAATCCGACTGAAGTTATTCAGTTAGAGATCTAATTCATCGAGATCTAACATTGTCGGCATCGCAGCATCAGCTGCTGCTGCTTGAGCCATTTCATGCTGTTTCCATTGAGGGAGGTCTGCAGGGTCTTCCCAGCCCAACTCTTTGGCCTTGGCTAAATCGCCAGTCTGGACATAATAGTCGACCCACTGTTGACGTCGTTGCTCTTCTTCAGAGGCTCGCTCTGCCATGATGACTTCCATGGCCTGATCGGTCAACATCGTTCTACCGCTTCGGCGAGCAGCCTGTCTGCTAATTTGAGCAATCAATACAGCAAGTAGCAGGAAAGCGATAACTCATCCTAAGATGTAGAGATTAGTGTTATTGACCAGTGTTCCAGAACTCTTGGTCTCTTCTCCTTTACTTTGGGAAGGATCCTCTGTTATTCCACAAATAACTCCATTAGGGTCGTATTCCCAAATTTCAGGATCCCAAATACAAGAATCGAAATCATCACTTTGTCCATCACCATCTGAATCAGTACAGCCGAATCTATCTCTCCAGGATGTTCCCGCCCAAGAGCAGTCATCGGGTTCAAACGCGCCAAGAGTGAAGTTGTCCCCGTAGCCATCACCATCAGTATCCATCAATTGAGTGTATACCAATGGAAAGTAATCTGGTTGAACCCCATTCAGATTATCACCGCGGAAATCACCATCTACATTTGACCACTGAGTTGGTTCATTGGGGAATGCATCTCCCATCTCTATTCTCAAACCGTAACCATCGAGAGTCTGGTTTGTCGTGCTATTTTCCCAGATGTAGTTGTCACCATAGCCATCGCCATCAGAATCTTTCCATTGGTAGGAATCGTTTGGGAATTCATCGATGGTATCGGCCCAACCGTCACCATCAGTATCTGGGCAACCCTGCAGGTTGGCTTCGCTACTACTTCCAGGAACGTCGATACAATCGTCGCCATTGCTGACGCCCTGATTATCCCCCCAACCATCATCATCAGTATCATTCCATTGGAATGTGTCATCAGGGAATTTGTCTACAGGATCAGGATAGCCGTCTAAATCCCTATCTGGGCAGCCGCGGGTCAATGGGTTCCCTTGATCACTTGAAGACTTAGGCTTGGGTCCTGCTTCGTCAGGGCATGCATCACCGCGCACACCATCGGGGTTATCTCCCCATTCGTCACTATCAAAGTCATGCCACTGAGTAGGCTCATCTGGGAACCAATCTCCACTCAAACCGATTGGATTGTCTCCATAGCCATCTCCGTCTCGATCACTCCATTGAGTTGCGTCATCAGGGAAAGCATCAGGATTACTCCCGTTGGCATTATCACCGTAGCCATCTCCGTCACGGTCTTGCCATTGTGTTGGGTCAACTGGCATAGCATCCCCACCATTTGACCAACCATCCCCGTCCATATCTGGACAACCATGCCGATCTTGCCATGAATTACCTGCTTCTCCTGGACAATCGTCAGGGTTGTTTCCACTGGTATTGTCTCCAAAGCCATCCCCATCAGTGTCTCTCCATTGAGTTGGGTCGTTAGGGAAAGCATCTGCATCCCCATCTGGGTGTGCTTCCCAATCATTGTCAGGATCTGACCAAGCATCTCCATCACTATCTGGACAACCTAGTCTATCTTCGTAAGAATCTCCCCAAAGGTTTGGACAAGCATCACTACGCGGGGAAAATGGTTCATCGCCGACCCAATCGCCGTCACTATCTCTCCACTGGTATCTGTCCAAGGGGAAAGTATCGACTTGTGTTGCCGATGGATCCAACAATCCCGGCCATTCCGCAGGCCTTATTTCTGTCCAAGATGAATTTGCGAAATTGTCACCCCATCCATCACCATCGGTATCATTCCATTGGTTTGGATTTGACGGGAAGGCATCTCCCCGTTGATTAATGTGCAACTCAGTAAGCTCCTCTTCATCGTAGAGATAATTGTCTCCATAACCATCCGAATCTGCATCTGCCCATTGTTCAGGGTCTGATACGAAGGCATCTGCTCCATCTGCAACTGTCCATGCCCCGTTTCCAGAAAGTGATGAGTCTGGGTCGCTGTAACCGTCTCCATCGCTATCAGGACAGCCAAATCTATCGAATACTGAGGTGCCATAGTCGTTGATGCATGCATCGGGTTGATTTGCTGGGGCCGGATTGTCTCCATATCCATCTGAGTCAGTATCATCCCATTGCGTTCCATCGTCAGGGAAAGCATCGACTACTCCGTCTCCTTGGTCGCTACTATTGTAACCGTCACCATCAGGATCCAAGTCTGCGTACCAATAGTAAATTCCCTCATCGTTGCGACCATGAACTGAAACTAGATGCTGTCCATCAGGATGCCAAGATACCCCGTAGACTGAGCCGCAATTATTGTTACTTCCCGAGGAACAACCCCCCGGTCTTGGTCCAGAAACGACATCCTTCAAGCCACCTCCAACGACATCGAATATCTTGACTGAAGCCCCGTCGCCCTGATACCAACTTGCACCAAATGCGACAAGTCTGCCATCCGGAGAAATATCAGCATCCAAACAAGAAGTAGAGATGGTCTTCTCCCATACTTTGACTCCAGTATTTGCATTCCACATCTTTGCTTTTGAATTGGATGAAGCCCAAGCCTCACAGGTAGCAAAATAATTGCCATCTGGGGACCACGCGATATCATTGATATTCGCTGCAGCGGTTCCAGTCATACTGCGGTTGATTTGCCAATTAACCGTATCATAAATCCACATGTCGTCATTTCCTCCGACGACTATTCTGCTTCCATCAGGAGACCAATCAACAGAATAGAATCTATCCTCGCCATTTGGATTCAGTGTCTGAACCTGAGACCCCGTAGAGACATTGATGATTTTCACTTGACCATTAGTCCCACCATTACCTGACCTTCCAATAGCTACAGCCAATAAAGAACTGTCCGGGCTCCAAGCAATATTTGCAGGGTTATCGTTACTACCTACGTCAACACTGATTGAATTCTGTTGTGTTATGTTATTAGCATACCATATTCCCAATATGTCTCCATAATCGATGGTTGCTGCCACTAGGCTTCCATCTGGAGACCACTTTACATCACTTACGTCTCTTCCTGAACCATCATAAGTCATCTGCACAGAAAGAACGTTGGATTGGGTGGAAAGATTCCAAATTCTAACCCATCCATCCTCATCACCGGTCAGAATAAATTGCCCATCTGGACTATGATCAACAGCATAATAGTCATTATTTGAGGATAGAATCGTATCTTCCAAGAAACTAGTGTTTGGAAGGGTCCAACGGTCATTGTAATCGCTAGTTCCATCGCCGTCTCTGTCAGGACAGCCATCCCTATCTACAGTAGAATCTCCAGAAGCCAGTGGACAATCGTCTAGATGGTCTTCAACCCCATCTCCATCCGTATCCAGAGCAGAGGCTACAACGGTTAGAAATGGAGTGAACAATAGAATGAGAATGATAGGTAGAACCGGCCCGCTTACAATATTGCAAGCCGAATCTTGCGCTACTCCCATAGTCCTGCGAATCGTATTGTAAAAAAGGGTTTATGGTTAGTTTGTGTAAAAATAGGAAGGAGATTTTGAACTACAGGGGAAATCCTTGAACAAGGAGCCTCGGAGTGGCGGGTCGTGCCCAAAGAGTTGCCCAAGGTATCCGTTGCCGTGCGCGACAGGATTTTGTTGCACCTATTGGAAAATTTTGAGCAGGCAGACCAATTTATGGTCACCAGTGCAGTGACCCGCCCAGGAATTGCAGAAGCGTGCGCACTACATCCTCCAAATGTCTCGAGAACTATGAGAAGCCTGTTGAAAGAAAAACTGGTGCAAGAGCATTCGAGGATGATCAAGAATGATGAACGAAGACAAAAAGTATGGCAATTGACTGAAGTTGGCAAGGCTGAAGCGCAAGAAAGAAGAGCGATTCTAGCTGAATTGACTGTTCTCATCAGAGGAAAAGAGGGGGATTTGCTTGAAATTAAAGCTGAAGAAGTCGCAGAACGGCTTGAAGCAAATCTTACCTTGATGCAGGTATTAATGCACGCTATTCATGAAGGGGTCCTAACCTATGGAGACATCAGATTTGGTCCCATTCAAAAAAGGGATGAGGAGGGGCACGCGCCGCCTGGAAGATTGACATTACTAGCAGGAGCGCACGCTACTTATCATACACGGCCACCGAAGACGAGGCCAGTACATGGTAGAGCAGATATCTTGGCTGATTTAGACACTTGGCGCGACGAAAGGCACCCCTGTATGATTGTACAAGGAGTCGCAGGAATAGGGAAATCAACTGTGGTTGCTCATTGGCTTCAAGAGAGGATGGATAAAGAATCGAACCTCTCCATATGTTGGTATCCTTGCCAACCTTGGGATAGAGAGCACGGAATAGCAGTCAGTCTATTGCACAGAGTTGGAGTTGATGATGTACATGACCCATACCAGTTGATGGACACCTTGCCGCTTTCTCCCGGCGCTACACTGGATGTAGATGCATGGCGACGTAGGTTACTTGCTTACCTTACAGATTCTGACGCCATACGAGAAAGATATAGGCGTAAAGAGGACGAAGGTAAACCTCCGCCAACATGGTTAATCATTTTAGACGATGTACACCATATGGATGGTCATGCTGATGATCTTCTAGGTTCATTGTTACAAGTAGCGGTTCAATCCCCATTACAATTGTTGATGATTAGTAGAACAAGGCCCAAATTCTACGATAGGAGGGACGTGCATACGCGAGACAAGGTAAGAGAAGTCACTCTCAAAGGCCTCTCTGTAGAGGCTCTGAAAGAATGGCTTGGCACATTCAAGAGCGAAGAACCACCAGAAGCAGATATGGTTCACCAATTGACTGGTGGCCATCCCTTGGCGATGGAATTGTTGGAACTATATGGGGCAGTTACTCATCGAGATTGGTTACGTTTCCTAGATGAAGAAATACTCGATACATTACCAGATACAGAACGGGAACTGTTAGCACAACTAGCAGTCAGCCAAAGGCCTGTAAAATGGGAAAAATTGGCTGAAGCAAGTGGCTGGCAAGGGAAGCCACCAGAACGACTCCTGGCCAAGGGTTTGTTGATTGAATTACCCGAGGGAATGTGGTTGCATGAAGCGCTAAGAGAACGATTGCTACAAGACGTTGGAAGCGAACAAGACAAGCGTAGGCAGAGATTGAACAACGATTAATCAACGTTGGCGGTGTGCTGCAATCTGCTCAGGTGTCCATCCTGCAGACATCAATTGTTCATCCGTGAATCCACCTATCGTCGATGATTGTGATTGCTCTACTTGTGCAGTTTGAACACTACCCATTGCATCTTGAGTAAGTATTCCGAATTCGTCATCATCATCCCTTCTTGGAGGTGGTTTATTACCCATCATCGTGATGATGATTGCTATGACTGCTAATATTGCTACTCCTCCACCACCGTAGAGAATTACTGGATCTATACCCAATCCGCCACTGCTCTTCTCATCGTTCAATGAATTACTTCCTCCAGTATTTTCACTTCCCGAACGTGGGCAGCCGTCAGTATTTACTGCAACATTGGAGGGGGTATCTGCACATTGGTCATCAGTATCTTTGACACCATCTCCATCACTATCCCTTTGCGCATCACTGCAACCCGAAGCATCCGTTTGTGAGCCAATTGGGGTATTAGCACATAGATCAGAATCATTAGGAGTTCCATCGTTGTCCAAATCTTCATCCTCTGAAATATCGTTACATCCATCATTATCAAAATCTTGACCTAATGGCGCGGGGCCAATCTCACCCAGAGGGCACGAATCTTCTGTGTCTTTGTAACCATCATCATCATCGTCATCATCCTCATCGGTATCTCGGCAACCATCTGAATCATGGTCGGCACCGGGAGTTGTAGTACTCCACCCAATCTCCCCTTTCGGACAATCATCGATGTTATCGGAGACTCCATCGCCATCATCATCGGTATCCTCTCCAGAATCTCTACAGCCATCGTCATCATTGTCAGTTTCTGCATTAGATTGCCAATTGGTTTCTCCATCAGGGCATTCGTCGAAGTCACCGCTTACTCCATCTCCGTCAATGTCACCATCACAAGCATCTCCAATTCCATCTCCGTCCTTGTCGCTTTGATCCGGATTGATTACATTGACGCAATTGTCCGATTGATCGACAAAACCATCGCCATCAGTATCCACATCAGCACAACCATCGCCATCGATATCTTCCTCTGGAGTTGAAACCCAACCAACCGGTCCTTTGCTACAAGAGTCATTGGTATCTGGAATACCGTCTGCATCATCATCCAAATCTTCCGAATAATCGTGGCAGCCATCGTTATCGTGATCGGTTTCATTGTTCGAGGTCCAACCTATCGAGCCTTCGGGACAATCGTCTGCATCATCCAACAAGCCATCTCCATCGATATCGTCCTCACAGGCATCTCCCTCTCCATCCAAATCATGGTCGTTCTGTCCAGGGTTTGCAATGTTAGGGCAATTGTCACTACCGTCTACTATTCCATCGCCGTCTTCATCCTTAGCATATTGCCAAAGGAAGAAATCTAGTGCACCTTCACTGGTGTTGCTGAAAGTCCCAAATGATGCAGTGCCCTGATAAGTTCCTAACACAATTGGTGAACCGTCTCCTCCGATGGCCACTCCTAAACCATTATCGTCATTAGAGCCGCCAACTGTCATAGCATTCGATACAGTTCCATTTTGTGAAAATGTAAGGAACAGAACGTCGCTACCACCGGCGGACGTCAAGGTATTCTGACCAATCGTCAGACTGTCTGACATACTTCCAACAACCACCTTTTCCCCATTCGGAGTGATGGCCATTGAATGAACGACATCGTATCCATTACCTCCGAATGTATCCAGATGTTGCCAAGTTCCATTGTTGTCGATTGCTACAATGAATGCATCTAACCATCCACTACTTGTTGCATTCAATGAGCCTGCATTGAAATCATTTTCAAAATTACCAACTATTGTTGTAGCTCCTAATCCATCAACAGTGCAAGAATGTCCCCAATCATCTCCGGCACCTCCTGCAATCGCAGCGATTGGAAATTCTCCCGTCTTGTTCATACGAATGACGTAGATGTCAGCGCCACCCACAGAATTCAATACCTTCTCTTCAAACATTACCGAACCTGTGAATGAACCAATGAACCATGGTTGTCCCATGGAATCCAAACATACCCCTCCGAAGGGTTCTATCCCTTCAGGGCTCACTCCTGCCTTAGCCCATTCCCATGTTCCACTATCATCCATCTTTGCGAAAAAGAGGGAATAGGATTCCGTTCCGGGCAAAAGTTCTGTTCCGATTTCTATCATATTCATATACAGGCCTGAATGGTAAACACTACCATTTCCATCTGTTATGACTGACATTCCTTGATCATCCATACTGGAACCGAAATTCTTGGCCCATTGCCAACTACCACTACTATCTATTCTCGCTATCCATCCATAACCATCATCATCATCAGAAGTCTTACCGAGCGGAGAGAGAGAACCCAATTGCATATTACAAGAAATTCCTGCTGTGCCTAAACAATATGATCCAGTAACATATGCAGAACCATCGCGAACATCAACACTGATATCATTGGCATTATCTGCCCCTTCAGAACCTCCAGAAACCAACCATAACCATTCACCTTGTGATGATATTTTGCCGACGAAAAAGTCTTCATCACCTTGCATATTGGTCGCTTGAACTCCGTCTTCTCCGTAGATCATAGAACCAGTAAAAGTGCCAACAATATAGATTGAGCCATCTGGCCCAACATCGTATCCTCTAACCAAATCATCTTCAAAACCCCCAGCAGATAATGACCAACCCGGCAAGTTTCGTGCTGAAGTGAATACCTCTTCGGATGCGTTGTCCATTTCGATATTCTCAGGTTTCTTTTCATCAACTGGAGATGCAATATTCACCAATAAGCAGAATACCAACAAAGTACTGAGGAAGGTTGCCACACGAGTTGACATGGTTCTCCGATTCTCCTTTCCTCCTTGAAACCAATGCACGCGTGTTTTCAATCGATTTTGAGCAATTTGATGAATCAATCATACACAGATTGATGATGCGGCGGGTTCATGGATGGTCAATCACCCGACAGGATGATGAGTGGGGGTAATGGAGGTTCAAAGAACCGGAAAAGGCGGAAAAAACGCCGACACGGTGGCCCTCCAATAGAAGAAAGTCGCAAGCGAAGCGCAGAAATGGAAAAGGAAGCGGTGAATAGGGCCATTGAACGATTCAAGGTATCGCCAAGACCTATGGCATTCCCCAAAGTCCTTGCAGATCCACAATACATCAATATCGAGTGGCCATCAAACCCTGTTCCACTCAATACGGAGGCGGAAGCCATCGGTATAGTTGTCAAACGTGGCGAGTGGGGGTGGCTACCAGAAGACAGAGTAAATGAAATCGAGAAGCGTTGTTCTAAGTTGAATATCAGCCTTGATCAAGCATTGAGTCTACGTAAAGCCATACTTCAAGAAAAGAGTGTATACAATTTCCAATCCCTGCAACGTAGGGCGATTGAAATGCGTAAACAGTACGATGAAGGCGAAGACATTGTGGCTTTGTCAAAGAAACATGACTTTCCTCCGATGAACTTGTTTCGGGCCATTTTGAAGGCTAGAGGTTGGTCAAAAAACAAAATCAAAGAGAATCTCCGAAATCCCGAAAATCGCTTGAATGAGCGCGACCTTGAGCAATTTCGTAAAGCAGAGGAAGCGGATAGAGTTTCAAATGTAGATCAAAGTGAAACTCAAGAAAAGGCCGAAAGTTTCGAAGATGTTCTATGCAGATTCTTTGAGAACAAAGGAGTGAGGATTCGTCGCCAACCAGAGATGGTTGCTGAACAAATGGCTGAACATGGCAGACCAGTGCGCACTCCAGATCTGCTGTTGTTAGATGATGTAAGAATCAATGGCGAGCCCGTTGCATGGATAGATGCAAAACACTACTATGGTTCGGATGTTTCATTCCAACGGAAAAAGACAATCAAGCAAATGAGTCGATATATCGAAGAATGGGGGCAAGGTGCAATTGTTTTCAGACATGGGTATTGTGAGAATCTGCATATCCCCGGCACTATCTTGCTCGATGCCGTTCCTCTTGAATTATCCAAAACAAATGGTCATTGAATAGAAGTCCTGATACAAGATATTTCGTTATCTGCGAGAACCTCGTCTATCCCGTCTAAATCTTGTGTTGAATCTTCTGCTACGATACAAACTGAAGTTCCTAACATGCATGATAATGCTCTAAATCCACTAGGAAGCAAATTCTTGATTTTTTGAAGCAATTCGTTTCTGCCCTTTTCTTCCAGCATCCCGGCATTTTTTGCAAAACAATCCGCCTCATCTAACAACTCCAACCACCTAGATTCATTCCACTCTCCAACCGAAAGTCTCGATAGAGAATCTTCTCCCGCTGCACTAATCGATTTTTGCCAATTTGCATCATCGATGTATGTGCTAGTATGCCTATTCGCTTCAGGGTCCCAGCATAGAATTACTTCGCGTTCGATAGGAAATGATACTGCTTTGCCCGGAGCAGGTGGTGCGCCTGGTTGTAAACGCAGTTCAACACCTCCAACTGATGCTGCTAGAACATCCCCCAATCCCGAAGAGTTGCGCCTCTCGATGATATGCGCAATAGTTGCAGGATCGATTGAAGATTCGCTTAATCTAGACAGAGCTTGAGCGCAAGCCAAGGCGCCTGCAGCAGACATTCCAAAACCTTGACTCATGGGTAATTCTAACATAACATCGACGAGATACTCTTTCCCCTCATCAAGCAAATCTCGAGAAAGAAATTCTTCAAACACATCGACGTAAAGAAAAGCAGATTCCTCTGAATCTATTGGGCCCTCAGGAGTGTGTACTGAGATGCTGAGATTGAATCCTTCAGAATCTACTGGGTCTCTCGCTGTTATTTGGCACTCAACTCCTGCCTTAACACAGAACCCTGCACCCCTACTACCTTGATACAACAAATCTTCGTTATCTGAATATATGCTGAACAATAGAGTGACGTGTCCCGAAGCATGCTCAACAACCCGCATCATTCAACCTCCAAGATAATGGAGACAGCGCAAGCACATGGGCCTGTCGCTGAATTCATGCTAGAACTGCTTTCAATTCTTCAGACAAGGAATCAAAGCGTTCTGATAGAACTTCACAAGCCCTGTTGAAAATCTCTGCTGGAGGTAACGAACCATCAGAATCGAATGATAGAACATACTCGCCTTCAACTGTTTCAATGGTTATCGCAGGGTTACCCTTTGCATCATTGAAATCACCATCTCGGCCTGTGCCTTGTCCGACCTGTGCCAATGCTTTACGGACTTCTTCCACCTTAGCAAAGTCCTCAATCAATCCATCTTTGTCGAAATCCGACGCCTTAATTCCAAGATCTAGATCAAACAATACCTTTGCTCGAGATTTATTTTGAAGCTTCACAATCTCTCTCTTGTGGAATGCAATCGCTGATGCAGGAGCCCACTTGGCATGGTCCCTACCTCTTCCAAGGGTCGCATAAGCATAGAACTCCAGATATTGGCCATGTAACAATGTAGTCAATGGAATCTGGTGATGTTCTTCTGCAATCTGCAACTTCGTCTCTCCGAGTACATTGAGATCAGAAGCATAGACAGTTCTCTTCTCATCTCGGTTCTCGGAACTTGGACCCCTTACTGAACAGTGGTAGATAATCTGACTATCTGGACTTCCCCACTGGTCCTCTGGCAACCCTTGGTTTGCTGGGTCCTCATCAGGGAACATGAATTCATCCAAGAAAGTAGGAATTGGAATCATTGCCAATCTATGTGCTATGACTTCATCTGGAAGTGCGTTAACAGATTCAAAGTACTCCCCTTTCTGGTCCTGTATCTGTCCAAGTTCAAAACGCACCTTACTGATTGCCATCTTTGGTACATCGGAAAGAATTGCCCTGCGAATGGAATTAACCTGAGCTGCATCAGTCTCTGTCAAATGAATCTTGATTTGTCGGCCCTTTGGCCAGCCATCGATAATCTTGCTCTTCATTTTCATTCCTCCTCAAACGCGGCGACCCCTGCGGCCTCCCTTTTTCTTAGTACCATCATGAGCGATTGGAGTTACATCTTCAATGCGAGTAATCGTCATGCCTGCTCTGGTCATTGCTCTAATTGCAGCCTGAGCGCCTGGCCCTGTGTTATTCGACTTGTTTCCACCTGGTCCTCGATATTTGACGATGACTTGAGTGAATTCTTTCTCCTTTAGCATGTCAGACAAACGTTCGGCTGCTCTTGTTGCTGCGAATTGGCCTCCGCTGTCCTTGGATGACTTGACTACTTGGCCACCACTGCACTTGGCAATGGTTTCGGCTCCAGTCAAATCTGTTGCAGTCATCAGAACATTGTTGAATGATGAATAGATGTTTACTATTGCTTTACGAGACATCAGGCATCACCTCCCTCGGTAGATGCTGAATCTTCTGGAGGATAGGTATCTTCAGCAGATGGTGCTGCTTCCGCTGCATCCGCTAATTGTTCCGCATCTCCCTTCTTCACTTCGGGCTTAGTTGGTTCTTCCTCTTCACCATATTCGGCACTCTGCTGTATTCCAACAATAGTTTGGCGAATACTGTGAGCCTCATTGTGTAGACTTGATCCAAGACTGTATTGAATATCATCCTCTTCAGAACGAGATACTGGATAAGAAGGAATGGTAACCTTCTGGTCTCCAATCGAAATGTGTCCGTGAGTCACTAGTTGCCTAGCTTGCTTCATTGACATAGCCAAGCCCTTGTAGTAAACTTGAGCCTGCAATCGACGATTGAGGATGTCCTCAACTCCCAAGGACAGCACGTCGTCGAGAGTTGCATCATTTCCAATGAATCCCTTTCGATACATCGAATCCAGCATATCCTGCTTTTCTCGCTGCCAGTGATTTGCGGTCATGTCTACCTGTCCAATCAACTTCATCGCTTGGTTTCGGTGACGCCTCAAGACCGACTTGGCCTTCCAGATCTCCTTCATATTCTTCAAACCATGATTTGATTGAATTGCATGCTCTTCCTCGATTCTAGCCTGCTTCCAAGGATGCGTTGGAGAATCATATTTTGGTCGTGAAAACTTTGGATGTCCCATCTATACCACCTCACTTCCTCTGAACTCCCAGTGTCAAACCACTGCGACCATTCGAACGACCACGCTGACCGCGTACCTTGTTTCCAGAAGCGTGCCTGATACCTCTGTAAGCCTTGATTGCTCGAAGGCGTCCGATGTCATCCTGCTGCATTAATTTCGCATCTTGTCCAAACAAGTGGAAGTGTTCGCCGGTCTCCGGATCGCGTTGACGGTTCAACATCCACAATGGAGCCGTCATAGAGTATGATTCAATGGCCTCGCGAAGCTTGTCCTGTTCTTTATCGGATAGGTCTCCTGCCAATCTAGTTCTATCGAGGCCAGAAATATCGCAGATCATCGCTGCTGTTCTAACCCCAATACCACGAACGCTGGTCAATGCTGTCTGTACCTTCTTCAAACCATCAATATCCGTATCGGCTAATCTGATGATATAGGAGAAGTCTTCTCCTGGCTCATTTGCTTGGTCTTTTGCCATCGTTTTTCCTCCCTTCCTTATGGCACCCGTTCCGTGGAGCGGGTGGGAACGTAGTTCCCGGGCGTCGCTGCGACCATCCCCCCCTATTTCAATGGCGCGACGCGTGATTGGAGGGGGTTAGGGGGCACGTTGACGCAGTCATTCGTTTTCTAAGCATAACAAGAGATGGTCGTCTTCTCCAGTTCTTGCGATAAATCCTGTTTTATTTCCAGAACCTCTAGCAAGCCTCCTATTCAGCTCTCTCTGCATCACTGGATGCTTCTCTGGAGGTAAGGAAAGACGTAGCGTCAAACTACCAAAACCAACTTCTTCAGCTTGTTTAGAAATCAACTCAATGTGATCTTCATCTATTTGAGAACGCAATAAAGAGACTATCTCCCCTGAACATTGTATCAAATCCGAATCTAAGCCCTGTTGCAACTGCAAAGGCATAGAATGCGTAATTATTGGGCGGCGTCCCTGTTGAACTTGCCAATGTGCTTGGTCTTCTTGCGAAAGCACCTGTTCCAACCAAACATTTGCCAGACCGGAAGCAACAAGAGCAGAGTCAACTATTGTCAATCGATCACCCTTACGTGGAAAGGTGCGATTTACATCAGGCAATGAACAACGCGACTCATCTGCTTCAATAATCAATGGATTTGAATGAATATCCGCAGGAATACGTACGAATCTTCTGGAAGAAATTGGGTTGGCCGCTGCACCTAACCACAGACTCAAACGGTCAATTCTACCCGATCCGCGACTAGCCCATTGCCAAGTTTTTGCTATCTCTGGCCACCGTTCTTCGATGATGGCTTCAACCTCTAGGCGTCGAGATGTGGATAGGCGCGGGGATAGGTCGAGTACCAAAGCAGGACCATTTGCGCCTTCGTTGAGATGTGGCTTCCAAGCATCCAATACTTGATCCAATAATGGACGCATTTCCGAAGGATCATGGGTTGTGCTTCCTTCAGGTCTAGCTGGATCGAAATAGAACAAAGACATCCCCCCTTGAATGTTAGAAGCGGAGAGGACTGACTCAGAATCTGTACCATCTCCTGCAACGATTACGGTGCGCAATTCATTCCCGAGAAATTCTGATATGAGCGATTGATTTGCTGCCGCCATCTTCGCTCTTGATTCATCAATTTCAACTCCAAGTGCAGATTTACCTAGAATATTGGCCAGGGCTGCTAATTGTAAGCCAGCACCACAAGCTGGATCGATAAGATTGCCTTCTGGCAATTCACATTCTGCCAATTGCCGCGCCCTGATTAAACACACTTGCCATGGTGTTGTCAACCTACGGGCCAACTTATCCAAGTGCACAAATAATCCATCAGGACCATGCGGTATTGGAACCTTGTCTTCAGAACAAGACGTAGATTCAATTGCCATTGCATCTTTTCTCATTCAACAACCTCAAGAGTGGGTAATGTCATTCAGAGAAAACAATGATTCGAATCTTATCCCTGCTTCTTCGAAGGTATCAGCCCCACCTTCAGCACGATCTACAATCGTAATGACTCCCATCACTTGACAGGGAGTTTCCTCCTCAATTCTCTGAACCGCTTTCAGAGAAGAGCCTCCGGTTGTAGTAACATCCTCAAGAATCGCTACTTTACCTCCATTGGAAACTGAGTATCCTTCTATTCCGGGTGGGTTGTTAGTCTTTCTTCCACCTCGACCTTTTGGTTCCTTACGAACCATAAAGCCACGTCTTTGACAATCCACGGGGGAAGTTGAAATCGCAATCGCAGTCAACGGAACCGCCCCCAACTCTAAGCCACCGATTAGATCAACCTGCCAATCATCAAGACGCTGATTCAACAATTCACCAAGCAACTGACTGCCCTCTGGGTGCATCATCAATGGTTTGGTATCAAAGAAGTGCTTACTTTCTCTACCACTGGCCAATTTGAAACTCTCTCCTTCTTCGGCTTCGAGATATGCCAATTCGCGGACTAAATCTCGCAACCTCTGCCAGCGCGGGTCGTCCCTCAACTGAGAATGTACAGTCATCTTCCTCATGTTGCGGTCATGAACTGTGTCGATGAATGTTCTGTAACCCGGCCTTGGTAAGGAAGGGGAGTGACGCGCATACTTGATGAGGCCTCGGCGTAAGCAACCCCCTATGGCCTCGGCGGACATATCGGATTCCAATGTCCCGATAGGCTCAGGGTCCCTTGTGACCAATATAGATGAAAAGCGCCTTCAACAAGAGATGGATTCGTATCACCAATGGCTAGATGATAAGACTGAGGAGTGTTACCAAATAGCAACTATCGCTCGAAAAAAGGGCTTAGATCACTCATTAGATGTTGAAATTCCGCGCGCTAATGACCTCGCCGGAAGAACCGAAAAATTGCTGGTAGATTATCTCCAAAACTTGGAGATTGCTGATGACATTAGATCTATGTTGGCTGAACATGATCGTGAAACTACGGCAATTAAGATGGCACAACGTGTTGCGAAACAATTCAGAGAATCCGGACAAGACATGGTCACTTCAATCGATGTTGGCTTACGTGTTGGTTTAGCGATTCTGACTGAAGCCGTTTTGGTTGCCCCATTGGAAGGTATCAGCGAAGTCAGACTATTGAGTAATGCCGATGGTTCTGAATTTGTTTCTGTCCACTTTGCTGGACCTATTCGAGCAGCAGGAGGAACTGGACAAGCATTGGGGGTGTTGATTGCTGACATGATTCGTAGAGATATGGGAATCGGGCCATATGTACCAACACAGCCACAGATTGAACGGGTGAAAGAGGAATTTGGATTATACCGGGGCAATCTGCAGTACCGCCCCCCGCCTGAGGAAATCGAAGTCATGGTCAGGGACTGTCCAGTCATGATTAATGGCGAATCTACTGAAGATATCGAATGTAGCGGCTACGGTCACGTTACGAATATCGATGAGCCGCGAATCAGAGGTGGGGTGCTGCTAGTAATTGGGGAAGGGCTTTGCCTGAAAGCGCCAAAAATCCAGAGACATACTGAAAGATTGAACGTCCCTGGTTGGGACTTCATCTCTAAATTCGTAGCCAAAGAAGAAAGGGGCGGGGAGAAGAAATTCGTTAGCAAAAGAGTGGAGCCAATTCGAAAATTCATGCAGGACATCATTGCTGGAAGGCCGGTATTTGGAGATCCATTGGAACGCGGAGGTTTCAGACTAAGATATGGAAGGGGAAGGGCGTCTGGATTGGCTGCAGGTTCAATCAATCCTACTTCCATGTCAGTAATGGATGATTTCTTAGCCGTTGGTACGCAGATGAAAATCGAGAGGCCTGGCAAAGCATGTGCAGTTACTCCATGCGACGAATTGGAGGGGCCTTGGGTCATTCTCAATGATGGGCGCTTCCTTAGAATTGACAATCAGTCGCAATGGAAGGAGCACGGAAATTCAAGCATCGAAATCTGGGACAATGGAGAGATTGCTCTAGGCTATGGAGAATTCATGGAGAATAACAAGAATCTAGTCCCCGCATCTTACTGTACTGATTGGTGGGCCAGCGAATTAGTCGAAGCAATCGAAGCGGGGAGTTCGGTTGAAGAATTGTGTGAGATGCTTGGTATCGATTCATTACCAGAATTGAGTAGAGACAAACACCGTTTCCTTAGGAGCATGATTCTTGATTGGGATAGTTCAGTTGCAATTAGCAAGAAATATGGCACATCATTACCCCCTCCAAACAATCCTTGGTGGATCGATTTACCACTCGAATGGGTGGGTGAATTGGCTCAAATCCTTGAAAGCGCAACTATTCAAGATGAAATGATGATATTGAAAGGAGTTGTCAAAGATTGGAAACGGAATAAGAACTATCTTGATTCATTACCAGAAAAATATGAGTTGATTTTTGACCATCATGAAAGAAGTATACCTCATATCAAAAGGCATGGATTCGCCAAGGCTTGTATGATGCTTCTCGGCCTAGAGCACCACCATTCTGATGGCGATTTGTGTATCACTGGTGTTTGGCAATCCGTCTTGGAAGGGTTGGGCTTACAATCCGATGGAAAGGTTGTGAAAAGGGTCCGAGTGATGGAGGAACATCTAACGGAACGATTGGACAGATTACAAAATGCAAAAGCAGTAATTGGGCAGGAAGGGGCGAGATTATCAGATTTACACAGAAGAAGGACAGATGTGCGTATCGCTGCTGAAACTGATGCTCGTCAAAGAGGTCTCTCGATTGCTGAGACTGACAAAGTGGGTCGAGAAGCAATGGAGGAAGTCGAAGATCCTGGGCCGGTCAACCTTTCAGATTTGATGGCAGCAAGAAGCCTAGAAGACGAGCATGCGATCGAAAGTTCGCTCTGGTTAGTAAGGAAATGTAGCAGTCTCCGATGGGAAAATAGCGTAGCCATCAGGGTCGGTGCACGAATGGGTAGACCGGAAAAAGCCGCACCTAGAGAAAAGCCTACGACACATTGTATATTTCCAGTGGGAACCTCTGGGGGACCTCAGCGTTTATTCTCGGTGTTAATCGACAAGAATAGTTTCAATGCTGATGTTGGAAGGAGAACCTGTACCGTTTGTGGTCGTTCAGCAATCATGCTAAGATGCCAGAATGAAGATCCGGCAACAGGCAAGAATTGTGGTGGTAGAACCGAGATGTCCGGGGGGGAGAGAGAAGGTAGCCGTAGAAGAGGGGTTGCTCAAAATATTCGTTTTGCTTCCTTCATGGAAGAGGCAAGATTGTCTCTAGGCATTGATATCCTACCAAAATCTATCAAAGGTCAGAAAAAACTGATGTCAAGAGATCAAACTCCTGAGGCCTTGGAAAAAGGAATACTTCGTGCCTTACATGGAGTGCCAGTATTTCGTGATGGTACGGTTAGATTCGATATGAGTGATGTGCCAACAACTCACTTTACTCCTGCTGAAGTTGGAGTTGCATGGCCACGCCTATTCGATCTTGGATATACTCACGACATAGATGGTAAGCCGTTGAATAGCGATGAACAGATGCTAGAAATCTACCCTCAAGATTTCATCGCCAGCAAATCTGCTGCTGATTTCTTCCTAAGAACATCTCACTATATCGATGACTTGCTAGAACGATTTTACGGCTTGGAAAGTTACTATCAAGCGGAGACCATCGATGATTTGGTTGGACATTTGATAATTGGATTAGCACCTCACACATCAGGAGGTGTGCTGAGTAGATTCATTGGCTGGTCTGATTCCTCCGGAGGATTCGCCCATCCACTATTTCACGCTTCAAAGAGAAGAAATTGCGATGGAGATGAGGATGCCATTATGCTGTTGCTAGATGGATTGCTGAACTTCAGCAAGCATATCCTACCTGCAAACCGCGGGGGACAAATGGATGCGCCATTAGTTCTAACCACTAGATTGAATCCAACTGAAATCGACAAAGAAGCCTTGAATGTTGATTCTGCTTGGTATTATCCTTCAACATTCTATGAGTCTAGTAAACAACAAGTTCATCCGAAAGAAATTCTCAATATGATGGATATCGTCGAACGGAGATTGGAAAATATTGCTGCTGTTAGGGGATATGGCTTCACTCATGACACAAAACGCATCGATGAAGGCCCTGCTCTCTCAGCATACAAGACTCTAGAAACAATGGTTGACAAGATGAATGGACAATTGAAACTGGGTGGCAAATTGCGTGGAGTCGATGTGCGAAATGTCGCTTCAAGTGTGGTCAGATCACACTTCCTTCCCGATCTAAGAGGAAATTTGCTTGCATTTACGCGCCAAAAGGTTCGCTGCGTTTCTTGTGGACATAAATATCGGAGAATGCCTCTAGCGGGGCATTGTATCCAGAAAACCAAGCGGCTTTCGAAAGGACTGGGGGCTCATGGAGTAACTGACAACGGTGGAGACATCTGCAAAGGCAACCTCGCATTGACAGTCTCTGAAGGTGCAGTTCGCAAATACATCAATGTAACCAAACACGTAATGGAAACATACGGAGTTGATGATTACACGCGCCAGAACGTGGAATGGTTGGCCGCTAGTACTGAAAGCCTGTTCAATAATGACAAAGCAAAACAAATGTCATTGTCAGATTTCCTATGATTAATCTTCTTTCATCAAATCATAGATGTCGCCTACTCTCTGAATCCTGTTATCAGCCGTTAACGGGTCCTCGAGTCCCGTCAAAGTGTCTAGTTCCATGTCTTCAATCAATTCAGTCTGGTCAATTTGTGGAATATCTGGCTCTAACTCTTCTCCAACACCTGCCTCAGCGTTTAGTACCGGCTGACTGACTGCTAATTGCTCCGAAACCATGCTGCCCCCAAGGTAAGGCTGTAGATCATTTATCTCGGCAGCGGTGCGGTCTAACTCCTCCATCTCACGGTGAATTGCTTGCCAATCTTCCAACCTACGCAAACGCGCTAATGGTTGCACTCTCTTCGACCGTGACAATTTGCGACGGGCTACCAATATCGCAGGAAGTGGAAATAAAATCGCCATGACGGTTGCGATTATGTATCCTTCACTAGACAACCCCTTCCAGACCTGCATGTGAACGGTTTGTTTGGCTTGGACTCCAAACGGCACTGTGGTCGAAACACGGTGCGTACCGGGAGAAAGTTGCAACTCTGTGGAACAGTCCTCTCCCACTTGTCCAGACCATTGATGCAATATGTTGCCCCTTGAGTCCAATATCCTCCATGAGACATCTGTCGAATTAGCTTCTTTGGTTTCATCCAAAACAAACTGACAATCGATCGTTGTAGGGACCGTTCTGGCCATTAGCATCATATCGGGCACCTCAAAAGTGTGCATACTTCGAAAACCTGCTTCAGGCTTGTTAACTTCTACATCACTGGTTTGACTTTGCGCAACAAGCCAAGCTGAATTCATTCCAACAATCATGAATATCATCAGCAAGAAGGCTTGCTGTTGGGTGCGCTTTGCTTGTAATTCTGTAACTGGATCATCTGCTCCTTCTGGAGATGTTTGGGGGTCCTCTTCAGGAATCACGAACATCACTCCATTTGACTCCTGTTAGATTGATGACTTCAGCCATCCATTCGAGTTTTCGTGATTTGATTAGAGAATCCGTGTTTCCACTCCATCTACCAACCTCGTCAGTTCTGAAACCACATAGAACAATTTTCTCTATGTCAACACCCACATGTTTTGCCAAAGCAATGGCTCGATCTCCGTCTGTGAAGCCGCCTGGATTAATTGCGCCTTCAATGACTTCAGGACATTGATGTGTCAGAACTATCGGAAGGGGGGAAGTAAGACATCTCTCCAACAAGTTCCTCCAATTTTCCATGTTGTCTCCATGGGCATGCAGAATCAAGGGGGCCCTACGAATCAATGCTTCATCGAGATATGGGTGACCATCGGCATCCGAAACTACTGCTACAAGATTCTCCCATGCCTGTTCAGAATTTTCCAACTCAGAAAAAACCCCAATCGCCCCATCCGCAACCAAGATGGCGTCTCCATAATTCATGCTAGCACGGAGTTCTTCTGCTTGGACTGCAGCGCCTACAATTACAACTCGTTTTGCTGAACATAGCGCTTCGGATATTTTTGATAGGCACTTTTGCCTATTCTCTTGTTGCCACACAGAACATTCTGTATCTGCAATCTTTTCAAGCAATGAATGAATGCTCCGCTGATCTCTTTCGAGACTCCATCCAAATTCCTCTCTGATACGTTCCTGAATCTGAATCAAAGGAGGTAACAAGGTGGCATTGGCTTCCGGCACGACTTTCGCAGCACCGATGATGACATCAAACCACTCCACAGATTCTCTCACTTCAGTCGTTTGTTTCAAAAACCCTCGACTTTGTTCGACGAATGATGCCAATACCGATGGAGGTGCCGGATATCTCTGACGAGGTCACTCTTGCTAGGTACCCTTTCCTGCCTCAATCGGGGCCATGGATACAAATGATGGCTCAAACAGAAGGCATCGATTTAGATTCCCTCTTAGATTCCGAATTCTTAGAGGACACCCGTAGAAGAGGGAGATTACGCCTAGTCGAATCCATTGCCAATGATGGGGGAGTAGATGCGATGGCCATGCGAGACATCCATACTCAAGAAGGGCGCTTGTTAGAGGCTTTCAGTTTCACATATTCAAGACTCGTTGCATGCGCTTGCGATCAAGATGTTATTCTATCCAAATGGGCGCAGGCTGAAGCAGAGCGCGCAGAGAAATTACTGGCCATGGATATGGAGAATATCGAAAACATCGCCAAAACCTATCTTTCGGAAATCCGCAAGGTGGAGGCAGTAATTGTTGGAAGCAAAGATAGCCGAAGTGGGGTAATCTGGGAAATTGGGTTATCAGATTTTATCGAATTGGTTCCAGGGATAACTGGGCCTCGTTGGCGATTACCTAATCAGGATTTGAACAAAGGGTGGGTAACTCTCAGAGAGGAGTCTAATTATTCAAGCCAAGCCAAATTAGCGCGATTATTGAGACAGAGAATCAAGAATGAAATCCTCAAAGATGCGCTTCTCAAAAGTGAGAATTTGAATGATGAATTAGTCATGAGGCTAGCGGAAGCAACCGCCATGGTGGTTGGCTTGCTACAACATAGAGCCAGTACGGATTTGCAATTGAGTGGAGCGGATGTAGAAGATTGGCCGCCTTGTATGAAAAAAGCGGTCGCTGAATTAGAACAGGGCGTCAATGTAAATCACTTCGGAAGATTATTTCTTGCTTCAATGGCAAGAACCATGGGCATTCCAACTGAGAATTGTGTTGAATTCTTTCACAACGCACCAGATTTCAACTCTGAAACGACGAGTTACCAAGTGGGTCACGTCTATGATAGAGAGTATACGCCTGCGGGGTGTGCAAAATTGAAGTTGAATGCGCGCTGTGCTGTCATGACAGGTGATGACAGGCTTTGTGACCAGAGCTGGATGGATCATCCACTGAAATATCTCAGAGCGAAACAACGCTCTAGATTGCGCGACTCCGAGCCCGCTCAAGATGCGGGAGAAACTAAGGAAGAAAAGGACAATACGCGCGATGGTTCATGAAGGGAAGACCTCCTGCCTAACATGAACGAAGGGGGATGGAGAAAGTGACGCGAACCCTCATCCTTACAGTCGACAGAGATGACGACTTAGGTTCTAAAGCTGCCATCAGAGGTCCTGTGGTTGGAAGACGACAGGTCTTGACTGCAGCACTTCGCTTGGGAATTGCAGACCCAGAAGAAAGCGATACTAATGCTATTCTGGGGGCATTGAATCAACATGATTCTTTGGCCGAAGGTTCTGAAAGTGGAGATGATGTTGAAATCGCTATCCTAACTGGAGATGAGAAAGTTGGTGTTCGTTCTGACCGCGCCATAGCTGCTCAACTTGAGGAAGTCGTAGCAGAGTTTCAACCGGATCGCGCCATACTGGTGACTGATGGTGCAGAAGATGAGTCAGTTCTGCCAATCCTCCAAAGTCAGGTGAGAATTGATCATGTGCAGAAGATAATCGTCAAACAATCAAAGGGAATTGAAAGCACCTATTACTACATTGTCAAGGCTCTTGAAGACCCAAAATGGCGAGCCAAGATGTTGGTTCCAATTGCAGTCATCCTAATGATTATCGGAATGGGAATAATGCTTCCTGATGACATAGGCGCCTTACTTATTGGTGGCCTACCCTTCGTCTTCGGATTCTATCTATTGGCCAAAGGTCTTGGATTGGAGAACACTCTTGGAAGAGTTGTTGCTGAAATGCGAGAGAATGCGGATGCTGCCATGTTCTCATCATTGATGTGGGCTGGTTCTGTTTTCGCTGCAATCTTCGCTGTAGCACAGGCTTGGTCTGAATACACCGGTAGAATCGGAGCGGGGGATTCTCGAGGCATTGCATATCTTTCAGCAGTTCACCAATCATTAGCATGGATCATCATCGTTTTCCTATTGACTACTGCTGGATTGATGATACTCAAACTCAGACGAGGGTCTTTCAGTGGTCGATTAATTATCCTTGCAGCCTTTGGAATGATGGTTTATTCCTTCCTTAATCAAGCAATGAACATCGCCATCGAAGTTTTGGGAGGAGAATCTTACCAATTTAACGTCGGACAAATAATTGCAGATGGAAGTGAACCACTAGCATGGTTAGCGGTTCTATGGTTGACTATGACTATTGTACGGGGCCTACAAGATAGACAGGCCAGCGGTGAAAGATACTGGGGTATCTGAATCATTCAAAGAATGTTGATTCCATCATACAACTAGGGCAATTTACCTTGATTGGTCTGATTGAAGGGATGCCTAAAGGCGCATTGCAATGAGGACAGATAATTGCTTCAGTAATTTCTTGTGCACGCTGTTGTGAATTCGCACTAGGATCGTATTTCATGCGATACCTGTGTGCGTCCTGAACTCTTTGAGCCGTAGCTGGGGCGGGAGTGTTGAATTGCTCCTCTGGTGAAGAGGAATACTGGTCTGGGCTAGGTTGGAATGCCTGATCAGGATTGTTTCCATGATTGATGGCGCTGAGGTAGTCATCCACCATCTTCAACAACGCATCCATCTGGATATTATGCTCCCTCGAAATGCGTTCTGCAGCCAATAGGCGTTCATATTCATCCATATTTGCAAGCGATGCGATGACTTCCCCTGTCAAGCCAGACATATGTTCGCCTTGAAGGTCTGAATGAAGAGTCTTTTGGCGATTCGATAGATGCTAATTGACTCATCTATGTTCGATGCCGTCTGAAGAAGGCTTCAAAGAGGGTGGGCGTGGCGCCGAGGGCTGAGGAGCCAACATGGCAAGAGCTAGAAATCGCAGAAAAGGAAGTGGGGCGGCGGCCGGAAGCGGTAGCAAAATCGCTGTACGTCGCTTGACTTGCGGACGCGTTATGAATACAGCGCACACTGTAGGTGAAAACGCTTCAGTACACGAGGTATTGGAGGCACTTACAAAGAATGATTGGGACCACGTATTCATCGTGAGTGACGAAGGGTTGCCTGTCGGACGTATTCACGCTGTGGATGTTCTCAAATTGACTTCGAGAAAGACTGTGAATAGTAACCTTGCTTGGATGATGGCTACGCCTGCTATGCAACTAGTAAATCTACCTCCATTGCAGGTTGGTTTGATGACTCCATTGCTCAAAGCAGGGGCACTGATGCTGGCTCATGATCTCAACCAACTAGCAGTCGTTGATGAAGAAGGGGTGCTTGTCGGATTTGTAAGCCATGCAACCATGGCAATGCACCTACCAAGATTCATACTTTGAACGAAATCATGGTAATCTCAAACCTTCTGGGGATGAATGATGCAGATATCATCACCTAGGGCTTGGCCATGGAGCGCTGCTTCCTCCCCGGAGCCATTTCCGGAGCATGCATGGATGCAAACTCTTAGTGCAATCCATCCGCTGATTTTAGCAGATTTGAATACAGAACTAGATTTATTCACTCATGAGCAATTGGTTGAATGGCTAAACAATTGTGAAATGATAACTGAAGATGGCAATATAAGCATCCAAAAATGGCTGGAAGAAAATAACAAGACCCCGATAAACGAAAGAATCCCATTCATATTATGTGGAGAACTAGGTAACCCACACAGATTGGTCGATTTAGGAATTTCAGGCATGCCAATAGTACCTATTCGAATGGATGGTATTTGTCGCGTATGGACCGATGTTATCGATGGTAGAGAAGTATCCCCTGGAATCCACCATGTAACTCTAGCTCGAACCAAGGGGTGGTGGGAATGCACATGGCTAGGTTTTGCCAGTAAAGATGATGCAAGAAAAATGACTGAATGGTTGAACGATGGTTTTGGAACGAATTGGCGTTGGTCTACACTTGCGGAGGGCAAAGTCTCGATTCATATGGGGGAAAAATTGTACCCTCCCTCTGAAAATATGATCTCCTGGGACGGAAATACTGAATGTGTGGAGGGGGAAATACCTGAAACTACAGGTCCTGAGATTGAATTGTCAGCTCTGAAAGCAATTCTCTTCACCCGCCAAGGATGCTATGACAACAGAGGTAGACTAGCACGATGTGCGCATATCAAACAGCGCCAATTCCATGATTCGATGTTTAGAAGGGGTAGTTCGAAACAATGGAATGAAATCATTGATATCGCGTGATTTCAGCGTTTTTGCTCAGTTTTAGAAGGGTAAATTCACCGATTATGGGGGTCCCACGGTAGTCCCAAACCTTCCCTATAACCCTAGCACCCTTAGCGTTGTTTGATGACCACCGAACGTGGAGAAGGAAGCCAGAAAAAGGCGAGACTTCAGCGATTGAAGGCAGAAATTATTGCTTATGTCGCTGATCGCCCAGGGTGCTGTGCAGCGGATATCGTTGACCACCTTGCGAACACAAGACGCATGAGGAACCATGGATTAACCGCCCGAAAGGTCGGTTTCTTCATCCCCCGGCACATTAAGGAGATCTCATACAAGTTGGATCCCCGTACCGGTAAGCGCATCTACATGCTGAGTGCTGCTTGAATCGCAACCTCAATGACCACTCCCCCTTGCCAATAGGCATGGGTGACGAGTTGTTCATGCCAAGCGCCGAGGAACTTTGGCCGTGGATGGCAGCAGAATCTGCTGCTTGGAATGTTCAAGATCGGGGGGCGATCCCTGTACTGCCACGCCATGATATCGAGCCGTGGGCATTACTCGACAAAGACAGCAGCTGGAGTTTCAAGCCCTTGCTTGACGCTACACTAGATTCTCTTGGTTCAAACATCCCAGAGGGGCTAAACATCAGTTTTGATGAGAGTAAAGGTCCTGTACACATCGATTCAAGAGCAATTGTCGAGCCTGGGGCGCATTTCATCGGCCCGTGTTATATCGCGCCTGAGGCGATTATACGTCATGGAGCATATATTCGAGAAAACTCTTGGGTTTGTTGGAAAGCATTGCTAGGGCACGCTTCTGAAATCAAACATTCAGTTCTATTGCCCAAGGCCAAAGCACCTCATTTCAACTACATTGGAGATTCAATTATCGGAAGTGAGGCAAATCTCGGTGCTGGCGTGATTCTATCTAACCTAAGGAATGATGGTGGACAGGTTATCTTACGTTCAGGAACACATCGAATCCCTTCGCGATTGAGAAAATTTGGAGCATTAATCGGCGATAACTCTCAACTTGGGTGTAATACCGTCACCAATCCAGGGTCCATACTATCTCCCGGATGCATGGTCCATCCAAATACAACAGTTACAGGTGTTTTCCCGAACGACAGCATTTTGGATTGAGGGTTCAGAATGGGCAAAATCTTCGGAACCGATGGGATTAGAGGGCTCGCAGTTTCCGATGAAAGAAGAGATGAAGATTCGATTGCACGCTTTATCGATAACAGGGAATTTTCCTGCGGATTGATCCAATTAGTTGGAGAATCGCTTGGAGTATGGCTCAGACCTACTGGAGAAGGAAAGCCACGGGTTGTAGTGGGGTGGGATGCAAGACCATTGAATCTATCTTTAGCTTCAGCACTGACGGTTGGGCTACACCTTAGTGGGTGCCATGTCACGTGGATTGGTGAATGTGCCACACCAGGATTGCATGCTAGTATCTTAGAGGCCGGTGCTGATGCTGGTTGTATGATTACAGCAAGTCATAATCCCGTCACGGATAGTGGAATCAAAGTGCTCGATGGCAATGGTTACAAAACATTCCCTGAGATAGAAGGGCATCTGGAAGAATTGATGTTTCAATTATCAGCAGAAGAGAGGGGTTCCGCGAATGAAGAGCGGGCATACTTGGCTAAGCCAGATTCGCAAATAGATGGAAAAGCGATTCATATGGATGTAATCAAGAATAGGTTAGAACCTATCAAGAATAGATTTCTCGGCAATGCATCATTGAGCGATATTGTACCCTCAGAGGGTTTGCTACTAGATTCTTCAAAGGGCGTTGCACACGCATGGTTAGCCACGTGGATGAGTGAAAAATTGATTTCCACTACTGAGTTAAGTTCTGATTGTCAAGCGCTGAATAAAGGGTGTGGCGCTGGTGAATTATCACCTACTTTACGAATGAGTTGGGAAGAATTAGTGAATGGAAAACATGACCATGTGCTCTTCACTTCATTGGCAAATAGAGCAAACAACAGTTGGACTGCTGGGCTCATTGTTGGCGCTGCACTCGATGGGGATGGAGATAGATGTCTACTAATTCGTGTAGATTCAAAGAACGAGGGCATCGAAGTGGTCGATGGTGATTTGATGCTAGATCGTTTGGTTAAAGCTGCCAAGAAAACCGGCTCGATTGGTGAAGGAATGATTGCTGCTTCAATTGAATCTGATCTTTCCCTGCTAACGTCCTTGCAAGACCTTGATTCCACATTGATGTGTGCCGAAACTGCCGTAGGGGACCGTTGGTTAGCCGCTGCACTAAAACCCAAAAATTCTGATGAAGAACTTCTGCAAGGTATAGAAGAACCATTCAGAATTGGTTCTGAAGACTCGGGCCACATATTGATGACAACACCTTGCCCCCAAGTTGAAGGAAAATGGGGATTGGTTGGAGACGGGGCAATTACCTTGCTTGCAACACTGTGTGCAATGGCAAATTCAGTTCAAGAAGATGAATTCGCTGCTGGGTGGAAATCTAGGCAGTCAATATCCCCAAGCGACCGCTCCAAATGGGATGGGGCAAATGAGAATGCTCAGTTGATTCTCGAATTACTCAACAATAGGCACCCAGAAGTATCTTGGAAGACTGAGAAAGTGAACGGTGAAGAAAATTTGTTGCTAGTGAAAGGAGAGGTCCAAGGTTACCTTTGCTCCGTTGCTGTGCGAAATTCTGGAACCCAAGCCAAGACAAGCATCAGTATCCGAACCACTGGAATTAACATGGAATCACTAATTCAAGAATTGATCAACTCTCTTGAGCCAAAACTGAAAATCAATCAATAGCGAGTCTATCCTTGCGTGATTGTCCCAACCAAGTTACTACCCCGAGTAATACTACTGATGCTAGGAGCATAGGCAGTAGCAATGAGGTCGTAATCTTGCCTAGTGATAATGCCAAACCTGCTAACACCCAGGCTGCTAGAAGGTCAAGGAATCCAACAATACGCCAAGATCTACGCTCTTCTAGAACTCCAGAAACCCAAGCTGCACCACTTACAATCAACACCGAAACTACTCCAAAGGCATCTGCCCCTCCTGAAAAAATCAGGGCGCCTATGGGAAGTAGAATGTGGATGTCCCATAACCATGCAGTTGACCAGCGGGCTTTACCTGAATACACCGCCATTGCTAACAATCCCAAGCATAATATTCCCGTAGAAGAAGTGGCTATTCCTGAAAGACTTGGACTGATATTCATCCAGACATTTGACTGGGTCAATGAAATCGGTAGAAGGACCATGGCCGTGACTGCTAAGCCGGGCTGATCCCATGAGCGCGCTCGCGTCAAAGCTAGTACGGCAGCCAACAATGTTGCAGGACCCCATGAAATCAACATGACCATAAGAATCCAAACTGTTCTACCATCTGCTCCGCGATGATCTTGGAGTCCTCTATCCAAGCGTTTTCTTTCTACCATGTCGAATAGCAACAATGCTCCTATGAGTATAACTTCCAATGTAATCCAAGGAGTAATCCATTCAAGCAAGGCGCCAGCAAATGGGTCTACCTGCATAGGCGGTGGAGTGCCGCCTGAAAGGAACATAGTTGCCAATCTATCCGCTACCAGACCATACATTATCCACTCCAATGCCGAAGGAAGACGCAAAGCGAGATCCTTGCGCCCAATAAGCGACGACCAAGCTAAGAAACAGAGAGAAAGAGCCAGAATCAATAGCCCCAGTTGAGCATCGGGATCAACATATCGTTGTGAAACGCGACCAGCAAGATGTACCAATACAAGTCCAGCTACAGTCAATGCAACTGGAGCCTCAATCCCAAGTACATCCGGCATTCTCATCTCAAGGTTTCGCGAACGTTGCTGAGCAAGCATAACTGCAGCAGAAGAAAGGAGCGCAGCGAATAGAAGAGCGGCTTCACCATCGCCGTTGAAATATGACCACCATGATGCAAAGAAACAAACTAATGAAACGAATACCAAGGCGATTGTAGGTGTATAGAAAACATCTCCCGCAACAAGGTCGGATTCCCCAATACTTCCAGACCTCTTTCTTCGCTTTGCTTGCTTTGCAGCTTGATGCACAAGTTCGGCATCGATTAACCCCACTCCTGTTCCTGATTCAGAAACTTCAGGTGCCTGAGCACCAGCAAGACCGGATTTGATTTGCTCCTGTCGAACGGCTGCTGATTGGATTCTATCTTCTGCCTTTGCGATAGAGGCAAGGCCGAGACGAATCTCAGCCCTAGATACTAACCAAAGTCCAGTTGCTGCAAACAACAACCAAGACAGAAGGAAAGCAGACGAATCCATGGAATTAGACCATATTATCAACGACAACAACATAACAACACAGGCCAAAGATGGGCCCAAGGGCCTTTCCAAATGCGAGATGTTTGGAAGCAAGAAGGCTAGAGTGAATATCACTGTGCAAAGTACTACCCAGATAGAAACTGTCTGGCTTGGCCAATACGCGCCTTGAAGCAAGTCCTGGGTATCCAATTCCAAGGCAGCCAGCAATAGATGGATTGCAACAAAAGAAAACATCAGAGTGAATAGAGGTTCAGATCTATTTTCGATTTCATGCGGGTTGTCCGATTCGCGCCTGCGGGCATCAAACGCCAAGGAAATCCCAGACACGGCGACCAAGGGTATCCAAGCAAGTGTCAATCCAAATCTCCAATGAGCCCATAAGGTCGCTACAGCCAAAGAAATCAGCATGAAACGACGTTGATTCACATGCCGCCCTACGGATTGAACCGAAATGTGCATGGCTGCAAGACTAACTATTCCGAATACCAATCCCAAAGCAGGTAACCCATCTGGCCTTGCAACTGCCAACCAACCAAGAAGGGAAATCAACCAACCCAATGGCCAAAGTTTGAGCAAGCCTGAATCTTTTATTCTAGCAAGTGCTTCAGTTCCACTACCAAATGCCTTACCCAAATCCACCCCCGTTTCGCCCATCGTCAGATTGATTCCAACCTGCAAGAGCCCCATTCCAAACATGAAGAATGTCAAGGATTCAGGATTCAGAACGATGGGTAATATGTCTACAGAAATGAAACGGTTTTCTACATCGGTTGCAAACAATAGTATCCAAACCCACGGGGCTAATACCGCTGTACCTGCGATCGAGGGCGAAGAACGTTTGACTGCGAAGCCACCTAATACTGCAAACATCAACAACAATGTCACTAGTAGAAGGTCTCCCTGTTCTCCATCTCCTGCGGGTATCAAAACAGTTGCAAGGAGTGCGATGACCAAAGCACCGGACCACAGGACATGATCGCTAACAGCATCTTGATTTCTGAGAATACTGAAAGCCGCAACAATGCACATCCCGATTGCGAAAATCGAATGCCCTGATAATACAGGAGGGGTGAAAACACCTGTATCAAACAACACCAATGCCGCAACAAGAATTGGAATCGGTGGCATTACAACCGGAATCACCTTTGATGGGTCAACTCCTCTAACGACAAGATAGGATGCTCCAAAGGCAGTCAGTAGAATACTAATCTGGGCTAAAGCAAAACCTGTATCTTCCCTGTTTGCAAATATTGCCAACATAGCCCCAAACATACCCAATCCCACGGAAACGCCCCACAGACCTGGGCGTCCTAATCCGAGTGCAGAAAAGCCTTGGCTGAACCAATTTTCGTGTTTTGCAAAATGGGCAGCCATCGCTGCATTAGCCGCGTTTACGAATAGAATAAGTAACAACAATACCAGAGCATCGTCAAATGCAAGAATTGGAAGCCCCAATATATTCCATCCACTTGAAAGAGCGTGCAAACCTATCCACAAATTACTGGCCGCAACTCCAAGACTCGTTAGATTACCCGAATTCCTCATCAATGCTAAGGAATGGAGAACAATTGTTGCTAATCCAATCATCAAAGCAACGCCGAGTTCACCATACAATGCGCCAGCTGCACTGCCTATCGCTAAAAGTACTAAAGTCGCTTGAGCGGCTATGGCATCTTCATCGAAATGATAAGCTAGAGCGATGTTCAATATGACCGTGCCAAGCAATAATATCCCCAATATCACATCTTCAGAGAATATCAAATCGTCGAGCAAACCCCAATGATGCAAATCGATTACTAGACCATAGAACAATTTCATTGAGATTATTGCCCAAGTAGTTCCAAGAATTCGCATATTTGGATCTGGAATCCACTTACTCGCTAACCATAACGAAAACAGGGCCATGGCAAACAATGCGGGACCTGCAATGGATGCAGAAAATGTCATGCCAACATAAGCACCAATGATGCTCCACAACACAATCATTGTAACCATCATCGACCAGTGTACTCGCTGCTCTGCTTCTACTGCTTCTGATTTCATAGGGTCTGGTGATTCTGCATTCTCCGACTGTTTTCCAGTTGTAAATAACTGAGGCAATTCACCTAATGCCTCATCAACAGGAGGGGATTCAGTATCTTCTTCCAAGACCTCTTCCGGTTCCGTTTCGGTAACCATGAAACCTGCTAAATCAATCCCTTCTCCAACCTCAAAGGCCCGTTGAGAGAGAACCTTGTCCTCAATTTTCTCAGATGAGGCCGGGTCATCTTTGGATGCGGCCATCATCTCCGTGAAACATATTCACTCCTTGACCTCATCGCTGAACAGCGTGTATCTAAGGGCCATTGTGAACGCAATAAGTAAAGAGGAGGTGTTGGTCGGGCAGGCATGGAAGCAACCTCTTCTCGTGTTGACGGTACCCCTAAGGGTACCGAATTAGAGAATCTAGGAATTGAAACCACTGCGCGCTTGCATTGGAACCTCAATGCGGCTGAATTAGTAGATGCAGCAGTAGTTCGGAACGAAGGAGTCTTTAGTGCCCACAAGGCATTGGTGACAGAAACAGGGGATCGAACAGGACGTTCCCCAAATGACAAATTCATCGTCGATGAAGAGAGTACCAGTTCAGAAGTGAATTGGGGGAATGTCAACGTTTCAACCAGTGAAGATGTATTCATGTCTCTAAGGGCAAAGGTTGTGGAATACCTATCCAAGCAAGAGGATCTATTCATCCAAGACTTGTTCTGTGGAGCCGAACCTACAGAGAGATTACCAATCCGCGTAATTACGCAGAATGCTTGGCACTCTGCATTTGCAAGAAACATGTTTGTTCGCCCTACGGAGAGTGAAATTGCTGAGCATGCCGCCGCTTTTACTGTTCTTCACGCCCCCCATTTTGAAGCGGTTCCAGAAGTTGATGGTGTTAATTCAAAGGCATTCGTTATTGTTCACTATGCAAGAGGCGAGGTCATCATTGGAGGAACAAGATATGCTGGAGAAATCAAAAAGTCCATCTTTAGTGTCATGAATCTATTACTCCCACGCAAAGGCATACTACCAATGCACTGCAGTGCCAATACTACTGGTGAAAATACTGCAATCTTCTTCGGACTGTCTGGAACTGGAAAGACCACTCTCTCGGCTGATCCCGCTCGTCAATTAATTGGTGACGATGAACACGGTTGGGGTTCAAATGGTGTTTTCAATTTCGAAGGAGGATGTTACGCTAAACTCATCAATTTGAGTGAAGAAGATGAGCCTGCAATCTTCTCTACCACACGAAAACATGGAACTGTACTAGAGAATATCGTACTGGATGAAAATGGTGTGCCGGACTTCTTTGACACCAGCAAGACGCAGAATACTCGTGGTTCTTACCCGATTGAATTTATTGACAACAGAACTGGAGACAGTAGAGGGGGTCACCCACAGAATGTCATTTTCTTGACTTGTGATGCATTTGGCGTCCTCCCCCCAATCTCTCGTTTAACTCCTGCACAAGCAGCATACCACTTCATCTCAGGATACACAGCAAAGGTTGCTGGAACGGAGGTTGGTGTCACTGACCCTGAAGCTACTTTCTCTGCTTGCTTTGGAGAGCCATTCATGCCAATGCATCCTGGAGTCTATGCAGATCTACTAAGCAACAAGATGGCAGAACATAATGCGACTTGCTGGTTGATCAATACAGGTTGGTCTGGTGGCCAATACGGAGTAGGTTCCAGAATGAAGATTCCGTGGACCAGAGCCATGCTTAATGCTGCACTAGACGGTGATTTGGAGGATGTGGAGTTCGTGCAAGACCCCCGGTTCAGAGTAGAAATTCCCACTTCTTGCCCTGGTGTTCCTTCTGAAGTTCTACAGCCACGAGGAACTTGGAATAGTGGTGAAGAATACGATATGACCGCAGACAAATTGGCTCGTATGTTCAATGAGAACTTCAAGCGTTACGAAAACGGTGTATCTTCAGAAGTCAATTCAGCGGGCCCTGTCCCTCTTTCCTGATTCACACATATTTGCCGACTTTCTTCTTAACTTCGGCAACTGTTTCAGATGCTTCCTCAACGGTTTCTTCAACTTTTTCAACTACTTCAGCAACAGTATCTTTGATTTCCCCATACAATGGCTTCACCTTATCTGTAAAGGGTAACAACTGATCTCTGTAATGGGATGATAAGTGATCTGTGAGTTTCTCGAAATCCAAGAACCCTATCGAATCTTGTATTGAATCGAACAGCCTTGTTGCAATCCCTGGATTAACCTTGATTTCGCCATCATTATCCATGTAACATAGATTTCCTACATGGTGATAATTTATCTTTGGAATTGTTGGAACTGCATCCTTGTCATTGACAAACCTGTAAGTGTCTGGAACCAATTTATTGTAGAACTTCTCGAATTTACGGTTACCCACTCTCGGACTTCCGTAATTGTACATAGTGACTGGCAATTTGAGAGTACGCCTGATATCCGCTGCGCATAATGTTGCAAGCGCTCCACCCAAAGAATGACCCGTGATGTGTACCCTCCTCCGGTTCTTCTTGCTAAGTTCCTTAATCGACTTGAGAATTCTATCCCTTACCGGAAGGTAAGCATTCAGAAAACCGAAATGTACCCTTGGGGAAAAGAACAACCAGCCCTTGCCATGTATCCAACGTTTCTTGACTGCCAAAGCATCTGTCAATGCGTCAGTAAAATCGGATGTTCCCCTAAATGAAATTGCCAGCCTACCTTCATGTGAAATAGCTATGATACATTGGGTTCCAACCGTGTCATCCTCAATGAATTCATGCAGATGATATCCATACTGATCTAGATTCATTGCCTCTTCCAACTCATATACTTGGATTGAAAGGCTACACATCTCACCTGCAAGGTCCCAATCAGGCTCAGCCTCCGGTTTGCTCTTGGCCATGTTACTGCAAGTCGCGTAATCATGTTTGATTGTTGCCACAGCAATTTGTCCGCAAACACAAGTCAATTGAGGGAGAATGTTCACGGGAACACCGGGCGTACCTATGCGATTGGTAGAAGACCTCAACATCACCGACGAGTTTGAATTGATTCCTCCAAAGACTGCAATGAAGAAGATTTTGAAAAAATTGGATGCAGATCCGGGGCTGACATTTCTCATCGATGACCCGAAAAAAGGGATTTGTGGAATGATTGATCAAAAGTTGATTCAAGAACTTGAACGAAAGGGACACAAGGTCAAGAGAGGAAGTGCACAGAGTAACATGCTAACCAACATCTTGGAGATTATTGACAAGACGCCACTAGAGAGGTTGCCGCAATTACTACCTGAGAGGCAACCTGATGCTGTCATCGTCAACAGCGTAGCCGGTGATTTTGTTGGGTTTCTCAGCGCTGGGGATTTCCAGGAAGCCGTCTCCGCGCTAGGAGGTTCTCACCCGGTAGAACCTGTTCTGGAGGAAGTCGGGGACGTTCAAGGAGATGAAAGACAGGTGCAGGAGGATGCTGGTGATGAAAGTACTATCGCGGATGATTCCGACGACTCTGTAGACAATTCTGAAAAAGTTGGTGCCGTAATGCAAAATATGGTTATGAAGATGGTTCAATCGTGTGGAGTATCAATAGAAGAAGGCCTTACTAGTGCAAACTTTGTAAAGAATGAAGTTAATTCTGGTAATGTTTTGACTGATGAGCAATTAGAGATCAAATTAAGCTCAGAAATTGACATTGATGGTGGAAGATTTGACAAAAGTTGTGTTATTGACGCATTGAATGAACTTCAAAGTGAACTGGTGGAAATAAATAAAAATTCTACAAAAGAAAAAAGTAAGCCCCCAAAACCTTCTCGCGGACCACCGCCAAGCCGAAATAAGCGAGATGAAGATATTCTGCCACCAGAGCCCGAGGAGCCCGCGATTATCGTGGAAGAAATCACAGAAGATGACCTCGAAGATGAAACTGATGCCTTCTTCAATCGGGTTAAAGGACGTTCCAAAGGACGGATTTCAAACATTCACGGAGAGGTAGCAGATGAAGCATGGGGGGGAGCAGCAGAAGGAACTCTTGAGACCGGTTCAATCATGCACCCCCTCGGTGCCGGAATGGCTGAAGGAAACTCAGGTGATGATGGTATGACACAAGTATTGATGAAGACAAGTGCGGGAGAAATCCTGCTCCAAATGTATGATGACAAGGCCCCAGATACAGTGGCTAATTTCATGAAATTGGTTGACGATGGTTTCTACGATGGACTACACTTTCACAGAGTCATTGAACAATTCATGTTACAAGGAGGATGTCCTTTGTCAAGAGATCCAAATAATCCACGCGCTGGAACAGGGGGGCCTGGTTGGAAAATTCCATGCGAAGAAAGTGCACTAGCACTGAGTCATAACCGCCCTGGATTGCTTTCAATGGCAAATGCAGGACCAAATACCGGTGGCTCGCAGTTCTTCTTGACTACTGTCGAATGCCCTTGGCTGGATGGAAACCATGCAATCTTTGGAGAGGTAGTATCTGGAATGGATGCGGTCATGGCTATCGAAGGTTGCCAAAAGGGTGCGGGAGATCGGCCTGTTCAACCTCAACAGATTATCAGTGTCTCTAGGCAGGGATAGTGTTCTCGGATTATTTATTAAGTGCCGGTTCAGCGCCTAATTATGGGCAAACACCGTGCCGGAGATAGGCGTATTCTGAGCATCAGCATACCAGAGAAACTAGCTGCGAAATTGGATGCTAAAGTTGGCAAAGGTCGCAAAGAAGGAAGAAGTGCAACCATAACCAAACTGATTGAAAAGGGACTGAGTGGCGCCGCCCCTACGCCCCCCGGTGATGCTCCAACTGAGTCAAAGATTGCAAAAACAACTGGTGAAGAGTTTCGAGAAGAATCTGATACCATGGGCACACTTAGTGTACCCGCTGACAGATACTATGGTTGTCAAACTGCTAGATCGCTGTTGAATTTTGATATTGGTCACGACAAAATGTCGAGGCCTTTGATTAGAGCCTTTGGCATTCTAAAACAAGCCGCTGCAGAAATCAACACCCAATTGGGCGGATTAGACAAAGATATTAGCAAATTGATTCAAGATGCGGCGCAGGAAGTCATCGACGGGAAATTAGATGATCATTTTCCACTACGCGTTTGGCAAACTGGTTCTGGTACTCAAACCAATATGAATTCCAATGAAGTAATTGCGAACAGGGCCATAGAAATGGCTGGTGGAAAGTTGGGGAGTAAGGTCCCTGTTCATCCTAATGATCATGTAAATATGGCGCAATCGAGTAACGATACATTTCCAACCGCTATGCACATCTCTGCTGCAGAAGAAGTCTATCACCGTCTTCTTCCTTCGTTGAAAGAATTGAGTAAGGCCTTGGCCAACAAAGCCGAAGAATGGAGCCATATTGTGAAAATTGGACGTACACATCTAATGGATGCAGTACCATTGACACTGGGCCAAGAGGCGAGTGGCTGGGTTGCGCAATTAGACAAATGCATAATGAGGTGTGAAACTGCGTGGAATGAACTACTCGAGTTAGCCCTCGGTGGGACGGCAGTAGGTACTGGTCTGAATACGCATCCAGAATTTGCAGATAGGGTCGCACAAGCGATTGCAGATAAGACAGGAATCCCATTCATTTCTGCAGAGAACAAGTTCTCCCAGTTAGCGGCCCATGATGCCGTAGTATCGATGAGTGGAGCGCTCAACAACCTCGCGGTCTCATTGATGAAGATCGCTAACGATATCCGTTGGCTTGGAGGCGGTCCGCGTTGTGGCCATGGTGAATTGGCTCTGCCTGCAAATGAGCCGGGGTCTTCGATAATGCCTGGAAAGGTCAACCCCACTCAACCAGAGGCGATGACTATGGTTTGCTGCCAGGTAATGGGTAATCATGTTGCTATCACAGTAGGTGGGAGTCAAGGAAATTTTGAGTTAAATGTGTACAAACCGATGATGATTCATAATCTGCTACACAGTATTAGATTACTTGCCGATTGTTGCAGGACTTTCAGAACAAGATGTGTTGAAGGTTTGAGTGCAAATGAAGACAATATCGCATCTCATCTTGAAAACTCATTGATGTTGGTGACTGCACTCAACCCCCATATCGGATACGATAATGCTGCAAAGATTGCCAAGAATGCTCATGAAAATGGATTGACCTTAAGACAAAGTGCTCTAGAATTGAACTTGTTGACCGAAGAACAATTCGAAGATTGGATTAGGCCCGAAAACATGGTGGGGCCAAATCGCTGAAATTCAATCTTCATCGTCCTTCTTTGGGAGTGGGACTGAACCTGGCAGCGGCACAGAAGGGCTGTCCTTAGTCGGGGGTGGTGCTGGTTTAGAGGTCGCGTCAGATTGTGAATATGCCAAGTGTTCTGGGGCTTCATGCACCAAATTGGTTCCAGTATTTACTGGGGCGTCTCTAACCGCTTCAACACCAGCTTCGTGAGCAGTAATGCCTTCTGTTTTTCTAGCCAAACCAACAGTAGGCGCTTCTCGGGCCTGAGGGCGCTTTGGAGCAGCCATAGGGGCTTCTCTAGAGTCTGCACCTGATCTTGCTGTATGGCCTGTGTCTTCAACTGTATCAAAAGCGTCCAGCAATGCTTTAGCCTTGGCCAATGAATCATCTTGAGGCGGGTTCGCTTCATCTTCCATATTGGACGCAGATAAGGCATCGGCCTTGTCTTTTCCGCTGGCAAAGAAAATGAGGGTTACAAATGTGCTCATTGAATACGAATTGAGCCGTAACGGGTATAAGACGGCCGCGCTCGGCGCGCTCCATCTGTTGAAACAGGTGGGAGTACTGGCAGGGGGGATTCATCCGGGCAGGAATCCACCCCCCTGCCAGCCTCCGCTGATGAGGGTTCCATCTGTAGAACAGATTTCCTCCTCTGGCCAAGTTTCAACCGAAGCTTCCACTTGACCCAGATCTGTTATCCGAAGACGCAGACCTGTTGGGTCAGGATCCAAGCCCACCAAAGATGGGCTCCGGCAAAATGCACCGGTGCCTTTGCAGGCGTTGATGCTACCGTGATCCATTCCCTGACCAGTCGACGAACGAGGTCGCCTTCTGGTTGGTTTCCGAGCTCTGACCGAAGCCATTCCTCATCCACCTCGACTCGGAAATCTCTCTCCGAGAAGGTTGCTGATTGCCCCTAAAGGCGGGCCAACAACACGGGACCCGGAAGATGTCCGAAGACACCCTCCACCACTCCGGTGGAGCGGCAAGAAAACCAAAGGGGGAGGAGGTCCTTGAACCTTTCGTTTTATACCTCTATTTTTCCACTAGAAGTAACTATTTCAGAGGTATATTTCCACTGTTTTCAGTGCAGCGATTTTAGAAAATAACAAAC
>CAXRJJ010000019.1:0-32446 GCA_964230945.1 Yoonia sp.
TGCTGTAGCGCTGTTCTTACTAGGCCTGATGTGGAAAAAATTAGCCGGCAAGGAAACCGGCGTAGTCAATATGTACGATTGATGAACGACAATGGTAGTGTTGGAATGAGCGAAGAAGAGATTGTAGTCCAACTTGTGGTACAGCCCAAGAAAAAAATCGGCCTACGCAAAGTCATCTGGAGGGAACTAACAGCCGGAGTCGGCTTGTGGGGCTCAATTCGCCCTCTTGTCGCTGTTCTTCTCGCAGCAATACCACTCTTATTCCTTGGACAGCACTTCAACCGACAACATCGCAAGGCTGGAGATTGGACCCTGCTTCAGATTCCTCTTGCCTTCACTGTGATTCTTTGGTTCGGAATCTATCTTTGGTCACTAGTAGATGCTTGGCAAGTCTCAAGCAATAGGGTTGCATCGATTCGAAACAAACGTCTTGGAATCTGATTATGGCCACAATTGATCACTTGCTACTAACTCACCCGATGCTAAATCTGCAAGATCTGCCAAATCATCAGCATCAAATTCATCCGGCACATCATTGCTGATGAAACTACTAATATCGCCAGACTCTACTGCCCAATACATGACACTATCTTCATTGTTCGAATGACCTGGGTGGTCTGAATCTTCATGTGGCCGTGGAGATTGATATACCAGATTTACCAGTTCTAACAAGTGCCCTACTTCATGAACGGTAACAGCCTCCTCTATCTGCTCAGCACTAGGCCTTGTTGTCCAAGGTTCTGCATCTCTTACATCATCGAGAAACACCGCTGCAGTTGAGGCATCGACCGCTACTCCGAGCACACCATCATTCTCGTATGACCCGCTTGGGAACAACAAATGCCATCGCAAAACGTTCCCATCTTGTGGAACTCCTTCTCTAGTATCTCTACCGATTTCTCTGACATCATCTGCACTCCAACTTCCTTGGTGGTCAAAATTAGTCTCCGACAATTCAATGTCGATTCCACCCGGTTTGTCACACACCTGCTGCAGACGTGTTTTCAAGGTTGAAACAGTACTGGAATCAGGTTGGTATCCTGTGGAATAATCAATCTCCACCACCATACTGTCGAAACCGTCAGATCTCAAGCAAGCCAAAGTCAATCCACCTGGCATCCCATACAACTCTTCACCATCACCGAATATTCCATCGCTGCCACCCCCAAAGCAGCCGCTCAAACCGCTCAGCAAGAAGACAGTGAGCATAGCAAACAATCGGGATTGCATGTACTGGGCAAGAAACAATCACTATTCAACCTGTGCGGAGACTGTTTAGTGGTCTTCAGGAATTTGCATTGGAGAGAACAATTGTCCCGGGCTCTTTACCTGTGACAACATCTGCCTCAGGTCCCTTTCCCAAGTGCGCATGACAAGCAAAGAATCCGCATGGGTAATTTCTTCCTCGTTTATGGTATTACGAATCAAGGTATCGAGAATATCCATACGTTGTTCATCGACAACCTCCAAGAGTCGGTCTAAATCGAAATCTTTCATTGCCTGTTCATCAGGTTCTGCTAACTCGATTGGTAGAGGCTCAGTCAACTCCTCTGGTATCCTCTCACCATTATTTTCGGCTTGGTTCTGTAATGCTTCCAAAAGAATTCGCGTATATTTTGAAACAACCAAACTGGCCTCAAGAACAGGAATATCCAACTGCCTGACCATGTGCACCATGCGTTCGTGCAGAGTGGTCATCTTTAGTCCCGGAAGTTCATCTGACAATCAGGCACGCCCCTGCTGTTCAAGCCAGGTCCAACCATAATGCTGCCACTGATCGTCTGTCCATCCTGGAGGAAGCCCTTCAGCCGGAACAGGAGCAATTCCTCTATTAGCAGGAGCGGGGCTAGGGGCCGCAGGTTGGGCAGGTAATGCGGCTGACATATCAGGTGGAGGTGGAGTGCTTCCCGGTAGAGCGGCCTGCATATTAGGTGGTGGAGGAGTGGGTAAAGCCGCTTGCATATTCGGCGCAGGAACAGCAGCAGACTCCGGAGTTAGTGGAGGTAACTCCTTGCTCGCAGATAGGTCCTGCATGACATCGCTGGTCTGATCCAATCCTTCTTCATCATCAGGCCGTATCGAATCACGATACAATACCATCATCCAAATACCATAAATCGCACAACCTAGAGCTACAAGATAAAGCAGTACACTAAGGCCTGAATCACTCACCTGTTGAGCCAATGCGTCTCCATCTCGCATCACATCATCACTGATGAAAAGAGGAGTTGTACTCTTCCTGTCAAGTTCGAACCCTTGATCGAATTCACGCACTCTGAACTCAAGGGCACCCTCTGCATCGTCAGGAATACTGAATGGCAAGATAACATGTATCTCACTTTCACCCTTGACAGTAGCATTTCGCTGAGACACCTCAATCCAATCACCAGCAATATTCTGCTCTAGAACAAACCTGAGTTCACCAATCATCGGTACTGTGTTGAATCCGTGCACCTCCAAATGAACAGCGTCGCCCGGAGCCGGACTAGGATCGCTCCAAACCATGGTCGTGTCTTCAGCCATCAGGTCCAATACTGGACCGGTGCGAATGAAAGAGAATGATGCGACGGGTTGGGACTCAGTATTTCCAGTAGCATCGAATGGATTACCGCTAGCATCAGCCCCGGTCACCCATACATCTAGAGTGTAAGTGGGTAGCACTTGAGTTGCACCTGAATCACTGATATCGAAAATTGCCGACCAGAATACCTCGCCATCGACATCCAAGCCTTCTGACAATGGAAGACTGCCTCTGCTGACCTCGCTAGCCCCTGCTCTCAACAGATAATGCATGGTCGGATATGTGTCAATATCAAAGCCGTGGTCATCGCTAGTTGACAAAACCACTTGGGCTTCTGAAATACTGGACAGGGGAATACTCTCTCCATCGATAACCCCAGAGATTGAAATTCCATCGATAACAGGCCTTCCATTATCGACAATGAAACGTAGTCTAACATCCTCAGTGGTTTCATCAGTTGCTAAGCCGGGCATTTCCTCCATGGTCGCCCATAGATCCAATCGACCGCTGCGGACTTCAGGAACCAACATATCGAGTGAGAAGTATCCACCTTCCCTAGGAGTAGTTCTCCATTGATGTTCCAAATCTCCTAGAACGATATCGAATGAGCCAGCAGGAGCAGGAGTAGAATCTTCACTGAATAGAACTCTTCCAGAGAATCTGAGCGCTTGACCTGAGCCAATCAATGAAGTAGTTTCATCTCCATGATAATGGTCCATTCCATTACGCAATTCTACAGCTTTGATGTGTCCTTGTTCAAGGTCAAAGCGGAGGTCATTGTCTAAACTCCACAAGTCATTACCCATTCCAATTCTTGCCTCGTGGCATGGGACGCTGAGGTCTAGACCGCAAGCACGATCGGTAACCTCCATCTTTGGAATGAAGAATGACTCTCCATTAGTATCCCACTTCTCAGGGAATGACCATGTCAATTGGAAGCGGATGTTAATGAATACGCGAGAGGAATTCTCAGGATCTTCAGCGATGACGCTGTATAGGTTACTTACTGCAAGTCCAGCACCACCAGAACTCAAGTCCATATCCGGTTGACCCATTTCTCCTTCCATTATCTCAACGGTAATCATCGTCTCATCATCATCGAAATCTCCAGCCAGAGCCAAACGTACCCTCTGTATATCACTCCAACCATTCATGTCACCCAACTGTAGAACAAGATTGTATGGAATACCAGGATGAAGAGGAGATTTGTCATTATGTCCGACAATGGTAGAATTTTCCGGATTCAACTCAGGTTCAAACTCTTCACGGATTGAATAGGTTACTAGAGAAGCGTCCCAATCAGGTGGGTTCTGTCCAATATTCCAACCACAATCAGCGAGAGAATCCGGACACACTGTCGAACCACCCATTGCGACTTGATTGCCTTGGCCATCAGTACCACTCACATAGAATGTTACAATCTCTCCATGCACCAACATGCTATCTTCCAATTGCCCTTCAAAGATGTTTATTCCACCCGCTTTAACTTCGGGAGAAGTAAGTGTCATAGTTCGGTACTCCAAAGGTTCAGGAAGACCATTGAAATTTGTATCAGCGCATTTTTCATGTCTGGACTTACAACCTAGCCAATAGTGCAAATCGATTCTAGTTGGAGGATCGACACTATCCTGTATCACAATCTCAATCGACTGGTCAGGACTACCCTTGTGAACTTCCGAACCATCCTCAGGAGTCGCAGAAACCAGCAATGGACTATTTCCATCCAATACTACTCTTAGCGTATTGTAATCAGGGTTTGCATAATTTGAACCATTAGCTGTGTTGATTGCAGATATCTGGAACAACATTCCACCTGGGGTGGATTCCATTGGAGCAATCAGTGTTATGCTGTATTCTCCATGTGAGGGGTTGGGCTCCTCATGCAATACTACTGGAGCCCCGATAGGGTCTCCATCTTGAGTCAAATTCTGACCACTTATCTGAATCGTGAATTCACCCGCCTTGGGAGAAATGGAAGTACCTTCGAAATGTATTCCACCAGAGAAAGTCATGTTCTCACCGCCTCTCATCCAATCATGATTCAGTAATTCTCGATCGTTAGCATCGAATACGCGAAGACCGTCTAATTGGATATCATTCTCCACTCTGAGATCGAGGGCCTCAGTCTGCCACGAAGTCACCGCTCTTCCGATGTCATCATCAACTGTCACTCTGGCTTGCATGTCAACCTCGTCATTCCAAGTCCAATTCACCTTGACTGGAATTCTCAGGGTACGGACTCCATATTGATTCTCAACCGATGTACAATTACCATCATCAAACTGCACAATGCCTGATGCGTCATTCAATGTTTGGCAAGTATCTCCCAATTGCCACTTCAAACTAGGCGAATCACCGTGGCTGTTCTCGAGTTCTACGACCACGCTCATGATGCGTTCAGCCTCGTCTCCTTTGGCGACCCTTACTTCCAGCGTCCTCCATTCATCATCTGGAGCCAGAGTGCCACCATCTAGTGAAGCATCCAAAACGCGCGTCTTCATTCTGTAGGATAAATCGAGATTTGTCATCTTCACCCTACCTGATTCAGCTGCTTTAACAGCAATAGGGATGTCAACGGAGCCAATTCCGTTGGAAGGAATATGCTGGTTGAAAGCATCAACCATCGTTGGCTGTATTGAGACCTCTTGACCAACTACAGAATCATCACTAGCGGTAACAGAAACCCCCTGCGATAGGAAGGTCAAACCCCTCCAATCCCATGTGGTGTCATCCCCAATATCGAGTTGTACCTTATTCGGGAATGCCTCAAGGTATCTGAGGACGAATTGGTCTAGTTTGGGAGTAATACTACTGTTGGTGGTTTCCATCTGTATACTGTACCTGAGTTGGCTTCCATTAGAGGTGAAAGACCAATCCGTGTTATTGGGAACCTCATCCCAATCACTTCCATTATTGTTTGAAACGAACACTTTCATCTCTGTTCCAGATGGCACATCAGCAGACCAAACCGGCTTTACCAGCCCTATTTCAGTTCCAGTGGGGAATGAAGGTGAAGTCCATGATCCAGTGCTGGCATAAGCCTCAGCATATTGTAAATCAACCCACCAAGATACTGCACTTGAGCCAATCAATTGTGCTTTCCATCTCAGTATCTTTCCTGGATGTGATAGGTGCAAGGTGACATTGCTCTCAACCGCCTGCCAATGTGTGCCATTGTCTGCGCTTATCCAATAATCAACTCTATCCCCAGTCGAAGGTGCTGACCAATGTGTTTCCATATTTACTGCAAGAATTTCTTCATCGGTATTCAGTGGTTCGGAAAGCCATGTCGAGGTTCCAGGAGTTGTCGTGGAAGAATATGGAATACCTGAACCAAATTGACGATAGTATAGAGTTGACCCACCCCAAGTATAGTATCCACAATCCAAAGTGTGCAACCTTTGTCCATCGTAGTACATTCCATAACCCAGTTGATTGATATTCCTAATACCAGATTGTCCAGTCAAGAGGTTTGAAGACGGACTTACCGCCCAAGCATTGAGGACATCTGTAGTTGACCATGAACTGGTTCCTTTCTTACAACGCATCCAAAACATGTCACCATGAACAGCTAGACCTCTAACAAAACCACCTGCCTTGCCACAGTCCAAAGTACCACTACTTGGCGAAGAGAACGTGTATATCGTGGAGCCACGATCAAATTGTCCCCCCCCAAGGAATTCGTAAGATACCAACTTGCGTTGAGTTCCATGTACCACCCAAATTTTGTCATTTACTCGATCATAGCCAATGCCTGTATACTCACTTAACTGTGGTGAGATATCATAGGAATCCAAACACTTCCAAACGTCATCATAACGGACGTCTATCTCGAGTACACGATGGTGCTGGACTGGAGCCGAAGAACCGTAATGGTAACGATATGTGGAGAATATACCGTACAACTTCTCATCGGGAGTGACTGTCCAATCCCTAAATCCATAGGCAGCATAGTAGGTGCTCGAAGGATTGGAAGGTAAGGTGCAACTACCTTGTTCAAGAGTAAGGGTTGATTCAACGCTTCCATTGTTGGGCCATAGGCGCTTAATCATCTTCTCGAAACTTGTACCGCTCCAAGTAGACATGAATAACCAACCGTGGTGCTTCAACAAAGCTCCTTGTCCTTGAGACATGAAATTGCTACTGGAAACCTGAGATTGAGGATTAAACCTCCCCTCCGAAGTATTCCCAGTATGTGGTTGTCGCAATGCGTAAGAACCGTCATCCAACCAAGCGCTGTTATTGGCATCGAGTTCATCTTGCGGTGGATGGCTATACAGAATTTCAGTATCGGAGGACAAACCAAGTGTCAGTTCATCTGAACGTGAATCGGTTGAGATCGCCTCACCTTCCATCCAATCCGATCTATCAATTGCATCAACCTGAGACCATCCAGTAGCTGATGCGCCTTGTAGTGTCATCTCGACATCGATGACTTCTGCACCCTTTGGCACTGAGATCTTGTTGGTAGCATCCGCCCCTGCTCCTTGGTACAATGCAGTCGCTTCAACATCACCTCCTGTGAACGTGTAGATATGGCGAACTGATCCACCGCCTGCTGAAGCATTCGGCAATAGTGAAACCATCGGCATTGTAAGTGAAATTAGCATCAGCAAAACTAGGGAGAGGGCCTTGGCTGAACCATTTCTTGAAGTCACGGAGAACCCTACCTGTACTTTGCAAATCGACACATGATATCAATGCAACGTTTAGTGGACACCTACGGTGTCCATTTCAGAATCATGTTTCTCGGGCATCATATCTCAGCGGAGATCCATCTCCTCGATTGCCATCTTCTTCATCGTCATTGACCTCAAACCAATCGACCATCCAATCACCATCGCTGTCCCAATCGATAGGATTGGAGCCTTCAGCAGTATGATCGCCATCTAGATCAAAGTGCCACCATCCATACTCCCATTCTCCAGCGTTTAGAACAGGTGGTGAATTTGGTGAGAGAGGGAAGGCAATCTCCCATTGATCGGTGCTAGAACCATTGCACAGGATGATATCATCTGCCTGGTTGATTGTAAGGAAATCTGCATCCATATCATTTATCTTGAGAGCATAGATATTGTCAGTAGGCATGCTGTTCATACGCAAGTAATTGCTAGCGCTGGGGTCAGCGCCATCGCTATCTAATAGATAGGCTCTCAATTGCCACCATTCTGTCACCGCAGTTCCCTGATATGTCAATCCCGAAGTTAGAACAGCATTAGGTGAATTGAGAGTGGAGTTAGTAATCATGAAGAATTCTTGGAAATTAGTGTAAGGAGTGTAAACACAAGTTGCAGTACAATCCCAATCTCCATCCTTATCATAATCATTGTTGGCATCATTAGGATCTGCAGGATTGAAAGTAACCCATACCTCGTTTAATGTTGGCCTCTCCAAATGCCCTGTACCGAGGTCTAGGTGCAATGGTTTCTTAGAAGAACTGAAATCCTCCCATTCAACTTCAACACTCAACAAAGAAGACCAGTTTGAATTAGTCTCATTCCAACCATAGTGATATTCATACCAATCAGGAAGGAAATCATGATCTGAATCATTATCCTTGGGATTCATTCCGTACTTGAAAACCTCCCGACCATCCGAAAGGCTAGTGTCAACCTCATATGCCGTTGTAGTCTGAGAATCTCCAGCATCAGCAGTTCTGTTCATGATGCTGCTATCCCCATCAGAATCCGCTACATCGGGGCGCGTTCCAAAGGTATATTCTAACAAATTACTGAATAACAAATCTCCAGTTCCCTGGGCAATTTGATCCCCAACCTGTGTGAATTCTCGATCTTCCCAGGTTCCTTGAGGAGCAGGTATGTCTTGGAAATCCCTGCCATACCAACCATCGAGATCACCATCATAATCAGCATCATTCGGATTGACTGGATTAGCCGACCAACGATCTGGTGATGACAAACCGGCCATGTTCAACGAAGCATAGCAATATTCCCAACCATCGGGGATAGTATCTCCATCAGAATCTGAAGATGTGGGGTCTGAAACTCCAAAGAGACTGAGGTTCCAATTATTCGGGTCGTTCTTGTTAATCTCGGCCAATCTATCAGCACTATCCTGATCTCTAGTAGCCCAAGCATTGTACAAAGTTGCTCTAGCCACTGATTCACTAAGACCATCCTCATCCATCAAGGCTGCAATAGCATCGTGTCCGAAGCCGCTATTCCCTACCCTACGATCATATCTACCATAGACCAATGATTCCCATTCCCGGAGATTATTGAATGTCTCATTCTCAGAGATTATTCCGTCCTCATTACAATCCCAGGAATCTTCGTCACTATCCAAACCGGTATCAGTAGAACTTAACGGGTTCATTGACCATCTATTCAGGGAATAGTCCCATTCGCTGAACCAATACTCAAAACCATCAGACATCCCATCATCATCAGTATCGTTGTTACTAGGATCTGAAATGGAAACTAACATGTTCAACAATGGTGTGGTCTGAGATGTCTGCTCATAATTCAAGAATTGCTGATATGCTAGAGTTGCACGACTTTCCTTTGACTGGAGCAGCAGCAACATACGGGTAGTGAAGTTTAGAGGATCTTGGAGAAATGCATCTTCATGAAATAGCCATGCATCTGCCGGATGATCCAACCCGTTATCCGGCTGTGAAGTGGCCAAGGATAATTCCTGAGCATCTGTCAAACCGTCCTCATCAGAATCAAATTGACCATCACCCGCAACTAGAGGATTTAGGGTCCACGTTTGAGACGAGGTATTGAAATCTGTGAATAATTGCTCTATTCCATCAACGAAACCGTCACCATCACTATCAGCATCTGTAGGGTCAGCCGTCCATCCTTTGCGAGCTATTTGTTCAGCAGTAACAAAAGAGCCGAAACTCTTGCTCGTCTGAACCGAAGACCATTCTTGCAGCAAGGTCGTATTGCCAGTTGTTATCACAAACCATTGAGGAGCAGACTTGTTAGCATTTGTCTCGGTCAGTAAAGGATCAATGGCATTGTATTCTTCCCAATTAGCCATCCCATCATTGTCAGGGTCACCTCCCATGTCAGTACTGTTGACCGGATTGAGTATCCATTCATCGGCAAGTATGTCCCAACGCGCATATCTAATCTCCCAACCATCAGGCATGCCATCACCATCTGTATCTGCCGAAAGTGGGTCGCTGGAGCCATGATGCTCCTTTGGTTGCCCTACAGTTACGGTTGCTGAAACAGCCTCTCCAAAGGCTGCTTCAGGGGACCCCCAATCGGACATATTGAGGAACAAAGATGTGTTGAAACCTTCAGGTAATTCTATTCCATCAGTAGTCATGTTTCCGTTAAACAATGTATCTTTGATATGGTACTCTAGATAATTCACGAATTGTTCATCCAAATCGAGTACTCCATCATAATTCATGTCGAAACCATCGCCATCAGGATTGTTGAATGCGTCGCTTCCATTCAATGGACTAATTCCTGAAACTGAAGCATCCCAGAGACATTGGTAGAGGGCCTCCCATCCATCTGGTAAACCATCGCCATCAGAATCCGGATTGTTAGGGTCAGTCTTGACCCATGAGGCTGCACCCTCAGGAGTTTCATTGTGGGTCTCTATCATCTTTCCATCCAATGCGTCAGCAACATAACCCTCCCACATATACTCGCACAGATTTGGCATACCATCGCCGTCTGCATCCCAATAGCGGTCATCATAGCGCAATGGGTCCAAGGTCCAATTGTTTCCGCCAGTATAACTCGAGCCAATCCATCTGCGGTGCTCTATCTCCCATCCATCTGGCATGCCATCAGCATCACTGTCCTTGTTAGTAGGATCGAGTTGTTGGTCGGAGTGTTGGCCGTTGAGGTAAGTATTGTTAGCGGCCTCAGCTACAGCACTATCGCTACAATCATAGGTCATGTTAGGATGATAATGACACCAAAGATTGGTCTGCGAATAATAGAATCCGAATGCTTCCGTTCCATCTGGCAATCCATCATCGTCGGTATCGACATCTCTAGGGTCTGTAGAATTCGAGCCCTGCGCACTGATTGGAGTATAGCGATATTCCAAGAGATTTGTCCAATTCCTTTCATTCATCGCATCCTGATTGAAGTCCATGTTGACTCCATCCCCATCTAAATCAAGTTCAGCATCCCACGGATCAGTTGGATCCAAGCCGTAGATGTATTCCCAACCATCAGGTATGCCGTCGAAATCAGAATCATTGCTACCAGGGTTGATTAACGCAATATTGGCGAACCTTCCGGGATCACATCCTGCGAAGAACAAAGTGTCATCTCCTGAATCGATGACTAGAATGTCATTGATGTGTCCTGTAATTCTCTCTTGAAGGGTCATTCCCCATATACCAGAATAATCACCCTGTAAGGTCCACATTCCAGATTTAGAACCAACCATCAATTTGCCCTCGTAAGGATAAATCGAAGTAACCGCATTGGCTAAGTCTTCAGGATTCAAATCTTCGTCAGTAGCATGCGCCAACAATCCAGAATGTTGTATGGCATCAGTTGCTAGGTCAAACTTATGCAGACCCGAATCCGTACCAATCCACAATACAACTGGATCCGTACCAACAGGGCCATCACTTCTCAATGCGTTGACCGATTCTGCGCTAGTACCACGTGGAGCAATCGACGGAGGCTCTCTTAGTTCGTCATTATCTGTGGTGCTGAAATGCCACAGTGGAGAGGTGAAATCCCAACCACCTGCATCTGAGGAGACTGTCATTTCAAGCAAACCGACATCGGTACCGACGAACAATCTACTGCGGCCTCCTTGCTCTAGATGTTCAACATCAGCAGGAGTGGCGGCAGCATCACTCAATGCCTGCATCAAGTCATTTGGAACATCATATTCTTCGATGATGCTTCCATCAAACCCTGAAAGCCGCAATAACTTGCCTGATTCAGCACCTAGGAGCAGCAAATGCGAGTCACTGCCGTCCTGTTGCAACATTGTCACCGTAGTGTATGACCCACCTTCGATGATATCCCACTCGATGATTGGAGTAATCATATCGGAAACTGGGTCCAAAGGAATGCGCAAGATTCCCTTGTTGGTCGCAACAACAATACTAGTGGTATCGGCATCCACCAACACTGCTTCTTTCAACTCCCAACCAGTTGGAAGCCAATCGTCTACTGAACGTTCTTCATCAATCATAATCGTCGAAAATCCAAGCCGCGTGGCTGCAATGAATGAAGCATTATCTAAAGTCAGTAAATTCTTGACATCATGATGAATCACTGAGTAAGTTCCACTTGCTGAAGATGAACGCGACATTGGAACTTGTGTGAGCGAGTCTTCAGTAGAACCCTGGAGAACATGTTTCAAACCTGCCATGACCCAGTTTCCATCATCGAGGAAAACATTGTATTCCTCAAGATTCGAGAACTCCTCACCTCTCTCAAGGTCCTCCTCCTTGCTAGATACATCCTTGCTGATGAAACCATCACGGTCAAGATCCCATCCATCGATATCTGGGTCTTCCAATCTATCGCTGCGGTTCAATGGGTCCATGCCAAAGAAAACTTCCCAACCATCAGGAAGACCATCTCCACTACCAGAATACTCATTCACACTGAATCCATCATACCAGAATCTGTCACTATCTGCCTCCGAAGGATTCGTACCCAACCAAACATCCTCACCATAAGTCGCATCAACAGATTCAGTACAAGCAGAGTAAATGTTTGGCCATTCTGCTGTCAAGTAAGGCCACTCACCATCATCGTTGGAAGAAGGGCCTTCGGGCGGAGTATAACTACAACGTAATCCGTCCACTTCAGTCGTCCAATTATCAGGAGAGCCCATTGCATACTCTTCGGTATTGTTGAACCATTCATGCGGCTCGTAAATACCGTCTCTATCTACATCGAAACCATCTCTATCTGCATCCATAGCGCCATCGCTACCATTGAGTGGATCAAATCCACCATCACAGGTGTAGAGATTGTTTTCAACACTGTAGGCATTTCTTGCGGTAGCACACATGTAAACCTCATATCCATCAGGAAGACCGTCCCCATCGCTGTCAGATTTTCTCGGATCCAGGTGTATACGCTCACCGGTATCAGTATCGAGAACTCCAGTCAATCCCTTGGAATCTATAGTGCAATTCCAGCGGTATGGCCAACAATATTCTTCGGTATTGTTCAAACCGTCCCTGTCGAAATCCATGGTGGCATCGCTTGCATCTGTTCTATTCATTCCCTTGATTACTACATCTCTAGCATCCGATGTCGTCCAATTCAACCAAGCGGAATATGTATTTTCATGTACATCGGGAATTCCATCACCATCGCTGTCTGACACAGGAGGAGGTTCTTGTGCAGTATCCAGTGGATTAGCATTCTCAACCTGTGATACATTTGGCATCTGAGACAACAGCATCAATCCGGCTAGCATTACAGCACTGGTCACTAGAGTAGTTTGCTTGCGTCGCATCGAATCCTCCCCGTTACGGCATGCCGTCAATAACAAACCCTGCAAAGCCGCTTATGATACTGGTGGAGCATGGTTCATACGCGCCCAAACGCGTCGCGCTAGGTGGCGAACAGAATTATGCGCAAAAAACGCAACTTCAGAGCATGTTTCAGGGATTCATTCAAGGTCCGTCTTTCACCCGAAGCGGCGTTGGTATGCCCCTCTCGATAACCCACCTTGGAAGCGGTAGCCGTGGCAACGCTACCCTGCTCTGTAGCGAGGATGCAAAAATCCTCATCGACCAAGGATTCAGTGGCCGACAATTGGAGAAGAGAATGAACCGAATTGGGATGTCGCCCTCGGAACTGGATGCGATAGTTATCAGCCATCACCACGGTGATCACGGAGGTGGTGCCGGAATTGCTTCCCGAAGATGGGACATTCCAATACATTGCAATTTCACGACCGCTTCCCATCTAGGATTGGACCCCACTGGAAACGTGGAATTATTCGAATCATTACAGAGAATCGAACTAGGTGAAGACATGTCCCTTCTTCCTGTCCCAGTACCACATTCCGGCGCGGAAAATGTAGCCTTCATCGCTAGTTCCGGTGGACAACGGGCAGCAGTGATTACAGACCTTGGATCAAGTACTGAGGAATTGGCCAATCATCTGCGCGGTTGTACCCATATATCGATTGAATCAAATTATGATATTAAGCGCCTATGGAAGGGGCCATATGCCGAGTCTCTGAAGCAACGAATCTCTGCCAACGGAGGACACCTATCAAACGATCAAACAGGGCGACTGCTGGCCGACGTCGTCACTGAGAAGACAAAAAGTCTGGTGCTGACACACCTCTCACAAGAGAACAATCTACCCCACCTTGCAGAGAGTACTGTTCTCTATCATATCGAAGAGGTTTTTCAAGGAGATATTGCCATCAGTCTTCAAGACGGACCGGAGTTTACCCATTGGGTTGGGCAGAGCCAATTGGAAACGGGAATGCTGGTCTGAGTTCATGGGATAGCCATATGTACGGCGCCGCGGCTATGCCGCGGCGTGCGTAGCCCACGCGTATACGTGAGCGGAAAAAAATCCGAACTCGAGCAGTCCGAAGGTGCTGTCAGCGAGATTGTCGGCGTAGTCATGCTGCTAGCGATGTTGATAACAGTCATGTCTGGAGTTGTTTTCCTTATCGAGCCATATCTCTCCGATTTTGAGGACCAGAGAGATTGGGCGGCAACATTCATCCTCTCAGAGCAGATTTCTGACCGAATCGAAGTTGCAGGTTCTGCCCCCGATGGAACCGGTTCACGGACCAGTTTGGAGATGAGTGGCATCAGGATGTTGATGGTTGAAAACGTCGAAGAATGGACTTTGCAAGCGGACCTAACGGATTTGGAACGCGTTGAGATGAAGGTATCCAACTCACAAGTTCAGATGAGTTGCCAAAATGCAGCATGTGCAACACTTAGACTGACTCAGGATGATGGTAGTCAAACTGAATGGTCCGTCCTCAGAAACGACGTTGAACAGACCTTCAATCTCAGCAGCTCACTGAGTGACGTTGCGATTTTCGATGTATTCGATCAGCAAGGAACTGCACTACACCGATTGGCAGTACTCTCACTCAGTGGCATAGAACTGGATACTGAGATGAATAATGGAAAACTGCAGATTGCTATGATTAATGGGGCCGTCATTGAAAGGCGCCCTGGTATACCTTGGACAATCAATGAATTCCCCACAATATTGTTCGATGAACTACCAGATGGAACCCCCCGTCTATCGATGATGATGACTGATCTCGTTGCATCTGACTCCTTACCACATGCAACAGAGCCGATTATGGAATTAACCTCAAGGGGTGCAACCAACTTATTCGACGGAGAGGTTTGGAATTTCCGTTTCAGTATGAGCAACACCATGCACGATATCATCGACCCCCAATATGTGCACCACTGGACGAAAGGGCATGACATCTATGTTGCAACTGACAGTCTGGAGGACTATAATGGAATTGCGCCGTATGGAAGACAATCAGGAGTTGACGGGCTTACTGTCCTACCAAGTACAAACCTGATTCTTGAAATCGGCCTACAACAGGTGGTGGTCAGTTGAAGATGCAGAACATTGGAACTCTTTCCTGTGCATCTGTTAGGCGCGACGAAGAAGCGGTTTCAGCAGCCATAGGAACAGTATTGCTGTTCGCAGGAGTTCTGTCCATTGTTGGCGTCATGCTTGCAACAATGGTTCCAGTCATCGATGAGTTACAAGGAGCGGTTGAAAGAAGCGATATGTCATCTCAAATGTATGACCTCTCTACAGAAATAGACCAATTATCCAGCAACGGTATGCCAGGAGACCTCAGTGATGGAACTCTCAAAGGGATAGAAGGAAAGTTCAGTTGGCAGAATCTTCAGGGGGGAATGTGGATTTCAGCAGCTTGGAATGACGGTTCTTCACTACGCTTGAATGATGCCCTTGATCTCGACAGAAGAATCGACCTACGGCACCCCGGAGAGGAGATTGCTGCTGTATGCTTTGAAGACATGAGATTAGGGGCAGAAATCTTCACTCATTACAGAATACCAGCGATTGAAGGCACATTGGTGGTCTCGCCTGATGCGGGTCTTGCTCAAAGTCAAGGGCCAATGGAATTGCGTTTTGTTGAGGATGGGAACACAGTTAGTGAAAGCATCTCAGATGATCAGATTTGGAGCACAGAGACAAGTGGTACCGAGAGTTGGTTGTCTTTGGATTCACCTGCGCAAGTGATACTCATCAAAGGCGACGGAGGAAGTGCTATTCTCCCATCACAATCACAGAACCCCGCAACTGGGGAGGGCAGAAGTTGGCGAATTCCGCTAATTGCAGGCTTTAATGAAGTGACTTTGGTTTCTAGCCATAGCATGGACGTAGACTGGAGAATGGCTGATCAAGAAGGTTCAGAGATGGTGATTAAAGCTGATTCCTTTCACCAAGTAGGCACCACTTGGAGTCAACAATGGGTCGTTGAAGAAAATAGCATATTGACCATTCAATCCAGTTCCGATGCCAGATTGTTACTCAGGCATGACTCTCAACAAAATGACGGGATTTCCACCGGTTCCACTTTCTGGCCTGGAACAACAGGCTCTATGCTAGCAACGACATTCCAACCTCCTGGGCTCGAAGGGAGTATTATCTTCCACAACCCCGGCAAAGAAACTTCGACAATTAGATGGGGAACTGGAGCAACCTCGGTTGGCCCAGAATCCACTACTAGGGTATCTTGGCCTCCACAATCTGGAAGTAGTCTGCAAGTAACTGCTGGAGACCCAATCAACCTGATATGGACATCAGACAGTCAGTCTGTTGAAGCGAATAGAAGTGGCTTAGACATCATCCCTGCTAAAGATACAGGGATGGCAAGTGGACATTCCCACTTCATGATTCGGCCAGCCAATACCACTATAATTCACGCACAAGTAGCTGGATTCAGCAGTACGTGGACAGATGTTTCAGAGAATATCACTAGAACTTCAAGTCATGATTCGGCCATCAGTCCTTTGTACAACATAGCCACTCAAGTCAATACTAACGCTAATGAGTCCAATGATGGACTGAGAATTGTTGCAGAAATGGGAGAGCATGGAATGATTTCCGTGTTGCATGATGGAGATCAGCGCTGTAGGAGCATAGGCATCAGAGCGAGTGGTTGGATAAGCACACAGTTACCATGGGAAGAATTGTCTGCAGATAGCAACACAGAAGTTCAGAATGCTTGGCTTGAGGGCGACCATCCTGCTTCTATCAAAATCACCATATTAGGAGACGATGGAGAACATGAACTCTCAACTCTGTCAACAGCATGGGCGATGCATTCGCCACGGTTGGTCTATACATTCTCCAGTTCGATCAAAGGCCTTGAAGTTGCAATGCGATCAGGTGCAGTAGTAACTAATCATCCAGAAGTTGAACCGACTGTAATCAAGAAGCCAGTTGATAGAGCAGGACCGGGCCCAAGATTCGCAATAACTGTACCATTGTTAACTCCCTCAAGCGACAGTTCAATCGGTTCAGGTGAATTTGGGGTCGAATTGGAATTGATGCAAAGAATCTCCCTCACCAGTTCCTCCGCAGGAGAGGTGAGAAGAGGATGGGATGGACCCTATGGGACTGCATTAGCAGCATCTGCCTCAAAGGACCTACGAGCGTCTGAAGACTGGACTGCGGCACCAATGCGCCTTGATATGTTGAACGACTACAAGGGCTGGGTCCCTCATCCGAGTATGGACAGTTCTGAAACGATATATCACGCGCAAGGTGAGTCGATTCAATTCAGTCTGCAAGTTTCTTTGGTATCTTGCACAATGAATGGAGTATAGGTGAGAGGTATGGAAGGTAGGTTGAGGAAGGACGAATCCGCTGCCGCTACAGAGTTGGGTTACGTATTCACCTTCTTGCTAGGAGTCCTATTGCTGAGCATGTTCAGCGTCTGGGCATGGGATATCGAAAATTCTACTCGTAATAGATGGAATGAACAAGCGCTAGAAGACAACCTAAGAGATGTCGCTGCAGCAATAGAAAGAGCAGACGCTGCAAGCAGATTGGATGCAGAAGTTCTCTATGCAGAACCTGTCAAGATTCAGAGCGTGCAGACCGATGCCGGGCAATTGACCTTATTCCTCGACGACGAAAGAGTGTATCTCATAGATGCAAGGGGCATGTACTCAGACAGCATCACTATCTCTGCGGCATCGGCCTCTACCCACGAAGGTGAAGTCAACCTCGGAACGACTAGTGTAGTGTGGGTTGTTTACAGCGAGGGTGTTACCAGTATCTCAAGTAAATCCCCAGATACTTGATTACCTACCCATTATCGCTTGATGGACCATAGACTGTACTTCTCTCATTCGACCTTCAGCCCCTAACTCGCGGAATACCGTCAAGGCTCGTTGAAGATATTCCATCCTTCGCGCACGGTCGGGTGCAGCACCTCCTAAGCGAGAGAGTAGTTCACCCATCTGCATCCTCAAGTCATTGCCCTCCGCAATGACAAGTCCTTCTCGATATCTCTCCAATGCCTCTTCCATCTTCCCTGAGTCCTCTAGAACTTCACCGAGCAACAGGGTGGTCTCAACCAAAGCAACAGGATCGCCTTCCTTACCCATCTGCTCAAGCGCATCTGAATAATGGTGGAGAGCCAAGTCAGCATCCCCAGTCTTGGCATAGAATCGACCGAGTACAGCCCTTGCTCTAGCATGTAGTGCGCTATCAGCGTGCTCAATAGTTTCCTCATGAGATCTCAAAGCATGCTCTCTTGCCTTCTCAACTTCTCCCATTTCCAACCATGAACGCGCTAAAAGAATACGAGAGTGGATTAACTCCTCATCAGATTCCATTGCAAGAATTTCCTCAACATTACCGTAAGCCTCCTTGGCCTTTGCAACTTCACCACGTCTACGGAAGATGTAACCCATGTTGTTGTAGGTCCTCGCAGCTCCAACAGCGTCTTCATCGGCAACAAATAACTCAAGTGCTTGCCTATGCAAATTCAATGACTCTTCTTGATCTCCTCTCTTCAGTGAAATGTCAGCCAAACTAGCTAGAACCGAGGCTTCCTTACGTGAATCCTTTGATTTTCTAGCATGATCCAAGGCCGTACCATATACTTCGTTTGCCTCATCAAAACGACCCTGTAAAGTGAGAATGTCTCCTCTCAATACCTGTACTCCACCACCTTCATTTCCAATTCCAGATTCATCTATGGCCTCAAGAATACTCAATAATTCCATTCGACCATCGCGCACTAATTGAGGGCCGTATTCTTCAACAACTTCTGAAGCCTGTTCAACCTTGGCACAATTAATCAAATGATGTAGATATTCGATCTTTGATTCTGCGCTAGACAAATGACTAGAATACCAGTTTGCAGCATGGCCATGTAATGTCTCAGCAGTATCCTGCCCTATCCCAATCAACAAGAATTCTCTCACTAAATCGTGTACATCGTATGTCTCTGCATCAGCACGCCGAGCCAAACCTTGCTCGACCAATGAGTCCAACTCATCAGTGTCCAATTCCTGAGCTGCCAACGCCTCCAAAGGCACAGGCTCTCTGAAGATTGCCAACGCGCCAAGCAATCTCTTCTGCTCAGCAGATAACTTGTTGAATATCTCCACCGAGATGTAATTCTCAAGAGTCTCGTGAAAAGCAGTGGCAGGAGCACCTCGATTGATTAATTCAAGAACTAGAGGGTGTCCTCTGGCCAAATTGTGGATGAACATTACTTGTTCCTTCTCAATGTCCTCAAATGCAGGTAAAAGGCTGCGAGATGCCTCAATATCTAGTCCCCCAAGTACCATCGGCATGCTGATGATATTTCCTTCTGCATCCTTGCTTGCAACCGCTACCTTGTGAGACCTAGAAAACAAGACTAGGCCTATATCTTGTTCGATCTTTGGCATGCTAAGGGCTAGAGCCTGAATCGTTTGATGCAATACTGGGTCGCTAACCTTGTGATAATCATCAATGACAATCAAACTCGGCGCCACACTAAGTGCATCGGCCAATATCCTAGCTGCATCGTTGGCTCTTGGCACCGGAGTTGCAGCCAAATAATCCGCTAGCATACCATCGCCGATGTTAGCCAACCAATCTGCAACCGCCTCAAGGAAACTACGAGCCCCATCCCAATCCTGGCAGCGATGATAGAGTAGGTTCCTGCGATGCATGAATCGCTCAATCAATTTAGAGGCAACAGTGGTCTTACCGATGCCAGCAATACCTGCGACATGGATGGTTCGAACTGCTCGGCTTGGATCATCTCTAGCCTCTAACAAATCAGCCATCATCTCCAATTCAATTGTCCTTCCATAGAAATGTCGCAAGCGAGGTAAATCACCTAAAGAAATGACCAGTTGTTTCTCAACATGCTTTGACAGATCTCTTTCAATCAAGTCTTCCGACAAGGTTCGTGCATCCATTACTCCATTATCGTCAAGATATCGAATGACATCCACAGGCCTCATACTGATTGACAATACTTCTGAGGCTTCGCCGAGAGTTGTCGAAATAATCTCTCCACCTGAAATAATACAACGAAGTGGAAATGTCCTGAGACGATCCCATGTTTCTTCAGCGAGAACAATCCCTGTCTCTGTTAAGAAGTAGGCTTTGCGCTTTCGACTGACACCAGTTACGTGTGCCTGCCTCTCTATCAATAGGCCTTGATCTTTCAGGCCTGCAATGGCTCTTGGAACGTTTGAACGAGCAATAGCGACAGCATTGGCAATTCCCATTTGAGAAAGGGCAAAAGGAACCTCTACCGCTTCAAAGTAATCCGAATAATCGCGCAGATGCAATAGTATTCGTTCCTGAACACCGGGTTTGGGACGAGACATAGTGCCACCTCAGAAATCATCCATACTACCTAATTGTCAGCCTTCACTGACGCGGATAATTAGGATCTGGAACCCAACTATTCGATTGCGCATCCCATATCCAGCCAGGATATTGTGAAGCAGCAGCCGGTTGTGGAGCCGGCGTCGCAGCCTCAACCTGTTGCACAGCAGGTGCAGCCGTCTGTTCAGCCGTCTTCGCCCATGCATATGGATCAGCGGCTTCAACTTCTGCAGTTGCGTCCATCATTTCTTCTTCGTGTAAATCTTCAAACTCTACGAAGAAGAACACGAACAATCCTCCCAATAGTACAACAGCTACAATTGCCGAAGCAATCCAAATCCAGGTAGGCATTCCATCATCGCCGCCTCCAATCTGTACTGCCATTGGCTCGGACACCTTGCCAGCGTATTCAAAGACGATTTCGTGGTCACCGATGTTGTTGAATTCCTTACCACTAATCTCCATCTCCCAAAGACCATTGTCCCCGACATATGTGATTCCAATCGAACGGTCGCCGTCAACCAGTCTAGCAACTACCTTAGCCCCTGGTCGCCCCTCTCCTGAAAATACCATTACTCCATCCTCTGAAACTGCACCCTCGTCTTTCCTTTCATAGGTGAAGGCTGCCGATTCCACAAGGAATGTCACCAATAATGAACTGACTTTCGAATCAGAATCATCGATGCACTGGAATTGTACTGACGGCAAAGACCACTCATCGATATTGGAACTCCTATCGCGCATGACAATCGGATTGAACGAGGCGATTCCATCCCCCGAAATATCGATTACCGTTTCGTAATGATTGTCATCAACCGTTGGGTCAGGATTGTTAACCACGATGAAGTTGTTCCCAGTCAAAACCTGATCTGCATCATAGAAGTACTTGGTCAGATTGAGGGATGCCCCGCCGCCACACTGGTCCAAAGAATCAGAACCTACATCACAATAGATTTTGATTACTTCAACCCAATCGGTGGCGTTGAAAACTGGGGGAGAATTACCCTCGTCTGGTGGGTTATCAATGGTCACCGTTACAACAGCTGGCGGAGAGTAATCATAGCCATCGAATGCTCGGGCGGTAATGGTATACTGCCTATCGTGCAACAAGTTCGAAGTATCCCAATAAGTACCCCATGCTCCACTTGGTAGAATATCACTCATCGTCAAAGTCTTGGGAGCATTCTGTTCAATCAATCCATCCTGATTGGTTATCTCGAATTCCACCTTTGTCACTTGCCCATCCAGATCTATCGCCATTCCCTGAATCAAGGTCTCTTCGTCGGCACTGATTCTCTCGGTATCATATGGAGTTGTGATTTGGATGACTGGTTCGTCATTCTCATTCTGTATGTCTAGAGTCATGGTTCTCGCAGCACACTCTCCTACCACTCCCTTACAGAAGTCCGAATCAGATGCCCAGATTGTGAAATTATATTCTCCACTGACTAAGGCAGAAAAGTCCCATTCCCAGGACCATTGAGTACCACCAGTAGTGCTTGTCGTAGCAGTATATCCACTCGGGCCTGAGATTTCAAACCAAATCTTGTCCAAGTCAGAACCTTGGATCCCATTGTATGGGTCGGTCGCTCTACCTTGGAATATGACCTTACCACTATCGTGCGATGAAAAATCCGCAGGTGAGTCAACATAGAGTGTCGGTGCGACCGTATTCAACTTGTAAACACGCGTTATTGTTGGACTGTAATCCAAACCATCGAAAGAACGGAGCTCAAATGTGTAATCTCCTTCGGCATCATTACTCATGTCCCAAACGAAGGACCAGATGCTGAATGGATGATTCGATTTGGTCACCTCTCCTTGAGCACCCGATTCATCGGTTGCGAAGTATGCATCATCCCAATCAAGAACTCCTGGTGGTTTAATCTGAATCTGCTTGATCACTCCTTGTTGAGACCATTGTGAGTCCCAATCGTTGAAGTATGGTCCTTCATTACCATCCCAAGCTGTACCGTCTAACTCAACAAAGCGCTTGAAAGAATAACCATCTGGTTGATTCACAGTTATGCTTGGTTCAAGGTTGGTCAGCGACAATACATCGTCTACTGCAGTTGTCAATTGGAATGAATATTCAGCCTGACCCTTTTCGAACTTATAGGCCCATACTGAATATGTTGAGTATTCTCTGCTGGTTCCACAGTCGCTATCAGCCGAATCCATCGACGCATCCCCATCATTATCTATACCATCATTACAGGAATCCTCGCCAGCATCATTGGCCAAATGATTCCAATTGGTATCTATGTGGAAATTACTTGGCAAGGTGAAATGTGGAGTATAGCCATAGATATCAGTAGTAACATTGTACAATTCATTTCCAATTGCATCTCTAACCATGATGTATGCATCTGCCACTTGGTTACCCTTTGCCATAGTTCGGAATCTAACTAGTTCGCCCTTCTGAACTTGAACTCCCCAAGCGCTGTTCTGATTCTGGATGTGCACTTTACTGAGATCGAAATTTGTCAAATCTGCAAATGTGAATGTTGTTGCATTCTCTAATACATCCATTGCCAAAGGCATTCCATGAGGTTTCCATTCAGCGGTTAGAGGAACCTGTAGGCATTCACTCTGAACATACGGACATTCTGCACCACCCCAACTGAGCATTACTGGATATAGTTCTCCGCCTCCAGGGTTGGGGATGTGCTCACTCTGAACAGCAACTCTAGATTCTGTAACATTGTAAATTTGCGTTGCATTGTTCCACGTGTTGTCCCTGAAATATGCAATCGATGCATATTTGTTACCATAATTATCATCGTAATGAGAAACTCTGGCTGCAAATTCTCCAACCATCATCTCATTGCCTTGTGCATTTACAATACCACCGGTAATCCTCATCCCATCTCCAGCATTGTCATGGACAATGTTGTTGATGAATGTGCCACTAGACATGAAGACGTGAATCGCTGGACAATTGAAACTTCCACCATACACTTTGGTGCTACTGCATTCAGTTCCAGTATTATTGCGAATGATATTGTTAGCAAAGTGGATTCTAGCCTTGGTAGGAGCGGGGACATTCCATCCCTGATCCAGGTAGTGGTACTCTCCAATGAGAATTGTTTCTCTAGCAGCTCCCTCGAATGAATTGTTCTCAGCAACAACATCGGATTCACCATAAATCCACATACCGTTCCAACCGGCTATTGGACCGATGATATTTCGATGGGCAATCAGGTGTGAATCGCGAATTCCCATTCCCGAACCTTCAGATGCTCCGGACAAAGTGTTGTCATTGGCTATGACGATCGCTCCATCATACGCAGTCAATGGCGCACCCTCTTCGGTAATAATCGAATTATTGTTCACCGCCAGTGTATGTGAGATATCACCTGTAGATTTGTGCCCATTCGTATCAATACCGTTGCACTTTACATTCAGTTGAGAATTTGTAAATTGTCCAGAAGAATCCTTCAGGAATACACCATAAGCGTTCTGAGTGATGCTTAGAGTCTTCATGTCGATGTAACTGTTTTCAGCAGTAATCAATGAGCGTCCGCCACCATTATTTCCACAATCTGCAGCCTGATTACCAGTGAATGCTGAATTCTCCAGTACGAAGGTTGAGAGAATTCCAGTTCCAGCATCAAAAGCCCTGACAGCAGCAGCATCCCAACCCTGCTCATCATTACCCAAGACGAAAGTTGAATCGCTGATATGAGGCGCTGCCAAATCGTATGCAACCACATTGGAAGTATTGATATTTGCAAAGGTAAGGTGGTCTAGATCAAATGACGCACCATCGAAAACCATAGCTGCATATGCATAATAACTGCGCGAAGGAATGTACACTGGTATTCCATACGCACCATCAATGGTAACATGGGACAAAGAAGTCAATGCCTGATCAATGGTTGATTCGAATAATATCGCTTCACCACAATTCAAGTCAGTATTGGTTAGACCATTTCCAGGATCATAACATCGACCTGTCTGATTGGGAACCGGTGAAGCAGTAGGCCATATGAAACGTACAGGACTTCCAGTTCCAGCCTGAGTTGCCCCGCATGATGCATCACCTGCACACATTGAGCCCTTGACAACAATATAGGCACCAACTGGCATGTTTATCGTTGTTCCAGCATTGATGATCAATTGAGCACCTTCAGCGACTTCAACATCACCTGTCAAAGTGTGTGAGCCAGACCAAGTTTCAGTTCCTGTCAATACCCCTGATGTAGTCTGATTAGTTCCTGCGGCCTCAGCCTCTGGAACCATTGGAATCATTGCCAACCAAGAAGTCAACAATAGCATCAAGGTGAGTACCAAACAGCCACGCATATCGTTTCTAGACATATCTACCCTCAAACAGGGGCACTTGACCTAGGATAAAAGACATACGCAGCACGGGGCAATTGAAAGGTATCAAAATAGACAAATAGTATCAATATTTTATGCCAGATAAATATAACATAGTATCAATTCAACAGATTTGTATCACAACTAATCAAGTTCATGCGTAGCACGGTGCCTCAGCCAAAATGTCGTTCACGCTATCGAACCAAGCGATTGCATCTAGAGTTCCATACCCCGATACATTGTCATGAACAGTGGATCCATCAAGCGGAGCGGTCGATTTCATCAAGGCTTGTTTCATCGTTTCAATGCAGACATCGGTATTAGCGCCGCCACTTCGACTCATGCGCGGATGTTCCTCAAGCAGTAACGCCAGTGCACCTGTAACGAATACGGTTGAACCACTAGTGCCACTACTGCGGAAGTAACTAGTTCCCGGAGCGGTTGAAATAATCCCCACTCCTGGTGCGGTTATTTCGGGCTTCTGATGTGGATCAGTGCGGTTGTTTCCTTGTCCGTCCGTTATGGAATCGTCTCGCGAGGAGGAGTCCCATATCTGACCCCCCTTCTGCACCGCTCCGACCGCTATTACCAATGGTACGTTTGCCGGTGAAGAAACAAGCCCGTCATCATCTACACCGCCATCATTCCCTGCTGCAGCAACCACATATACGCCCTTTTCGAGAGCCCCGATTACAGCGTTTTCAACCTCACTTGAGGTATTGCCATCAGAATTCTGCATTCCGCCTAGAGACAGAGATATGATGTCAGCAGAACGTTCCTCTATGCACCAGTTAATTGCCTGCGCCACTAGAGTGGTGTCACCTACTGTTTCCATCCCCTGACGCTCTCCAAGAGCTGCAGCAACCGATAATGAAATCCCCGTGGCAGCACCCTTGAGATGACCATCTGCAATCAATATCCCAGCCATCATACTTCCATGGTGATCAAGTCCATGATCCAGAGGAGTTGTCGAACCTGAGACAAAGTCCTTGAAGATAATCTGGGCATCATTGAAGTCATCATGGTCTAAGTCAATTCCCGTATCAACCATACATACCTTGACTCCAGAACCATCCAACCCATGCACTGATTGTAGATCTCTAATTCTAGATTCCTCGTATGCCCACTCTGAATCAGGATATTGGACTTCAGCCACACCCAACCAATTTCCGAGTCCCCACCAAGATGTCAATGCGATAATTAGCACCATCAATACAGAACCGGGGATACGCCCTGAACGTCGTCTTCTCTCAGCCAATGGGGCCTGGGGGGGCGCATCAGGTTGCCAACCTGTAACTTCCGCGCGGAATCCTTCCTGATGACCCATGAGGTTCGGGTCTGCAGCGCTGAGAATGCGCGGATCTTCTGGTTCAGGGATGAAATCAAGACTGCGCAACTCGTCTAGCATTGCCATCCCAGCGATTGCTGAAGTTGACGACTATTGAATACTCGTTTATTCCCTTGAAGAAAATCAAGGTCAGAACTTAGGTCCACGACGCGCTGCCAGACCCTTTACTCCGGCATATATTCCCAACAGAATTACGCTAATGATAATCCATGGTAACCATGAATTGGGCTCATCTGGAGTAGCAGCAACAACATTCCTAGTGATAGTTTCCGAAGATTGATCTCCACCATCAACAGTCTGAACTGTTGTTGTTGCATATGCTGTCAATTGAATCTGGGCCAAGTCTGCTGCGCTTAGATCCAACTGCAACTCAGCAGTTACTGTCTCTCCTGCAGGTACTGAAATCGTAGTTGTAGCACTAGGTGCAGGGTCAATAACTTGCAAACCAACCTCAATCGAAACATCCACTTGTTCTGCGTCTAGAGTTCCCTCATTTTTGACCTTGACAGTGAAAGTATTGGTATCTTGGAACAGGGCCTCACCTTCATTCAGGAACTGTACAATCTTGATATTGGCTCTTGCAATACTAACAGTAATCTCGATTTCATCAATCGCCTTTCCATCTTCATCCACGAATTGTGCTCCGCTCTCATCAAGAGCGTTGACCTTGACCACATAGGTACCATCACCAGCATCAAGTGGTGCATAAATGGTGAAACTCTGTGTGCGAGTCTGAGTCGAGCTCAATACTAACGAGGCGTTGGTTGGAGTTGCGGACCAATTCGCAGGTAAAGTGCTAGCATCCAATTCAAACCGAACCGTATCCTCGCCATTTCCAAGGTTGGTCAAGTCGATATCAATAGGTGTACCAGTTGTACCTCCAGGTGCGACTCCTACCTGCTCGGGATAACTATCCAAGCGGATCTCATGTCTCTGAGGGACATGGACTTCCAATCCTAGTTCACCTGTCAGGATCGCTCCGACCTTGAACTCAACTGCAATCGAGTGATTGTCGTCATAGGAACGTGCAATATCCTGAGTTGGCAACTGAATCTTGAAGCGGAAAGTCTGTTCCTTAACACCAGGTGCAGAGAGATTCTCTCCCAATCCCAAAGCAATGGTGTGACTGGAGTTCCATTCCTCAGCCGATTCATCCACCAAGAAGGTCACATTCCAATCCTGCGAATCGTGCAGGATTCCAGTGTCCCCGGTCAAAGTGTACAATGATTCTGCCTGATTACCTGAGTATGTTACCTTGGCTTCAACGATGATGTCCCGATAGGAATCTAGTTCATCGTCTCCTCCAGCCACCTCGATTGCGGTCATCGTCTTATCTTCAATATCGACGTTATTGCCTCCGGAAACTACCGAAATCAACTCGAAAGTAACATCGTGCCTTGCAGGGCGAGTTGCTGTCATTGTCTTCTCTTCTTGGGTGACTCCAGTGATGACGTCGATGGTTACACCACCTGAATAATTCATTTCCATTCCCATTTCAGTAGTGGAGAACGACACAGAGAAAGTAGCCCTTCCAGTAGGTAGTAGCAATTGGTAAGTTCCATCACTACTAGTTGGAAGTTCAATCTTCTTTCCATCATCCAGATCTAATTCCACGACTGCACTGCCATTCATTGGGGCGCCGCTGACATCTGACTGACCGATATGATGCTCCTGTATCTGGAAATCATTCCACTTTCCAAGCATGGAAACCCAGCCTCCGTTTCGCATTTCTAATTCTAGAGTTCCTCCATCTGAGACATTTGCTGTCATCATTCCGATGGCTACTGAGTAATCATCCTCACCAGCATTGCTCAATTCAGCCCATACAACCCAATCACCGGGGGTTACATTTGCATCCCATTCAATCACTGTTCCGTTGAGGATAATGTTAGCAACAACACTATCCAATTCTCTTCCGACAACTGGATACAGTGTGACAGTGGTATTCTCCAAAACCGAAATATCACTCAACAAATGACTGACAGTTCCTGATACGGACACATTACCCGCAGTCAGAGCCAAGTCTTCTGAAACGTGCGTTTGATTGACTAGATAGCCATCTTCATAACTTGCAGAGGAGAATCCTTCCTTGCTGACATTGATGGTATAGTTAGTCAGAATTGGGGCGAATACCTCCCATACTCCATCTGCATCTGTTGTCAGATTAATACTCAAATTCTCGCTGACTATCTCTACGTGAACATCAGGAATTCCTTCGTGATTATTCTGGATTCCATTGCCATCGAGATCCCAAAAGATCATTCCACCGATCAAAGTGGTCTTCTTTGCCTGCATTGTCAGGTTCTTCTGTCCTGCGGCATCGGATAACTCTACATCCAACAGGTATTCATCTTCTTCAATGAGCCAACGGTCTATTGCAGTAGATCGATTGAGGAAGAATGTCCATTCACCGGTTACCAAGGTTCCATTTACCTTACCGAAACCATCTGTAGGCCCAATAGTAACATTTCTCAAACCATCCTTGCTTACCGCGGTAATGGTATAACCACTGAGATTAACATCGGTATCTGCCTCACTCAAATGGATTGATACATTTGTTGAACTAACAGTCTGCCAAACCAAGTCTATGCGATCACTATCTGATGCAATACTTACTGTCTGTTGCATCTCTAGGAAATAATCTCCCTTCTGTACCTGATGTAATACCACATTCCAATCCCCAATAGGGATGTATGCCGCAATGTGTCCCGTCTCATTGGTCTCTACATCGAAGAAGTCTCCATCACCATAGAAGGTGAGGCTAGTGTTTTCCAATCCAGACGAGCCATTCATCACTTGAGCGGTTAACAACCACTCAGGTTCCATTGCAATCAGGAATGGATCTTCAACGTCCGTCAAAGGTACCATGAGATTGAAACATGGCTCTTGTGAACCAGTAACCGCACATGACCTAGTAGTCTGGTACTGCTTGCGTGAGGATTCGTTGCTGATATTCTGCGAAGCAATAGTGACCTGGTATTCCCCAGCCTCTATCTCTAGAGTGAAATTACCTTCATCCCAAATCACATTGCTGGAGGTGACATTAACTACTTCACCGTGAGAAGATACTGGTGTAAATGTCAAATTGACACTAACAGGAGTGCCATTCTCATACAAACCATCTCCAAGATCATCAAGGAAGACCTGTATGTCCACCATGGTTAGATCTGGAGTCCCTAGCATCGACCATTCCAATGATTCTCCATCTTCTGAGACGTTGAAGTATTGCTCTTCAATCGCCAAGTCATCATTCAGGACTTGAACAGTGAAGTTACCGTAAGGTAGGAAGAACTCAAAGTCACCACTAGTACTGCTCTGTGCTGACCAAGAAACTCCTGATTCATTATTTGTAGCAACGACCTCTGCTGATTGCCAGCCTGGCACAAATTCGTCCCATAACGTATCATTGTCGAAAATCTTCAACTGTCCAGTTCTTGCGTCAGAAGGTTCCATCGTCAAATTGACGAAATCTACACCAAACGTGTTGTTCTCAATATCCCAACTGTAGTCTCCTGCCCCATTAACAGTAACCTGTCTACTGGCGGTAGAAACCTTCTGAGGTGAAATCGTAGTCATGCTGAAATCAGCACCTGCTGGCAACCTAGCAGTGAATACTCCATTCGCATCTGTGACATCATATCGCACCAAATTACCGCTGCGCATGGTAACATTTACTCCAGAGACTGTGATGAAATTGTGCTCCATCGACCTATTCTCATTCCAAGCAGCCCAATCATCAGGTGATACAACCTGACCTGAAACATTGACCGCAACTATGTATGTCTGATCTCCCAACTCCAAATCATCTTCCTTGAGTTCAAAATCAAACCACAACATGTGAGTATCGTTACTCATATCGGAGACTATCCAGTGCCCCATTGGAGATTCAAAGCGTACGTATCCAGTCTCATTCGACGTTACCTCGAATGGTGGGAAGTCACCGAACTTCGATTCAACAATCATAGTTCGATTAGAAACCTCCCAAGCAATTGGTTGTCCTTCCTCATCCAAAGAATCAGAAGAGATGTTGAACCATACATCAGTGTGAATTGGAATTGGCATGTTGATATTCAATTCCTCACTTTCATCACCCACAGTCAAGGTGCTGTTCAATTCGTACCACCCGTCACCATCGAGGTCGAATCTGTAGTAATATTCACCCTTACTCAATGGGCCATGCTTGAACCCTCCAGTCTCATTAGTTTCGATAACTATGGCTGCATCCACACCAAGATCAACATCGATCAACTCAAAAGTCCTGTTAGTGAATGTGTCTCCGTTCATGTCCTCCATGGTATCAGTGAACAATGAACCTGGCATGGTCAACTTTAGATCGAATTGTGGTTCAATCTTGACTTCAACGGGTTGCGGCAACAATACTTCCTTGCCATTTTCCAATTGAGCAATCATGTTGTAAGTTCCAGGGGTCAATCCACTGATGTAGAATGAACCCGGCTCCACAATTGGGCCAGAGAAGTGACCAATTCCAGTGAATGTTCCCGTTCCATTGATGGTTCCGGTCCCCTCGAAGGAACCTACTCCCTCAAAGGTCTCCCCATCAAGATAGGTGGTGAAGGACACACTGCCGTTTGCGGTCATTCGTCCGCTAGCATTGATTGAACCATTGAACAAGTAGGTGTTCAATTCACCTGTAGTGCCTTCTTCAAATAGACAGATTTGCCAACCAGTTTGAGCATAGGCTGCACTTGCATTTGAATCGCCAGCGCACGCTTCCACGCTGGTATTTTCCAAATTATCTGCATATGCCCGTAAGCTACCCTTACCAGTCCAACTTCCATCTCCAGTGAAGGTCAATCCATGACCGATGGTTCTGGTGTAATTCCCGCGGAAATTCTTGACTACTGTAGTAGTAGCATCATCCGCGAATGAAGGTGTGAATGTTCCAGGCTCAGTAAAGGTCACTTCACCATGCCCTGGCCCTACGATTCTTGTCTCACTGGTAGTGAAAGAACCATTTGTGGTAGTGATTGTGTAGTTGTCCTCTGTAGACCAAATGTTTCTCAGTATGAAATCGGTATTGACAAGTGGGTCGCCTTCGAAGAACTCATGTCCAGTCCATGAAACAACTCCACTCACTCCAGATGTGTCAACCAAGATGTTGACTTCTTCACCGTACTTTTCACCAGAGTGTCCTTGTTCGCCAGTCACGTTGAGGTGAACTTCATTCAACCAAGTCATGTTTGAAACTCCTCCAAGAATTCCAGTCAATGGGTTGGTATCTCTATCCTCATTGTTCTGAGTTACCAAGTCAGTGATTTTCTCCTGCATCTTACCTTGCCTGATTAGATCCTCATCACCTACGCTGTTGAAGTCACCAAGATAGGCAGATAATCGCAAGTGGCCAGCCGGTGCAACTACGCAATATTCTCCATTTTCATCTGTATCAACCGCTGCAATAGGTATCCAGTAGGTATTGTTGTCCATATCGGCCTCATGCTCGCCACTGAATGCATCTCGCTCGAGTAGAATTCTAGTGTTGTTCATTCCTTGTCCATCATCGGACATTTCGACCTTTCCACAGATTTCAGTTCCGGAATAATACTTCAAAATCTTGACTTGAGTATTTGTATACGCCAATGGGCGAGTTCCTGCGAATTCTTCTGGGAATCCTGCTTCATCGCTCAATCCGGCACCATACCAGTTTGCGATAACAAAGTGATTCAACATGGCTCCTGGCAACGGTACGGCCTGTTGTAGCATCGTACCTGGGGAACCACGTGTTTGGAAGTGTTGAGCCGGTTGAGGATTCGATGAACCCACATCTAGACCAAGAGTGGAGGCCCCATATCCTACGTATGTACGAGCCAACATTGTGTCGAAGAATGCAGGTTTGTGATCAACGCGGATATCTACAAGGTTTAGGGGAACATATTCCGCTCCTTGTTGTTGTTGATTCAACAAATCCTGTAAATATGCCTCTTCGTATCTCTCTGCAGTCATCTCTTCATCGATTCCATCTCTCTCAGTTTCGTAAGTAGTCTTGAGGAAAGTGTCTACATCCTGCCCTCCAAGAGAGGTTGGCGCATGGAAAATTCCGGTTGGATTCCCATAGTTATAGGCACGATCTTGATCATATCGCCCGCCAATGGGGTACAACCTGTTATCCACCGCGAAATACCGAATCTCGTGATTCCTGCGGAATGTTTCTCCAGGGGCTCCCTCACTATCAGGTACATCGTAGATATCAAGCGCCATCAAGTTGCTATACAACGAATTCAATTCCTCTGTATCCAAAGCATCGGTCAGCAACTGACGAGTCAAAGCCAAGCGAGCGTTCTTCCTGTGAAGATTTGAAGCAACATTGTCGAATTCCTCAATGAGGTCGGTTGTGTACCAATATTCTCCAATGATGTAGTATGTAGTTTCTGTTTCTGTAAGGTCATCATTAACGGTCTTCTGATTGAAGCGAACTCT